>DASVWA010000101.1:0-29168 GCA_036389855.1 Pseudonocardiaceae bacterium
GCCCACCCCCTGGTCACGGAACGACTCCAGGAACTTGGCGTCCGTGGCGTGCAGGTGACGCATCAGGTAGATCACCGCGTCGGCCTCAGCCGGAGAGTCGTCCTCGGGGGTGAGGAAGGTAAGAGTGCGCTGGGAGTTGTCAGTCGACACCGACGCGATACCCGGCGTGTCGATCAAGGTGGCGGTGCGCAGACTTTGTGATGGCCAATGCACCACCAGCCGGTTCAGCGCCTCGGCGGACGTGCCCTGCAGGTCGATGGTGAGTGCCCCATCCTGCCGGTTCACCGGTAGCGGGGTGGGCGAACCTTCCTTGGGATGCATCACGATCTTGGGGCTGTGCCCGTCGCAGTACCAGGTGACGACCCGGGTGCATTCCCCGGCGTCGGTCGGTGCGATCTGCTCCCCTACCAGCGCGTTGAGCAATGTCGACTTGCCGGCCTTGACCTTGCCTGCGATCGCGACCCGCAGCGGCTCGTCGAGCCTGTCCAGCTGCTGGCGCAACCATTGCGAGGTCTGCGGTTGATCACGGTAGACCTCGACCGCTCGGCGGAGCACGCCGCGGACGGTCACGGACAGGCTACGTTGACCTCCCGCCCGCACCGGACCGCTCATCGAGCCGGAGTCGCTTGGGGCAGCAGCGTGCGGACCTTCTGCTGCAGCGTCTCCAAGCGCTCCAGTTCGGCTTTGATCTCGGTCAACCGCCTTTCCCGATCTCCCTTGGTCGTCTTGACCGATCTCTCTGCGGCGCGCAGCGAGTCACTCAGCGACCGGTTCGTCTCCTCGGCCTGGGTGGTGAAATGGTCCCGCAGGTCACGCTGCACCCGCCGGAGCATGTCCCGGGTCTCCTTGCTCGCTTGGAAGATCACATCGTCGATGTATCGACGTACCGCCGTCTTCGCTTCGTTCTGCCGTCGGCTGGTGATACGGCGGCGCTCATCGGTGATGGTCTTGCCGCCCAGCAGTAGGCCGGCACCAATCGAGAACGGGTTGATCAGCGACAAGCCGACGAGGGTCCCCAGCATTCCGAACATCAGGACACCGACGTAACCGCCCCGCAGACCAGTCAAAGCCTTGTGCCCGATGCCGAACGGTTCGATCTCACGCAGCTGCATGGTTCGCACCGCACCCAGCGCATCGGCGACCTCGGTCCGCAGCTTGGGCAGTACCCGGTTCTCATCCTCGGCGAAGTGGTCGGCGACCTGCGTGGCCAGCCATCGCGCCCGCTGGGTGGCCCAGACGAGGTTCGCCGACGCCGCCGAGGACACCTCCTGCTCGACCCAGGTCGACAGTTGGTCCCAGGTCTTCGTCGGGTCACCGCTGCGATCGACTTCTTCCTCGGCCAACCGGACGATCTCGCGCATCCGGTCCCGCAGGTCGTAGTCGATGTCGGCGTTGAGGTCGGCAACGCCGTCATTGAGCGTGTGCTGCCATTTCGCAGATCGTTCCTTCAGCGCCGCGGAGCGCTGTTGGGCCTCGGTCAGCTGCTTGATCACTCCTTGGGCGGCTTCGGGGTTCAACTGGGCTGCCTGCTCGGCGCGCAGCCCGGCGGCAAGCTGATCGGTGACCACGAGCACATCGTGCACGGTCGACCGGCGCGCCAGCAGATCCGCCTGGCCCACGACGTGCTCACGCAGATAACTGATCAGCGCCGGGAAACCTGATTCAGCATCTAGATCGGCGTCCTGAGCCTGGATCGACTGCACCCGCAGGGTGGAGGAGACCGACATCAGCTGCGCATCGATGTCCACCGTCGCCAGGTGTGTCCGGTCGAGCTCCGCGATTCGCCGCCACTCCGGATACAGGTCGGTCTTAGTGAGCACGCATGCCACGTTGGGGCACACCTTGGCGGCTTGGCGCAGGAACTCGAGCTCAGGTGCGGTGTATTCCTGGGAGGCGTCGGACACCAGCAAGACAGCGTCGGCGGAAGGCAGCATCGCCATCGTCGCCGCGCCGTGCACGGAGTTCAGCCCGCCGACTCCTGGAGTGTCGACCAACTCCAGCCCACCGGTCAGGATGCGACGCGGGAGGCCGACCTCGGCGTAGCTCCACCCCTCCTTGTTGCCGGGATTACCGTTCTCCGAGACGTGCTCGGCGAGCTTGTCGACGGGTACCTCGATGCGCTCGGTCCGCCGGCTGCCTAGATCGTCATCCTCGGGGTTGAGGAGGCGGACCATTGCGGCCACCGGGGTCTCGGCGTGGCGGACCACGGTGGGCACCGAGGTGGCCATGTCGTCATGAACCGGGCACACCGGTGCCTTCACCAAGCCGTTGACCAGCAAGCTCTTGCCTTGTTTGAACTCGCCGACCACGAGCACCCGGACCTGCTCGTCCAGCAGCCGGGCGCGAGCGTGCTGCAGCCGGGCGTCAAGGTCCGATCGGTCGTACCGAGCGATCGTTGCGAGCGCCAGATCCACGGCCTTGAGCGGCGCCGATGGCGTCACTGCTCCTCCTCATCATCACCCCGGCATAGCCGGACAGCAGTTCGGCCACCCTTGGTTATTGGAAGGGTGGCGGAACTGCTGTTGCCTGGAGCTCACCGGGAGGGTAACCCGCGCAGGTTCTACCCGGGCACGCCCCTTGGTCACGCTGCAGACTCGGTCGCATCGACGTCCACTACGTCGTTGTCCTCGGTGTTGTACGACTCCTCGACACTGACCTCGGTAATGTCGTCGTCAGAGGCATCGACATTGGTCTCGCTGTTGTCAGCGTTGTAGGAGTCGCTGACATCGATGTCGTCGTCGGAGTTGAGCGAGTCGTCGATGTCGTCGCCTGCCACGGCGCTGTCATCGATCGTGCCGCCCTTGTTGTCGACCCCGTCGTTGTCCTGGTTGAACGAGTCCTCTATCACGTTGACGTCGTTGTCCTCGTTGAACGAGTCCACGATGGTGACATCACCGTCCGCGTGGATGTCTGTGCTGTCCCGGTCATCAACGTTGACGATCGTGTCCCGGTCGTCAATGTTGAGGTTGACGTTGGTGTCGCGGTCGTCAACATAGGTGTAGTTGTACTCATCGGCAGGGTTCACCACGGTGTTTTTGACTTCGTAGTGCTCGGTGAGGTGCTTGATCTGCCGGACTGGGTCGTCGTCGTCATTCGACGAGGAATGATAGCCGCCGTTCTTGACATGCACCGCCGCGTGGTCAGCGACCATTGGGGCTACGTCGCGCACGTCCTGACCACAAATGCCTTCCAGGCCATGCCGGGCCAGCATGCCATCGGGGTCGGCCACGAACTCTGCCTGGGCGTCCTTGTCGCGCAGCAAATTCATGAGAAATTCAATAAGCGAGGAAACAGAGAGCACGTCATTCACCTCCATTCTTTCTTCGTGTTACGCGTGTCCGAACGTCACTACCAGGGCACGGGCCCGTCACCCCCGGAGAAAGGCGGCGGGCCCATCCTGGACAACCGTGATGGACGAGCTCGCTCATCCATGGGTGTCTCAGAGGTCAATCCCGTTCAGAACGTCAAGGTCCAGGAAGTCATTGTCCTCCCGGTTGAACGAGTCCTCGATCTCGGTGTTGTAGACATCGTCGTCGGAGTTGTCGATCTTGTATTCGCGGTAGTCGGTGTTGAAGGAGTCGTCGATCCTGACGTCGTCGTCGGAGTTGCCCGAGTTTTCCACGTCGTCGCCGGCCACGATGCTGTCCCTGATGTAGCCACCGGCGTTGTCGACACCGTCGTTGTCCTCGTTGAACGAACGGTTCGCGTAGAAGACGTCGTTGTCCTCGTTGAACGAATCCCTGATGGTGGTGTCGTTGTCCTCGATTTTGATGCTGTTGTCCTCGTTGAACGAGTCCTCGAACTCGTAGTCCTGCTCCAGGCTGTTGTACTGGTTGGCCTGGACGGTGCCACCGTCGCCCCCGGCGGCACCGTTGGCGCTGGCGTTGCCGCCGTCGCCACCCTCGCCGCCCTCGCCACCGTCGCCGCCCTCGACATCGCTGAGGAGGTTCAGGTTGAGCAGGCCGGCCTGGGTGGCGTCGCCGCCGTCGCCACCGCCGGCGTTGCCGCCATCGCCACCCAGGGCGATGCCGCCGTTGCCGCCGTCGCCGCCTGAGGTGTTGACGTCCTCAACGTCGTGCACGGGCGCGAAGTTGGTGAAGTTGGTGAACTGGCTCATGATGGTCTCCTTGATCTAAGTGGGATCTGCGTCCGGTGATGTTCACCGGGTGTCTGGTGAAGACAAAGTTAGAGCCGCGACGACCTCCCGCCATCGGGGTTGCCGCCGGGTTGTCTGCCGACGGCATACCGGGACTGGGGGGTCTCCCCACAGGCCGATTAGGGGATCTCCCCCGGCCGGTGGCGCGTCGGGCGCCAGGGTAGGTTTCTGCCTGATGCAGGCAGAACGCGGCGACTCCCCCCCGTCGGCACCCCCGGCACCCCCGGCACGTCCGAGCCGGGCAACAAGGGCTATGCCCTCGGAGCTTGCCGCGCTACCTCGACCGCGGCTGATCGACCTCTCCTACTGGCTGTGGCTGGCGGCCTGCTTGGTAGGAGTGATCACCGCAGCTGCCACCCTGCGCTACTTCGGCGACCTACAGGACGCCATGTTTTCGATCGTCGAGCGACAGTTCCCCGACGAGGCACGCGCGACCAACGCGGAGGTGGCCACCGCCACAGTAGCGATCTTGATCGGTGCCGGCGTTCTGGCGATCCTCGTCCAGATGGCGTTGGCGATGGCGATGCACTCGGGCCGCGGCTGGGCCCGCTTCGCGCTCATCCCGGCTGCGCTGCTCGGTGCCCTCTATAGCGCTGCCGTGTTCGGCACTGCGCCGACGATGACCAGGGCCGGTCTGCTGGCCACCCCCGTACTGATGATCATCGCAGTGATACCGATGTTCCTGCCCGGCGCGCGAGCGTGGTTCACCCAGCGGGGCCTTACTCGATCAGGCAGCTCCGACTACAGCGAATGAGACCGGGTGTTGTCAGGCGCCGAAGGAGCGCTCCACAACGGCCCTTGCTCGCCGAGTGGTGCGGCGGTACTCGTCAACGACCTCGCCGGGGTCGGCTCTGGAAGAGCGCGCAAGCACTCGCGCCACTGCCAGCAGCTCCCTTCCGGAGCTGGGTAGCTGGTCGGTCAGCTTGCCTCTGACCAGGGTGAGCGCGTTGCGGGTTCGGGTCGCGAGTTGCCAGGCAGCCAGCAGCGCCTCGGCATCGGACGACGTGAGCAGGGCTGAATCAGCTGCGGCCCGCAGTGCCGCATGGGTCGACTGGGTGCGCAGCGCCGGGATCTCGTGAGCGTGCTGCAACTGCAGCAGCTGGATGGTCCACTCAACGTCGGCCAATCCCCCGCGGCCGAGCTTGGTGTGGGTGGCCGGATCGGCGCCGCGGGGCAGTCGTTCGGAGTCGACCCTGGCCTTCAGCCGACGGATCTCGGTGGCCTGCCGTGCCGTGAGCCCACCCGCGGGGTAGCGCACCGGGTCGATCGCCGCGATGAACCGCTGCCCCAGTTCTGCGTCGCCGGCCACCGGTGTGGCCCGCAGCAGGGCCTGCGCCTCCCAGGTCTGCGCCCACTGAGCGTAGTAGGTGCGATAGGAGGCCAAGGTTCGCACCAACGGGCCCGAGCGGCCCTCCGGACGCAGGCCGGTATCAACGACCAGAGGTGGATCTTGACTTGGGGAGCCAAGCAGCTTGCGCACCGACTCGGCGACCGAGGAGGCAAAGCGCACCGCGTCGGTCTCAGCGTCTTGCCCGGACCCGCCGTCCGGTGACGGCTCGCAGACGAACAGCACGTCGGCATCAGAGCTGTAACCCAGCTCGGCGCCACCGAGCCGGCCCATCCCGATCACCGCGATCCGGGCCGGTTGAGCCTGCCTGCGTTGCGTCTCGGCGCGCAGTGCCGCGTCCAGCGCCGCGGCCAGCGTAGCGGTCCACACCGACGACAGCGCCGCGCACACCGCGTCGACGTGAAGCAGTCCCAGCAGGTCAGCGCAGGCGATCCGGAACAACTCGTGGCGGCGCAGCGCGCGGGCGGCCATCACCGCCGCCTCTGGGTCCCGGTGCCGGTCCGCGGTGGAGCGCAGTGACGCCGCCACCTCCACCGGATCACGCCCGGCCAACTCGTGGGAATCGGCGAGTAGTCGCAACGCCTCCGGGGCCCGGACCAGCAGGTCGGCAACCATCCGGGACGTGCCCAGCAAAGTCATCAATCGCTGCGCCACGGCACCCTCGTCGCGCAGCAACCGCAGGTACCACGGGGTTTCATCAAGCGCCTCGGATACCCGGCGGTAGGCGGCCAGTCCACCGTCGGGATCCGGGGTGTCGGCGAGGAACTCCAGCAACACCGGCAGCAGCGCGGACTGGATCGCGGCGCGCCGAGAAACCCCGTCGGTGAGCGCCCGCAGATGCCCCAAGGCTCCCTGCGGTGAGGCGTAGCCCAGCGCGGCCAGCCGCGCCTTCGCCGACGACTCCGACAGCCGGTAGACCTCGGTGGGGACCCTGGCCACGGCCTCCAGGAGCGGCCGGTAGAACAGCTTCTGGTGCAGCCGGCGAGCGCGGTGCGACTGCCGGGTGTACTCCGCACGGAGCATCCCCACGGCATCGCGGCGCCCGTCCGGACGGATTCCCGCCGCGCGGGCCAGCCAGCGCAACGCTGCTGTGTCGTCGTCGGCCGGGAGCAGATGGGTACGGCGCAGCTTCTGTAACTGCAGCCGGTGCTCCAGCAGACGCAGAAACCGGTAGGAGGCCGCCAGATTCGCGGCGTCGTCGCGGCCGACGTACCCGCCCGCGCCCAGGGCCGCCAAAGCCTTCACGGTGGACCCGACCCGCAGCGACTCGTCGGTACGCCCGTGCACCAGCTGCAGTAGCTGCACCGCGAACTCCACATCCCGCAGACCGCCGTGGCCCAGCTTGAGCTCCCGATCCACCAGCTCAGCCGGCACATGCGCAGCGACGCGGCGGCGCATCGCCTGAACCTCGGGCACGAAGTGCTCCCGATCTGCCGCAGTCCACACCAACGGCGCGACGGCCGCCACGTAGCGCTCGCCGAGTTCGGTGTCCCCCGCCACCGCGCGGGCCTTGAGCAACGCCTGGAACTCCCAGGTCTTGGCCCACCGTCGGTAGTAGGACAGGTGCCCAT
Organism: Pseudonocardiaceae bacterium; assembly: GCA_036389855.1. Taxonomy (GTDB): domain Bacteria; phylum Actinomycetota; class Actinomycetes; order Mycobacteriales; family Pseudonocardiaceae. The sequence goes on from DASVWA010000101.1 coordinate 7,076, forward strand.
CCAGGGTGCGCACCAAAGCGCCGGCCTTGCCCTCCGGCCGCAGCGCCGCGTCCATCTCGAAGCACGCCGACGCCAGCCGCATCGTCGCGGAAGCCAACTTGGTGGCAGCGCTCAACTCGTCCTCAGCACCACCCACGAAGATCACGTCGACGTCGGAGACGTAGTTGAGCTCGGCGCCACCGCACTTGCCCATCCCGATCACCGCGAGCCGGGGCGGCAGCCCATCCGGTCCAACGACCTCGGTCACCGCGACGGCCAGCGCGGCGTGCAGTACCCCGACGGCCAGCTCGGCGAGTGCCGCACCAACCTGCTCGAACGACAACACTGGCAGTTCGGGCTCGACCACGGTGGCGAGATCAGCGGCGGCCAGCTCGGCGATCAGGTCGCGATATGCCGCTCCCAGCGCTCGCTGGGCGTTGACACCGGTCAGCGACGCCCGGGCGCCCTCCTTGGTGCCTGGCCGTGGGCCGGTGGCATCCGCGCCGACCGCGGCAAGCAACTGCTCGGCTGCCCGATCGGTCCAGTTGAGTGCGGTCGCGTCTGACGTGGCCAGCCGGCGCCAGCGTTCGGGCTTAGCGACTAGATGGTCCCCCAGTGCAGTCGATGAGCCCATCACGCTCAGCAGCCGCCCACGTACGGAGGGTTGCTGGCGCAGCGCGGCGTCCAACTCCGCCCATCCGTCACCGGCGGCATTGGCCAGCCGGAGCAGGGTGCGCAGCGCCAGGTTCGGGTCGGGTGTGCGCGCCAGCGCCCACAGCGCGTTCCCCGCGTCCTCGCTGGGTTGGCCGTTACGCCACCAGCCCAGCCTGGTGAGGGTCTCCGCGGAGCGGTCATTGATGAAACCCAGCCGCGCCAGCGCCAGCGCGGTACGCCTGCCGTCAGTTGCCATGAACTCAGCTGCCATGAGGACCGACGTGCTAATGGCCCAGCAGCGGGAGAGCCGGGCGATCTCCGGGTCCGACCGCCGGCATCAGCTCTCCCGCGGCCAGCGCAACGAACCGGGCTGCCAATGGCTGCCAGACCTCCGCCATGTCGGCGTGTACCTGCTCCAGATGATCGGCTTCGAGCTGCCAGCGCGGAACCGCGGCAGTGCCCGCAGTGTCGCGCCGTGCCCAGGACAACACCGTGGCGGGCGAAGTCTCAATGTGAAACTGCAGGCCGTAACCGGCCGCGCCGATCCGGAAAGCCTGGTTCGGGTACTGCGGTGACGAGGCGAGCAGGGTTGCGCCCGGCGGCAGCCGGTGGATCTCGTCGTGGTGGAACTGGATGACGTCGGGGGTCAGCGGTAGCTGCGCGAACAGCGGGTCGTGCGCGGCCGCGTCCCGCTTGGCGATGAGCCGGGTGCCCGCCTCGGGGCCGTCGACACCACGGCGGACCGCGCCGCCGGTAGCCACCGCCAGCAGCTGCCCACCGAGACAGATCCCGAGGACCGGCAGTCGGTGGGCGACCGCGTCGGCGAGCAACCACCGCAGCCCGGCAAACCACGGGTGGTCGGCATCGTCAAGGGCGCTCATGTGGCCGCCCATGCAGACCACTCCGTCGACGCCATCGAGGTTCTCGGGTAGCCCGTCGGTCGCGGGTCGCCGCAGGATGAGCTGCGCCCCTGCCCCGACGAGCCAGTCACCCAGCCGCTCCGGAGGGTCGCCGTCGGAGGGCTGTAACACAAGTAATCGAGTGCCCACCCCCCAAGGTTATCCGTGCTCCCCACCTCAGCGTTCTGGAGGCAGACTGCGCCAAACCGAGTCCGGATTACCGCGTTGTGTCCCCAGACTGCGGAACTGGCGCGGGCGTGAATGTGAAGTCGACCGCGTCATGTACCGGACGGAACCCGACGCGTGGGTAAATCACATTGGTGATCCGGTTCGCCAGGTCGGTGAACAGCACCACGTGCCTCGCACCGGCCCGCCGGGCCCAGCCTGCGGCGGCCGCTGTCACCGCGCTGCCGTACCCGTGCCCGCGATGCTGCGGCAGCGTGAATACCGGTGCGATCCGCGACATTCCGGCCAACGGGGCAGTCACCGATGCCCACGCCACGGGACGCCCGGCGACCTCCCACAGCAGCGCCACGGTGCCCGCTATTTGTGCCTGGCGGGTCTGCTGCGCTGCGCTGCCCGGGCCGCGAAGACCGCCGGTCGCCTCGTCGGCGAAGTGCTGCCGCCACTGCGCCAGCAGCTCGAAGTCGCCGACGCCGGCCTGCCGCACCGTGCCGGGCACGCCGACCGGCGGTGTGAGCCGGTGCAGGCTGTACAGCCGCTGCGCCATCTGTTCGTGCACCGATACACCGGTCGACGCCGACCATGCCCGGGCGAACACTTCCGCAACGTCGCGGGGCCCGAATGCGCCAGGTAGCCTGGGGTACTCGAAAGCGAGCGCCTCGACCGCCGCATCGGTGCTCCCCACCGGCAAGGCGCTGACGATCAGACCGCGGGGTGGGGTGCAGATCGTTGCCCCGGTGAGGCACTCCCCGTCGTGGACGGTCAGCAGCACTGGAGGATCGCCGGTGCTGCCGGGTACCCGCATCAGCACATGGCTCACCGTGAGCGCGATGGTGTGGCGGACCGGATCACCTTCCAGCAGCGGCCGGGTTAGCGCGACGAACTTCCCGACGTCGTGATGCCACCGGATGTGCACCTTGCCATGGTGATCCCAGGCAGCCTGGCTCGTCGATCGAATACTCGAGCACAGGCTGCCAGGCGGACGTGCACCAGGCCACGACACACCGTGCAGGACAGCGCGACATGCCGCGAAGCGGGGCGCGACGGGGCGGGCTAGAGGACCGGTAGGTAGGTGCTTAGCTCGTAGGCGGTCACGTGACGGCGGTAGTTGTCCCACTCAGCGCGCTTGTTGCGCAGAAAGAAGTCGAACACGTGCTCGCCGAGGGCCTCCGCGACCAGCTCGGAGTTCTCCATCTCCACCAGCGCCTCCGACAGATTCTGCGGCAGCGGCGCGTAACCTGCCGCTCGACGTTCCCGCTCGGACAGCGCCCACACGTCGTCCTCGGCGGCCGGCGGCAGCTCGTAGCCCTCCCGCACCCCACGCAATCCCGCGGCGAGGATGACCGCGTAGGCGAGGTAGGGATTGCACGCCGAGTCCGGGGTGCGGATCTCCACCCGCCGGCTGGACGCCTTGCCCGGCGAGTACATCGGTACCCGCACCAGGGCCGAGCGGTTCGCGTGACCCCAGCAGACCGCGGTCGGGGCCTCGCCACCGGTGATTAGCCGCTTGTAGGAGTTCACCCACTGGTTGGTCACCGCGGTGATCTCCCGAGCGTGGTGCAGCACCCCGGCGACGAAGGCCCTCCCAGTGCTGGACAGCTCGTAGGGGTCGCCATCGTCGTGGAATGCATTGCGGTCACCCTCGAACAGGCTCATGTGAGTGTGCATGGCTGATCCCGGGCGGGAGGTGTAGGGCTTGGGCATGAACGAGGCCCGCACCCCCTGGGTGATCGCGACCTCCTTCACCACATACCGGAAGGTCATGATGTTGTCGGCCATGGTCAGCGCGTCGGCGTAGCGCAGGTCGATCTCCTGCTGGCCCGGGGCGCCCTCGTGATGGCTGAACTCCACCGAGATGCCCATCTGCTCGAGCGCCTCGATGGCATGGCGGCGGAAGTGCGGCGCAGCATCGTGGCTGGCCTGGTCGAAGTACCCGCCGGAGTCGGCGGCCACCGGCTCGGAACCGTTGTCGGGCAGGTCACGCAGCAGGTAGAACTCGATTTCCGGGTGCACGTAGCAGGTGAAGCCGGCCTCGGCCGCCCTGGACAGCCCCCGGCTCAACACGTGCCGTGGGTCGGCCCACGACGGTGAACCGTCGGGCATCGCGATGTCGCAGAACATCCGGGCTGAGTAGTGCTCCCCGGTCGGGTTCTCCCATGGCAACACCTGGAAGGTGGACGGGTCCGGCTTGGCGACCATGTCGGACTCGTAAGCCCGCGCGAAGCCCTCGATGGCCGATCCGTCGAAACCGATGCCCTCGGCGAAGGCTCCTTCCAGCTCGGCCGGCGCCACCGACACCGACTTGAGGTAACCCAACACGTCGGTGAACCACAGCCGAACGAACCGGATGTCGCGTTCCTCAAGCGTGCGCAGCACGAATTCCTGCTGGCGATCCATGTGCGAAGGGTAGAGGACCGTTGGTGACGGCCGTGTTGTCCGCCCCCTACGATGCGACCATGCCGCGCCGACATCTGCGCCTTCTCGCCCTGCTCGCCGCATTGGTCATCGCACTGATCACATCCTGCGACAGCGGGCAAGGCGCCGACCTGCCCGACGGTGCTCGGCTGCTCGCCGATTCCGCCACGGCGATGCGCACGGTGACCAGCGCGCGGTTCAACGTCGACGTCCAAGGCAATGCGCCGGAGATCCCGTTCCAGTCCGCCCAGGGCCAACTCACCCGGGAAGGATCAGTTAAGGGCACGGTCAATCGCAACCAGGGCGGACAGATCGTCGAACTTGAGGTCGTGGTTGTCGACGAGCAACTTTACTTGCGTGGCGCCACGGGTCCATTCCTGAAGCTACCGGCCTCCAACCTCAGCGGGATCTACGATCCGCGTCTGATCCTCGACCCTGACCGCGGCATTGCTGCGGTGCTGGCCAGTGCCACGGACGCCAGCACCGAAGCCCGTGAGCAAGCCGCTGGGGTGGACAGCTACCGGGTCGAGGCGAACTTCCCGGCGCAGCCACTGGGCGCCCTTCTCCCGGGACCGCAAGACGAGCCCAAGACCGGTACGGTGTGGATCGCCGCCCAGGATTTCCGGCTGGTGCAGGCCCGCTTCCCGGCCTCCGACGGCACGATCACCGTCCGCTTCTCCGAATATGACGCTCCGGCCGAGATCACTGCGCCCGCCTGATCCCGGCTTGCCTCGATGAACGCTGGCGGTTTTTCGACGGCAGCCCCGATCCGTCGCCGCGGGCTCGCGCTGGGTGTTGGCGCGCTGGTCACGCTGCTGGCGGCGCTGGACGCCTATGTCGTGGTCAGCTTGCTGGTCGACATCATCCGCGACCTGCAGGTGCCGCTGAACCGCCTGGAGCGGGCCACCCCGATCATCACCGGCTTCCTGCTGGGCTATGTCGCCGCGATGCCGCTGCTGGGCCAAGCGTCCGACCGCTTCGGGCGGCGCCGGCTGCTGCAGATCTGCCTGATCATGTTCGCGGTCGGGTCGGTGGCCACCGCGGTCGCGGAAACATTGCCACTACTCGTGGCCGGGCGGGCGCTGCAGGGTGTCGCCGGTGGCGCGTTGCTGCCGGTGTCCATGGCGCTGACCGCTGACCTGTGGACGGATCGTGGACGATCCACCGCGTTGGGGGTGCTGGGCGCTGCGCAGGAACTGGGCAGCGTGCTGGGCCCGCTGTACGGCGTGGCGGTGGCCGCGCTGATCGGCTGGCGTGGTGTGTTCTGGGTGAACGTCCCGATCGCCCTGGCCGCGGTGGTGGCGGTGTGGCTGGCCGTGCCGGCTGCGACCCGGGCCGGGACGGCGACCAGGGCTGGGGCTGGGCAATCCCGGGACCGCGCACGGCTGGATCTCGTCGGTGGCGGGTTGCTGGCGATCACGCTGGGGCTACTGGTGGCAGCGCTGTACAACCCCGAGCCTGATCGCGCGGTCCTGCCGCCATGGGGCTGGTTGGCGCTGGGAGTGGCCGCCGTGACCGGGATCGCCTTCGTGCTGTGGGAGCGGTGGGCGACGGTGCGGTTGCTGGATCCCGATGGCGTGTGGTGGCGGGTCTTCCTCGGGTCGCTCGGAGTCAGCATGGCCGCCGGTGCGGCTCTGATGGTGACCCTGGTCGACGTCGTGCTCTACGCACAGACGCTGCTGGGCCGCGACGCCACCGGCGCGACCATGCTGCTGGTGCGATTCCTGGTGGCACTGCCTGCGGGTGCGCTGATCGGTGGATTTGTCGCAAGTCGGGTGGGTGACGCCGTGGTGGCCGTCACCGGCATGTTGCTGGCCGCCGTGGGCTACGTGTTGGTCGCGGGATGGCCGGTGGACATCTTGGCGGCCAGTCACGACCTCGGTCTGCTGATCCTGCCTCGGCTGGATTCCGACCTGGCGCTGGCCGGATTCGGACTCGGCTTGGTGATCGCGCCGCTGTCCGCGGCGGCGCTGCGCGCCACCCCCGCAGACCGGCACGGCGTCGTATCCGCCGCGGTGGTAGTGGCCCGGATGACCGGCATGCTCGTCGGCGTCGCGGCACTGTCGGCCTGGGGACTGCACCGCTTCCGCGAGCTCACCGCTCAGCTGGCCACTCCACTGCCCTTCGGGGTCAGCGGCGAGGTGTACCAGCGGCAGCTCACCGAGTACCAGCGGGTTCTGGAGGCCGCGCTGCGCACCCAGTATCGGGAGATCTTCCTGCTCACCGCAGCGGTATGTCTCCTCGGCGCGGTTGGCGCCCTGTTGATCAGCAATAGAGGTGCTACCGGGCATTCAGGTGCCGGCGACGCACAGCCTGTTGCGGTCCGGCAAAACGAGCCGCACTAGGTAGTTAGAGATCGTTTCGTCCACACACTGCACGCCCTGCAGTGCCACCGTGTGCTGATTGCCCTCGAAGCTGAGCAACCTGCCGTTGAGCTGGTTCGCCAGCTCCACCCCAGCCTCGTAGGGAGTGGCCGGATCGCCAGTCGTGGAGATCACCAGCACCGCCGGCAGCCCGTCGACGTTGGGTTTGCCTGGCTGGAAGGTCGGTGGCACCGGCCAGAAAACGCAGGCGTCGCGGGCCGCAGACGGTGGGTTCCCGTCGTCGAGGAAGGGCGCCACTTCCCGGTAACGCCGATCGGCCTCCCGGACCACCGCCGGATCGCTGACCGGCGGGTCGTCGAGGCAGCGGATCGCCTTGAAAGCGTCCAGGCTGCCGGAGTAGCCCTCCGTGTCGCGCTGATAGTAGATGTCGGCCAGGGCCAGCAGGGTTGAGCCGTCGCCGGCGAGCAGCTCGGTGAGAGCCCGGTTGAGCACCGGCCAGAGCTGGTCGCTGTAGAGCGCCTGGAGCGCGCCGGTGATGGCGTCGTTGTAGGACAGCTTGCGGTTGCCTACCGGGAGCGGCGCAGCGATCAGCGGCCGCTGCAACTCTTGGAACCTTTGATTGGCCTGATCTTTCGGAGTGCTGCCCAGCCAGCACTGCGGCTGGTCAAGACACCAACCGACGAATGAGTCGAATGACTGCTGGAAGCCCGCGCCCTGGTTCACCAGGCTTTCCACCAGGTTCTCATCCGGGTCCAGCGCACCGTCGAGCACCATCGCCCGCACATTGCCCGGGAACTTTTCCGCGTAGGCGGTACCGATCCGGGTGCCGTAGGAGTAACCGAGATAATTCAGCTTCTGGTCCCCCAGCGCCGACCGCATCACGTCCATATCCCGTGCGACGTCCCTGGTCCCCGCGGTGGCCAGGACATCGTTGCCCAACCGCAGCGCGCACAGCGCTGCGTAGTCCTGGTTCTCTTTCTCGGTCTGGGCGATCCCAGCCGGTGAGGTGTCCAGATCGAGGTCGAGCCGCTCGGCATCCTGTTCCTGCGTGGTCCGGCAGACGATCTTGGGCTCGCTGGCACCGATTCCTCGAGGGTCGAAGCCGACCAGATCGAACCGGCGGCCCAGGTCCGTGCCGTCCACCGCGCTGGCGAGCGACGCGACCGCGGCCATCCCCGAAGCGCCCGGACCTCCGGGGTTCACCAGCAGGGAGCCCAGTCGCTCCTGCTGGCTATCGGCGGGACGGCGCAGTAATCCGAGCCGGGCGGTGCGCCCTTGCGGGTTGGCGTAGTCAAGCGGCACCTCCACCCGGGCGCACTGCAGCCCGGGATCGGCGAAGGAGTCCTCGGTACGGTCGGTGGTGGCGAATTCCTGGCAGCCGCCCCAGGTCAGGCTCTGGCCGTAGAACCGCTCTAACCCTGGGGGCACCCGGCCGGCCGGTCCTGCCTCGGACCGGACGCCTGGATTCAATCCGGCAATGTCGGCGGTCTGGCGATCACCGACGGTCTCGGCGGCGCACCCGCCGATCGTGAGCGTGGTCACCAGGACAGCGGTCAGGCGCAATGAGCGCGACACGCAGGGCATTTGGCGGATCCTACTGAGCCCGGCACAGCAATGGGGGTGGGGTTGGGTGTGACCGTGCTGGATGATGAGGGTCATGCCGCAGCTGCGCCTGGCCTTGGCTCAGGTGAACCCTTGCTTGGGTGATCTGCCGGGCAACGCCACGATGATCACTGCGATCTGCCGGAAGGCTAACGCCACCGGAGCACACCTCGTGGTGTTCGGCGAGATGGTGCTGACCGGCTACCCGGTGGAGGACCTGGCGATGCGCGAGTCCTTCGCCACCGCGTCGGTGGACGCTGTGCACAGTTTGGCCACCGTGCTCGCTGACGAAGGTCACGGCGAGTTGGCCGCCGTCGTGGGATATCTGGACTGCGACACTCAAGGTCCCCGCAACGCGGTCGCGGTCTTGTACCGCGGCCAGGTGGTGGCCCGACAGTTCAAGCATCACCTGCCCAATTACGGGGTGTTCGACGAACGCCGCTACTTCGTCCCCGGCACCGCCTTGACCGTGTTCCGGCTGCACGGCCTGGAGATCGGGATGGTGATCTGCGAGGACATCTGGCAGGTCGGCGGCCCGATCACCGCACTCGCGCAGGCCGGGGTGGACCTGGTGGTCGCCCCCAACGCCTCCCCCTACGAGCGCGACAAGGATGACACCCGTCTGACGCTGGTGGCCCGCCGCGCCGCCGAGGCGGGAGCGCCATTGGCCTACGCGAACCTGGTGGGAGCCCAGGACGAGCTGGTTTTCGACGGTGACTCCATGGTGATAGGTGCCCGCGGCGAGCTGCTGTTGCGGGGGCCGCGGTTCTGCGAGCGGCTCCTGGTACTCGACCTCGAGGTCCCCGGCGGTTCGGCCAGGGCAGCGGGCCGGTATGCCGGGCTGGAGGTTTCCCGGGTGATCCTCACCGAGGATCCGCTGCCGACCTACCCGCCTGCGCCCACTGCGCCGAGCGCCGAAGCGCTGTCCGACGAGGCCGAGGTGTGGGGCGCGCTGGTGACCGGCTTGGGTGACTACGCGCGCAAGAACGAGTTCCGTTCGGTGGTACTGGGGCTGTCCGGGGGGATCGACTCCGCGGTGTGTGCCGCGCTCGCGGTGGATGCGTTGGGTGCCGACGCGGTGCACGGGGTGTCCATGCCGTCGTCGTACTCCTCCACACATTCCCGATCCGATGCCGCCGACCTGGCCGAACGAACCGGCCTGCACTACCAGGTGCAGCCGATCGGGAAGATGGTCGACGTGTTCGTGGGGCAGCTGGGGTTGACCGGGATCGCCGAGGAGAACGTCCAGGCTCGCTGCCGGGGAGTGACCCTGATGGCGCTGTCCAACCAGCATGGTCACCTGGTGCTGGCGACCGGGAACAAGTCCGAGCTGGCGGTGGGCTACTCGACGATCTACGGCGACGCCGTCGGTGGGTTCGCGCCGATCAAAGATGTGCCCAAGACCGCGGTGTGGGCATTGGCGCGGTGGCGCAACGCGGTGGCCGACAAGCGGGGTGAGACCCCACCGATACCGCCGAACTCGATCGGCAAGCCGCCCTCGGCCGAGCTGCGACCCGGCCAGGTGGACACCGACTCGCTGCCCGACTACGCGTTGCTCGACGCCGTGCTCGACGAGTACGTGGAGGGCGATCGCGGTTTCGGTGATCTGGTGGCCGCAGGCTTCGAACCGGAGCTGATCGAACACATCGTGCGGCTGGTGGATGCCGCCGAGTACAAGCGCCGGCAGTATCCACCCGGCACGAAGATCACCTTGAAAGCTTTCGGCCGGGACCGGCGACTGCCGATCACCAACCGCTGGCGCGAACGCTCCCCCTCCTAACCCCTCCGCATGTCATCCTCTCCCGCACCCCGTGTCCGCTCCCCATGCCCGGCATGTCGGCCTCTCATGCACGCTGTGCCAGCTTTCTATGCACATTGGGTGCAGCGTCATTCGCCCAACGAGTCGCCACCTGTGAATCTCGTCGCACGCTCATGGCAGACCCTCACATTCGGTGTCACGCTCAGAGGTATCAGCCATCGGCACAACCCGGGGACCCGCGACGAACCGCAGGCCTCGAGGGAGGACGGTCAACGATGACCGCAGCTGCTGTCGAGCCCAACCTGTACGGCGGACTGATTGACCCGAACCAGAAGGTCAAACGGATCCGGGTCCAGGACCTTCTCGCGGCCAAACGGCGCGGGGAGAAGTGGGCGATGCTCACCGCCTACGACTACTCCACCGCGGCTCTACTGGATACCGCAGGCATACCGGTATTGCTGATCGGTGACTCCGCGGCCAACGTCGTGTACGGCTATGAGACGACGGTGCCGGTGACCGTCGACGAACTGATACCCCTGGCGCGCGGTGTGGTCCGCGGGGCACGCCGAGCGCTCGTCGTTGCTGACCTGCCTTTCGGCTCCTACCAGTCCTCACCGGCGCAGGCCCTGCACACTGCGGCACGTTTTCTCAAAGAGTCCGGCGCCCATGCGGTGAAGCTGGAGGGTGGTCGCCGGGTGATACCTCAGATTGAGGCGCTGGCTGAGGCGGGCGTACCGGTGATGGCCCACCTCGGGCTCACCCCGCAGTCGGTTCACGCCTTGGGCGGTTACTCGGTGCAGGGACGTGGCGAGCAAGGCGAGCGACTGGTGGAGGACGCGAAGGCGCTAGAAGCGGCGGGCGTGTTTGCCATCGTCCTGGAGGTGGTACCCGCCGAACTGGCCGCCCGGATCACCGCAGCCACCGTGGTGCCCACCATCGGCATCGGCGCGGGGCCCGACTGCGACGCTCAGGTCTTGGTGTGGCAAGACATGGCGGCCTTCCACGTTCCCGGCGGCCGTACGCCGAAGTTCGTCAAGACCTACGCGGAGCTCGGCGATGGGCTGCGGGAGGCCGCTCGGCACTTCGCCGAAGATGTCCGCTCAGGCGCGTACCCGGGCCCAGAACACGCCTACAGCTGAGCACTTCTCGGCGTGTCCGGCTCTCACGCACGGTGTGTCGTGAGCTTGTGGACACCGTTTGATGGTCACGACGTGGTTCGTTTGGCGAGAACGTCGGCATGGCAGGGTTGCGGCGCACACCAGCAGCCCAGCGCTCGCCCGGTCAGCTCTCCAGCGCTGATCCGAGCGAGCAGCTCGGGTTGATCGTCGAGCCAGGCAGCATAGCGGCGCACCATGGCCTCCCGGTCGGTGCCAGCCTGCTTCACGAACGGGTTCGCGAAATCCGATCGAGGCCAGGAATGGCGTGACCCCGCGTGGCCGACGTAGCTGATCATGCCGTGGTTCTGCAGCCAAGGCACGAGGTGGCGATGTGGGCCACCGCGGCGCACGTTGACCACCACGGTCCGGCCGTGGAGTACCTGCAGGGCCAACGCCCGTTCAGCAGCCGTCCACAGCTGGGCGTCGTCGGGCAGTTCGGAAACCACGGGTGAACACGTTAGAAGACACAGGCGGTCAGGCCGATCCGGTGTGCTTGAGATGCGAACACACCGTACGTGTGAGCCGGACACGCCAGGAGTTAGAGGGTGATCCGGATCCCGGCGTGGACGTGGTAACGCTTGTTGATCGCGAGGAGGTTGGCGGTCAGCGCCTCCACCTGACCGGCATTGCGCAGCCGCCCGCCGTAGATGCCGCGCACGCCGGGTATCGCGTCGGCTAGCGCGCACACCAGATCGGTGGCCTCCCGGTCGTCACCCAACACCAGCACGTCGATGTCCAGGCTGGGCACCTCAGGATCATCGAGCAGCACCGCGGAGACGTGGTGAAACGCCGCAGTCACGCGCGACTCGGGCAACAGGGCCTGGGCTTGCTGGGCTGCGCTGCCCTCGGGCACGACTTGCCCGAACGGGCCCCGTTGGTCGAATCCGAGTGGGTTCACGCAGTCGATCACGATCGTGCCAGCCAGCGACGGGCGCAGCGACTGGAGCAGGGCAGCGTGGCCAGCGAAGGGAACTGCCACCAGCACCAGGTCCGACTCCGCGGCGCAGCGGGCATTGGCCGCGCCGCGCACCCGGTGCGAACCCGAGCGTCCTCGCAGTGCGGCCGCGGCCTGCTCGGCCCGATCGACATCCCGGGAGCCGATCACCACTGACAACCCGCCCAGTGCCCAGCGGTAAGCCAGACCCCGGCCCTGCGGGCCGGTGCCACCGACCAACCCGATGGTGCGCTGAGACAGGTCCGGGTGGATCACGGACCCGTGGGCGGACTACGGCGGGGTATTGGGTCTAAGCAGGACACCAAGACCTCCCGGGACTGTGGATTGGTGACCACGGCGTCGTCGCGATCGCGGTACACCAGCTCACCGCTGGCGTCGATCTCGAGGAGGTACCCGGCCTCGGCGAGCTGACCCTCATCGAGGTCGACCAACCGTTCGGTGCGGCTGGGCACCACCCGGTAAATGGGCCACGGGAGGTCGCCGTAGGCCTGGTGCAACTCATCGATCAGGTAAGCCATCTGCTGCTGCCAGGGCAGCGGCATCTCCTCGGCCAACGACCGCGGCAGCACGACATAGCCCTCATCGACCCCGAGCGTCGCCAGCGCGAGATGGTCCCGTAGCGGAGTGGCCGAAGCCGGCCGACCAGCCGGTCGCGGAATTGGGTCCGACGCGTACACCGTCACCTCCGGATATCAGGCCTCCGCGGCGACCGGCACCCCGGGCCGGACCGCGAGCGGCATCAATTCGTACTCATCGAAGCTCACGGCCCGCTGCCGCAGCGGCACCGTTTGGTTGGCCGCCTCGACCATTTGACCGTTACCCAGGTACATCGCAACGTGGTGAATGCTGTCCGGGTTCGAGGTGTCATAAGCCCAGAACAGCAAATCACCGGGCTGTGCCTGGCGCACCGGCAACTGTGCACCGGCCCAGTATTGCTGCCGCGACACCCGGGGCAGCGTGACCCCCGCTGACTCGTAGGCCCGCAACATCAGCCCCGAGCAGTCGTAAGAAAGGGGGCCGGTGGCGCCCCAGACGTAAGGCTTGCCGACCTCGCCAAGCGCGAACTGCATCGCCCGCCCGGCGACCTCGGAGGGCGCCGGGAGCGGTGTGGTGCACGAGGCAAGGACGAACTCCGCGACGTTCCCGCCCACGGTGCTGATCACGTTGACGGCCAACGGTTCCCACTGGTGGTAGCGCAACGGGAACGCGGATCGCTCGATGGCCTGCGCGATGTCCCCCGGCCGCCGGGTTTCCCAGTTGGGCACCGTCAGCAGCACGTCGTAGAACGTGTTGATCTGGTAGACGGGATCGGTGACCTGGGCAACGCTGCCCCAGCCCATCGAGGGCCGCATCTGGAAGATTCCCAGCGAGTCCCGGTCGCCGTAGGTGAGGTTATGCAGCCGTGATTCGGTCATCCCGGCCTGGATGGCGATCTGCCAGGCTCGCGGCGGCAGCCCGCGCTGCTTACCGATCGCGATGATCAGGTCGACGATGGCACGTTGCTCGGCGTCGAGGTCGCTGACCTGGACAGCCACCTGCGGTGCCTCCCGGGGATCGGTGGAAGCAAGCACCGAGCCGCACGGCACCCCGAACCTCCAGTCGCCGGAACCGACCCCGCCGAGCAGGACGGAGATCGCGGACACCGCGATGAGGCCACCGAGCAAACCGACGACCAGGAGCCCGACCAACCACCGCCGCACGGCTCAACCCGCCCGCTGGTAACCGGCCACCCGCCACCCGGCCGGGGTGGAGACCAGCAGCAGCCGCATCACCACCCCGGTGGTCGGCACATCTACTTCGGCTGAACTCGCGCCCGAGCTGATCGTTCGAGGTTCACCGGCGATCGTCGCCTCAGGCACATTGGCCGGGTCGATAGACCGGAGTTCGGGGAGCAACTCATCGGTGGTGTAGGGCTTCAGCTGCTCGACCCATCGCGCCGAGTCGATGCCGTCCGGGACGGTCAAGAACGCGCCCACCCAAGACTTCGCAACGGACAGGGCCTCGGTCGGGGCCGGGGTGCTCGGAAAAGAAGGCGGCCGGGACTGCGCGCTAGGGGTCGCGCCGGGCACCGCCACACCGGAAGCGGGAGCCAACGAGTTGGCCCGCAGGGTGCTTGTCGGTGCTGCAACCACCGGCCTCTTACTCGGGGAGTCGGGCAGGGCCATCCCGAGCCCGACGGCGATCGCGACCAGAGCGAGCACAGTGCCGAAGAGGTGCCTGGGCGAACGCAGCGGCCAACCCCAGAACGCGCGGTAGACGGCCGCGCGGCCACGGTGGGTGCGGATCGGCACTGCGCTGACCTCCCTCGCTCAGTCCGTGGCTCGGGCGCTGTCACCGTCAGTGGCGTCCACGCCGACTTCGAGGCCGGCCGAGGGGCGGTACACCACCCACACCGGCCGCCCAGCAACCTCCTCGAGCTCGGCTTGCCGCGGAGTGCGCGGATCACCCGACGCCGACGGCACGTACACCGGCTCCTCACCGACCCGAGTGCGACGGGATGCGGCTGAACTGAACCCGGTAGGCAGCGCAGCCGTCGGGACTGGCCGGGATCCGATCTCGTCGGACCGGCTCGGTGAGCCCTCACCACCTGCGCCAGGGGCATCGCGACTTCCGGGACCGAGCACCGGAGTCGCCAAGCCACCGCCACGGCGATCCGATCGGTCGGCCACGACGACCACCGGTACGGCCGCCTCCGGACGGACGCGACCACCGGATACTGGTTCTCCCGTCGGTTCGCCCTGATCAACCTCGGCGCCGCGGGTCTCCTCCCAGAACCGTTCGGACGGAGTGGACTCCACACCTGCCTTGCGCCGTCGCAGCCGGGCCAGCACACCCGGTGGGGCGGCGGGAAGCGCACCCCCCACCGCTCCGACCGACAGCTCCATCATCTGCCACATGCGGCGGACCGGTCGGGACACCAGCAGCATCACCAGCGTGATCATTCCGGCGAGCAACATCTCGGCGAGCACCGAGATGTTGCGGGAAGGATCGAACACCCACACCATCACCAACGTGTGCAGCGCGGCCAGCGCCGAAAGCACGACCACGTTGAGCAGCGCGGCGCCAACGACGCGCCCGACGCCACGCAGCAGTTCGTGGTACAGGATCGCGATCAGGCCGATGACCGGCCCGAGCAGGATGACCACTCGGAGCAGGACCTGGGCCAGCAGCAACGCCGCCTGGGCGAGAAACTGGAACAGCCCGAACACCAGCGACTGCACAGCGGCCAGGAACCCGACGCCGATCCGGTTGCCATCCACGCCTTGGAAGTGGCCGTATGCGCTGCCGGTACGAGCGGCGATTGCCTTGTACTGCTCCTTCTTCCGTTCCGCGACGCCGGATTCCGGGTTGTCGGCACCGTCGGCAATCTCCTGCTTGGTGAAGGCCTGCGCGCGGATCAGTTCACGGCCCAGCTGGACGGCCTGCGGCCCGTCCGGGGAACCGAACTCCCCACGCAGCCAATTACGGTAAATAATCTGGTCGTGCAGCAGAGTCGGCAGCGCATCGCGCTGCTCGATACCGACGTCGTCCAAGAACCCGATGCGGATCTGGTTGCTGCCCTCGACCAGCACTCCGTCAAGCACCTGGGTGTACAGCAGCGGGGTGAGGTAGGTCGCTGCGGCCAGCCAGATGCCGGCCAGCGCCCACGCTGCCCGCTTGCTGACCGTGGCGAGGTCACCTCGCCAGATTGACCGGAAAAGCACGATCGCCAACAGCACTGCGATCAACCCGAACCAGGGTGCATACACGGTGTCATAGAGCGCGACAGTGCCCGAGACGATCAGGTCGTTCAGCGGAGCCAGCAGCCCTCCGTCGGCAAGCGCGTAGTGCAGCCCGTTGGTGGCGCCCACGACTGCCTTGCCGATGTCGAACAGCAGCCCGCCAGTCCAGGTGTCGATCACCGCGTTCGGATTGCGCAGGCCTGATGGGCCACAACCAAGGTCGTAGGTGTGCCACACCAGCCCGGCGTAACCGACCTCGTGATAGACGCTGTCCGGGGCGCCGGCCTGCAACGGCGTGGGGTCGATGGCGCCGACCATGCCGGATCCGGGCCGCTCCGGGTTGGGCGCATCCTTGCAGTCCTCGACGCCAGGAACCTGCGCCAGCGCTGGTGCACCCAGCGCTGCCTGCAGGCCGAACAACGCGATGATCACGATCAGCAGCGCTGCAGCCGTCCTGCCCCGCAGCACCCGGGGGGTCATGCTTGGGCCCTGGTGGTGACCTCGCGACCGATCTCATCGCCGGCTGAGCCATTGCGCTCGGGATCGATCGCCGGGGCAAGTCCCCCACCGGGCAGCTCACCGACCGAAACGTCCCCGCGCAGGGCGTCCGGAGTGGTGTCCAGCGCGGCGCACAGGTGCTCCAGGTGGGCACCGGAGAAGTCCACCCGGACCCGTTCCACTCCCCCGGCGCCGTCGCCGAAGATGAACTGCCGAGGTGCCCGGTCACGTTCAGTGGCCAGCCGTTCACCGCCCGGGCGACGGCCGAGGGAGGCCACCACCTGCTCGTAGCCCGCCTCGACGGGCACCTTGAGCAGCCGCAACGCGTCGGACTGCGCCGGCCCGTCGTCCAGCCTCCCAACGAACACGGAGTCCAGCAGCGACACGAAGCCCTGGATCTTGAGGAAGTCGGCTGGGATCTGCGACGACAGCAGCACCCGCACGTTCCACTTGCGGGAATCACGGGCGAAACGGTTCATCAGCACTCGCCCGGTGGGCACCTCGGACAGGAAAAACGCCTCGTCGATCCAGACCCCCTTGCGCTGGTCGCGGGGGCGCTCGTAGATCGATCGCTGGGTCAGCCAGGCGGCCAGGTTGAGCAGCTCGACACCGAGTGACTCGGCATCGGTCCAGTGCTCCCGGCCGACGGTGTCCTTGGGCAGCGTCAACCCGGACATGGTGAGCACGGTGAGCCGATCGTCGCGCACCTCGGTGTAGGGGTCGGCGCCCTTCTCGGGAATGAGCAACGACATGCGCTCGCGCATCTCGTCGAGGAAGTCGGCGACCACGAGGGCGTGCTCGTGATGCTCGGACGGATCACGGCGCAACATCTCGAAGACCTGCCCGGGATGCGCATCGGGCCGCCCGCCCACCGCACGAACCGCGCGGAGCAACACGATGCGGGTCTTGGCCATCCGGGCGACCTCGAAGGGCAGCACGCCAGTGAGCACGTCGAGCACCAACCGGCGCCGGGTAGCGGCAGTCAACGCTTTCTCTCGCCGCCAGGCCCGCTCCGGGTCCTCCTCATCGAGGAAGTGCGCCAGCGCGGGCTCGGCGACCACCCGGTACGGGTTGAGGATGCCGGGCTGGGCGTTGAGCAGGTTGATTGGCCGGGCGTAGGGCCGTAGCTCGGGAAGCTCACACAGCTTGGCCAGCGGTCCGGACGGGTCCAGCAGTGTCCAGTACGCGCCGGAGCGCAACGTCTTGTAGACGATGCCCCCGCCGAGGAACGACTTGCCGCCGCCGAGCCCGGCCACCAGTGCGGTCAACCCGGAGGAGTCCCGGATCTCCTGGGCCATCCAGGGATCCCAGGCGACCGGGCGCCGGGTAGCGGTGCACGTCTCACCGAGCAGGATGCCGCGCCGGTCCCCCACCTCCGCGGTGGCGGTGGGCACCGCCGAGGCCGCCCAGATCACCGAACCGCGGCGCAGGTAGGCACCCGAGGACAGTGGCTCACCGGGAATGAATTCACGGGCCAGTGCGTACTGCGCCTCGGGATGCTCGATAGCGATCTTGGGCTTGTAGAGATCCAGTAGCTGCTGCGCCAGCCGCAGCGCATCCCGGTCGGTGGGACCGGAGACTGCCAGCCGCCACCACGAACGCACCCGGGTGCCCAGCGCGGTGAAACCCGACGTCATCTCGTCGTCGATCTCCAGTACCCGACCGGCCTGGCGGACCAGGCTCTGCGGCGGCTCGAGGTCGTGCTCGTCGGTGTAGTGCCGCACCTGGGAACGCACCTTGTTCATCTGCCGCTGCAGCTCGCCGGCCACCTCCTCCGGACGGCGCACGTAGATGCGTGCCGACCATTCGACCCCAGCCGGCAGGCGGTCCGAGCGCTGCACCCAGGGATCGTCAATCTCCGGAATCCGCAACCCGTGCATCTGCCCCACGGTGAGCACCACGACGTGCCGAGCGATCCCGGCGTTAGAGCCGGTTCGCCCGCGGACGGTGAGGGTGGGCGCGTAGGGCTCGGTGTGGAAGTCCGCGGCGTCGGTGAAACTGGCCAGATCCTCGGGCTCCCAGGTGGCACCGGGCACGACGGGCAGGTTGCGCGGGGCCGGCAGACCCAGCGAACACGACCGGTGCATCAGCCAGGACATCTCCTCGGCGGTGACCGGCCTGCCCTCCAGCCCGGCGACGCCAATCACCCCGTCGAGGTGCTCGACCTCGGCGTCCACCGCAACCAGTTCGGCGTCGACGGCGGTGGGAAACACCCGCCGCAGCACCGGCGCGGCCCGCTCGACAACCCGGTCCACCACGGACCGGGTCTGCACCTGCACGCCGAGATAGACCTCCTTCTCAGCCATCGAATGGCCGAGCAGTTGCTGCTGCTCACCGACCATGTAGTCGTCGAAGGACAGTGCCCCGGGCGTGTCAGGTAGCCGACCCACCGCATTACGGGCGTGCGCCTCGGCCCACATCCGGATCGGGTACGGGCGGGCGGTGACCCGCAGATGCAGCCACCGGCCCTGCAGCTCCGCATACTGGCCGGCGATGGCGTGGATCAGGTCCTGACGCTGCGAATCCGAGCGAAACGACCAGCGCTGCGGGGCGAGCCGGTACCAGGCGTAGACCTCCTGCCCGTTGCGTACCAAGTGGCCATCGATGGAACGCAGGCCGATGGAGGGGGTGTAGGTCGGGGCGGCGGCTTCTCCGGTGAGCTTGTGGCTGCGCCGGTTCGAGCCGCCTCGAGGGGCGGGCGCGGTGGCCATCGAGCGCTGAGTGTTCGGTGCGGGGTGGTCGCGTTCACGTCTGCGGGGGGGACGTCCGAGCCCGAACAACGTCGCCCTCCTTCCTGGCACGCCCCCGACGAGTTGACCCCTGGCTGGGCCGGGGACGGTTGTGTTGAACGCGGATCTGCGCCGCACTGGCGGCCCCACCCCGCGCCTCGGTCTTCTTCCGCGGAGCGGTGAGCTCGCGGACCCACATGGCGGCAACGGCGGTCAGTGGCCGTTCGTGGCTGATCCGGGAACCGATCATCCGGGTAAGCAGGATGGTGATGAGCAGGGCCCAGCCGGTGGAGAAGAAACCGAAGCCGATACCCAGCTGGCGCTCGACGCCGAGCACCACAAGGAACACCACCGTGCCCACGCCCCAAGCCACATACCGGGCCCGCCAAGGGAACGTCGCCTTCGGAGGCCCGAGCCAGACCGCGTCTACCCGGTAGACATCGTCATCTGTGCGAATCCGCAACGGCCGCTCACTCCTCGATTAGCCGCTGAACAGGCCGGCGATCCACGTTCCGAGGTCGACCCCTGCCCCAGACACTGCCAACCCGACGATGCCCAACGCGATGATCACTCCTCCGACCCGCCGCATCACGCCGGCGTTGTCGCCCTTACCGCCGCCGAGCCACAGCAGCAGTACCGCCACACCCAGCAGGAGCAGCGGCACGACGTTGTCCAACATCCACGTGCGCAAGTTGTTCGTGCTCAACTCCGCTTGGGCGACCACGATCAGCGCAGTCATCGCAACCCCCTCGGGGCTTGATCACGGTTCAGCACCGAGCGGCCGCCCGGCGGGTGCTGAGTAGACCATGCCAGGGTTGGCGGACAGTACCCGGTACGCCACGCGCAGTGGTCACCCATATAGAGGTAGGTCCACCCTGGCGTCTCTTCTACACCCGCATGGGAGGCACCTTCTGCTGTCGCAAGCCATCCGATCGGCGCTCTCAAGGTGCCGGACGCCCCATCCGAGGCCGCCATTGCGTCCGGCGGCTCACGTGCAGTGAACCGCCCGGTCGGCGCAGCGATGTCCATAACGAATGCCAGTCACGTCCGCGTCCCTTCACCGGCGTGTCTGTCATCCCTGCCCGGTTCACCGCCTCTTGCCCGCTGCGGAGAACACCGACCAGGTTGGTCTCCAAGCCGATCGCCCTGTTTCCGACCGTGGGACGCTGCACCACTGCGCCGGTGAGCGTAGCCCGCACAGCATCATGGCCCACTACATCGATGCTCTGCCCTCGGGCTCCTACGTGGCGATCAGCCACTTCTGCGACCCCGAGACCAACCCGAACTGAGCGAGCTTGTGCGAAGGCGGAACAGATTTTCCTGCGCAATCCGATGGGCAGTGGAGCGTTCGCACCCGCGCCGAGATCGAGGGCATGTTTCCACGCTTGGAACTGATCGAGCCAGGTCTGATTCAGTGCGCCGGCTGGCAGCCCGACGCTCATTGTCCAGCAAGCCGCTAGAGCCTGTGCAGCACTGCATGGTCGGAGCGGTCGGGCGTGAACTCTGATTTCGGCTCCGCGCCCACGAAGGTCTGAAGAGCACTTCCCTGCTGGGACTTGCTGCCACAGTCCAAGCTGGCGTGCCCCAATACGTCCCGCCAAAGATCTATTTGCTGCACGGTTAGGGTCCGCCAAACTCCCCCATCGCTACGCTCGAACACCGCTGATCCTTCATTTGCTTCCGGTGGATCCTTAGCGACACATCCGGTAGGGATGGAGCATGAGTGAGCACCAAGAGCTGATCACCCGCGCCAACATCGCGGTCCGAACCGGGGACAGTGGGGATGCTCACGAGGCGCTGCGGTTGTTCGAGCAGTTGTTGCCCGACCAGCGGCGGGTGCTGGATTCCGACCACCCCGACGTCCTGACCACCCGCCACAACATCGCATACTGGACGGGGCAGGCCCGAGATGCTCGCGCGGCGCTGGAGTTATTCGAGCAGTTGTTGCCCGACGAGCGGCGGGTGCTGGGCGAAGACCACCCCGCTGTGCTGACCACCCGAGCAAACATCGCATACTGGACTAGCCAGATCGGCAACGCTCGGGCGGCGCTGGAGCTCTTTGAGAAGTTGTTGCCTGACCAGCAGCGGGTGCTGGGCTGCGACCATCCCAAGGTGTTGGTCACTCGCCACAACATTGCGGCCCGGGCTGCAGAGGTGGGGGACGCCCACGCAGCGTTAGAGCTGTTCGAGAAGTTGTTGCCCGACCAGCAGCGAGTGCTGGGTGCTGACCACCCCGCTGTGCTGACCACCCGAGCCAACATCGCATACTGGACTAGCCAAATCGGGAACGCCCGCGCGGCGCTGCAGCTGTTCCAGCAGCTTTTGCCCGACCAGCAGCGAGTGCTGGGTGTAGATCACCCTAACGTGCTGACCACCCGCCACAACATCGCGCACTGGACCGGAGAGGTCGGGGACGCCCGGGCGGCGCTGGAGCTGTTCGAGAAGTTGTTGCCCGACCGGCAGCGGGTGCTAGGTGCGGACCACCCCGACGTGCTGGCTACCCGTTACAACATGGCGGCCCGGACTGCAGAGGCGGGGCACGCTCGCGCGGCGCTGGAGCTGTTCGAGAAGTTGTTGCCCGACCGGCAACGGGTGCTAGGTTCCGATCCCCCTGACGTGGTGTGCATACAGAGGTGGATTCGTTACCTTGAGCAGAAGTAGCGGCTACTGGCTGCATGAAGTGCACGATCTGGCCGGTGGCTGCCCAGCAGAAGCTGCGTCGTGGCTGGAGAGCTGTTCGACGTAGATAATGCTCAAACTCTCGCCGAACGAGTCAGGACCCCAAGTAACACGAGATTCTTGCTCAATGTCGGCGAGGTAGGTGTGTGTGAGTCTAAGCGCAGGTTGTCTACCCCGTGATCTAATTCGATGTTGATTGGGTATCCATTACCCTTGCTGGCCTGCGTGTCTTGAACTGCGAGCGGAGTCACCGAGGGTGTCTTTGGCTTGCTCTGCGCGTTCGGCAATATCTTCGGCCGCGGAGCGGCTCTGGTCGGTGATGGTTGATGCTGCGCGGCTGGCGGTTGCTTGAACGGACTCAACCGCCTGCTGGGTGGGTTTTTGCAGGTTCTGCGCCATCCCTTGGGCAGTCTGGCCGAGCTGTTGGGCGAGCGGCTGCACCTGCTGGCTCACCGCGTTAGTGGCCTGGCTAGCCAGCTCCTGTTCTTTGCGGCTGGGCGGCAGCAGCGAGGACACTAGCCACCCTGCCCCCAACGCG
>DASVWA010000102.1:0-3417 GCA_036389855.1 Pseudonocardiaceae bacterium
TGGGCTTGTACACCTGCACGCCGGCGTTGGTCGTCACATACAGGTTCCCCGCGTCGTCTATCGCCATCCCGTCGCCGCCACCGCCGGTAGAGGGCACGAACGTCGTGGGCGGTCCCAGGGAGTTGTCGGGCTTTATGGGGAATGTGCGCGCCAGCCCATCGGCGCTGTCATGGTAACCGGTGTGGCCGTGTTTCTTGTTGCCGCAGTGGCCGGCAGTGTTGGAGTGAGCGGTGCCGTGGCGGCTGGTGGAGCGGTCGAGTCAGTGGTCGGGCAGGGCATTCAGGCCCGGGCGACCAGCAGTAGGAATGCCGCGCGCAGGGGCCAATACAGCGAGGCCTGGCGATGGATAGCCTCCGGGCCATCTCAAGGGAGATCCAGCGGAAACCGCAGCGCGCCGTGCACTCCTACAGCCAAGTGCAGCAATTCTTCCTGCACACACCCTGCTGATCGCTACAGCACACTGGTGGAGATCGGCGACGCGGACGGCAACACCATTGTGGTGTCGATCGCATGGGTGCGGATGCACAACGCGAGCAGGGCAATACGGTTGCAGCAGCTCGTCGGCACTGACGGCACCGGCAACGTTTCTCCCATCGCAGGCCAGCTCCTGGAGCTGCGGGGGATCCCATTCACCGACAAGCACTATGCGTCGCGTCGAACAGGATCGCTGGTCGTGATGCCGAGGCGGCGCCAGGAAGTGGCCAGCCAGACACCGAGGTACTGGACGGTGCGACCAGGTCGCCATGGTGTTTCCGTCGCCGTGAGATGATCTGCTTTGGCGCGGTCGGTGGTCACTTCAACGGGGCGCGAGCCGGCGAGGCAAGAACCGCGCGATGATTTGGGGTGCGGACGGCATCGGATCATTCCGCTACCAAGGCGTAGGGAGGGTTCCGTGACGGATCGCGCCGCCACGTTCGACTATGTCGTCGTCGGTGGCGGCTCCGCCGGCTGTGTCCTGGCGGCGCGCCTGACGGAGGACTCGTCGGTGACGGTGTGCCTGCTCGAGGCCGGCCCGTCCGACGTCGAGGATCCAGCCGTCCTGCGGCTAGATCGCTGGATGGAGCTGCTTGGCTCCGGCTACGACTGGGACTACCCGGTCGAGCCCCAGGAGCGGGGCAACTCCTTCGTGCGCCAGTCTCGCGCGAAGGTGCTGGGCGGGTGCTCATCGCACAACTCCTGCATTGCGTTCTGGCCCCCGGGTGAAGATCTCGACGAATGGGCGTCGCTGGGCTGCACGGGCTGGAGCGCCGATGAGTGCTGGCCGCTGTTGCGGCGGCTGGAAACCAACGACGGACCCTGGATTGGGCACGGCCGCTCTGGCCCTGTCACCCTCCGGCAAGTCCCTCCGGACGACCCGTGCGGCGCCGCCCTGCTGGCGGCCGCGGCGGCTATCGGACTTCCGACGGTGCGGTTCAACGAGGGCGTGACGATCTGCGAGGGCGCCGGGTTCTTCCAGATAAACGCCTTGCCCGACGGTACCCGTGCCTCGTCCTCGCATGCGTACCTACACCCGATCCTCGACTCGCGGCGCAATCTAGTCGTGCGCACAGGGGCGTGGGCATCGCGAGTGCTGTTCGACGGTTCGCGCGCGATGGGTGTTGAGTACCAGGAGGGGATCCTGCCCGGCCGGAAGACCGCGACCGCGCGCCGCGAGGTCGTGCTCTCCGCCGGGGCAATCGATACTCCGAAACTGCTCATGCTCTCCGGCATTGGCCCTGCGGAGCACCTGCACGAGGTCGGTGTCGACCTGCTCGTCGACGCCCCGGGTGTGGGGTCGAACCTGGACGACCACGTCGAGGGCCTGGTGATGTGGGAGGCGGCCCGGCCGATGGTCACCCGCTCCACGCAGTGGTGGGAGATCGGACTGTTTACCCGCACCGAGCCGAGCCTGGACCGACCTGACCTGATGATGCACTACGGGTCGGTGCCCTTCGACCTCCACACCGTGCGCTGGGGCTACCCGTCGACCGACAACGGCTTTTGTCTCACTCCGAACGTGGCGCGCGGCCGCTCGCGAGGCACCGTCCGGCTGCGGTCGCGGGACTTCCGCGATCGGCCCCGGGTCGATCCGCGCTACTTCACCGACCGCAAGGGCCATGACCTGCGCGTCATGCTCGCCGGCATAAGGCTGGCACGGCGGATCGCGGAGCAGCCGCCGCTCGATAATTGGATCGCCCACGAGCTCGCGCCTGGCCCGGACGCGATCACCGACGACGAGCTGGCCGACTATGTCCTTAAGACCCACAACACCGTCTACCACCCGGCGGGCACAGCCCGGATGGGGCCCGCGAGCGATCGTCTCGCCGTGCTCGACCCGCAGTTACGCGTCCGCGGAATCGACAGGTTGCGGGTGGCGGACGCATCGGTGCTGCCGTTTCTGCCGGCGGTCAACCCGAACATCACCTGCATGATGGTCGGGGAGAAGGCGGCGGACCTGCTCTCTACCGCCGACCACCGCTAGGAGACAAACGTCGAACTGGACCGCCGCTCCCGCGTTCGTGGTGCGGGCCGAACAGCCGAACTTCCTCCCATCGCCTCCCGACTGCGGCTACCGTCATACAGCGCTGCTGGCCAGGAGCGGTGCCTCAGCGGCGTCCTGATCTCCCAGTCAGCGGGCCGAGGAGAGGCGATGACCAGCAGACCTACGCCGCCGCGGCTTCCTGATGGACGACGCGGCGCGACGCGACGCCCTGCCCCGCAAAGGGCCGCGGACCCGACTACGCCCCCACTCGCTCCAACCGCCGACGCCTCCCGTCACGCGCCCGTCCTCGCGCCGCACGAGTGCACGATCATGCTCGTAACCTTCGTCCCGTTCCTCACCGGCCGCCGGCCGGAGGAGCTGTCACTGGACGAGCCGGCGGACGCGCACCCGTCGGCTGGCCCACGCCTCCGGACCGTCGAGGGTCGGGCCGTCGATCGCACCTTCCTCCCGCCGCTCGCCGACCTTGAGCTGTGGGCATACTCGGAGACGTTCAAAGACCAACTGCGCGAACGCCTGCCGCGTCGCACAGTGAGGATCTCCCCGCCCGCCGACCTGCCGCCGGTACCGGGGCTTCCCGCCGGTGCCGAGCAGGACGACCTCGCGCTGCTGGACCTCTGGAACTTCGACGTGGGTCTCGCCACGTTCGTCCACCGGATCGCGGTGGACGAGACGGCGACGTGGGAGTAGCTCAGGAGCGGCATCACGAGCGTCGGGACGACGACGGCCTTTGTGAAGAGGGCGGATCAACTCTGCGGCAGCTGGCGCCAGCGGCGCCACCGTGCTCGCCGAAGGCGACGCGGACGTCCAGGCGGCTGGGGATGGAGGCCTGTCTTGTGTCGAACCCCGGGGCGCTCGCGCTGCGCAACGCCCTAGCGCGCGTGGTGGCGACCCAGACGGCCATCTGGGCTGCGGCGATCGATCTCGACCGCCTGCTC
>DASVWA010000103.1:0-6295 GCA_036389855.1 Pseudonocardiaceae bacterium
CTGGTGCGAGGTCCGCTTCGACGTGCTCGCGGTGCTGTGTCCACAGGATGGGCCGGTCACCGTGGAGCACCTGCAAGGTGCGTTCTGATGTCGCTAGCCAGCGCCTGGGCAGTGGCGTTACAGGGGGTCGACGGGCTGCTGGTGGAGATCGAGGCTCACATCGGTCCCGGCCTGCCGGGGCTGCACATGGTCGGCCTGCCCGATACCGCCCTGTCCGAGGCGAGGGATCGGGTGCGGGCCGCGGTGCTCAACTCGGGCGAGCGGTGGCCACCGCGACGGATGACACTGGCACTGTCGCCGGCCACCCTGCCCAAGGGCGGAAGCAGCTATGACGTCGCTTTGGCCTGCGCGTTGCTGGCGGCTGACCGCCGGATCCCGGTTGAGCGACTGCGCGGGCTGGTGTTGATCGGTGAGCTCGCCCTCGATGGCCGGTTGCGCCCAGTGCGTGGGGTGTTGCCGGCCGTCCTGGCGGCCCGCCGGGTGGGCATCGACCGGCTGGTGGTGCCGACCGCTGTGCTCGCTGAGGCGGCGCTGGTCGAGGGAGTGCAGGTGTACGGCGCAACTCATCTGAGGGAGGTGATTGGCTGGTTGCGCGACCCCGCTGCCGGGTTGACCCATCCCGGACCGCTGCTTGCATCCCCACCGCTACCAGCTCCTGACCTCGCTGATGTGCTGCATCAAGGCGACGCTCGCTGGGCGGTGGAGGTCGCCGCCGCGGGGGGTCACCATCTGCTGCTGACCGGGCCACCGGGAACGGGCAAGACCATGTTGGCCCAGCGGATGGTGGGGTTGCTGCCAGCGCTGACGGACCAGGAGGCACTCGAGGTCACCGCAGTGCACTCGGTGGCCGGCCTGCTGGCTCCCGAGACCCCGCTGATTACCGGGCCGCCGTTTGTCGCGCCACACCACACCAGCTCGCTGGCCGCGTTGGTCGGCGGCGGTTCGGGACTGGCCAAGCCCGGTGCGGTGAGCCGGGCACACGGGAGGATGCGCTAATGTACCCTGAAGCTCATGCGTCGAGCTGCCATCTACTGCCGCATCAGTGACGACCGGGAAGGCGCTGGCTTGGGTGTGGCTCGGCAGGAGGCGGACTGCCGCGAGCGGGCAGCAAGGCTGGGTTGGACGGTCGCCGGGCTGTACATAGACAACGACCTGTCGGCCTATTCAGGCAGAGTTCGGCCGGAGTACCGGCGGATGCTTGATGATCTCCGGTCGGATGTTGCGGATGCGGTGATCGCTTGGCACAGTGATCGATTACACCGCTCGCCCCGAGAGCTTGAGGAATTCATCGACGTTTGCGAGGGCGCCGGTGTAGCGGTGGAGACAGTCAAGGCTGGACCGGTAGACCTCTCCACGCCGGCTGGGCGAGCTGTTGCGCGGACGCTGGGAGCATGGGCGCGCTATGAGAGTGAGCACAAAGCTGAACGAAATCGCAGGAAGGCACTGGAGCTGGCGCAAGCCGGAAAGATCTCAGGTGGAGGTCCCCGGCCGTTCGGCTTTGAGCGAGATCGTATGACGATCCGGGAGCCTGAGGCCGAGATGATCAGGGAGTGGGTGCGTCGTGTGCTGGCCGGTGAGCCAGTGCGAAGCCTTGCCCGTGATCTCAATAGCCGGGGGATACGCAGCTCAACCGGTAAGCAGTGGTCCGCGCAGACTCTTAAGCGGACGCTCGTTTCAGGCAGGATCTCGGGTCAACGTGATCATCACCCCCAATCGCATACTGGCAACAAACGGCCTCTGGTAGGTGAGATCGTCGCGGATGCGGTGTGGCCAGCGATTATTAGCAAGGAAGACACTGCTCGGCTGCGCGCGCTGCTAATGGACCCAGGTCGACGACTGACCCCAGCCACGCCGAGGCGATGCCTGCTGACGGGCATCCTGCGGTGTGGTCGTTGCGGTGCAGCGATGTGTGGTCGGCCACGTGAGGACGGCCGTATGCGCTACGTCTGCAACAAACTGCCGGGCAACAACTACTGCGGGAAAATCTACGTTCTTGCCCAATCGGCAGACGAGTACGTGACGCGTATGGTAAAAGTCGCATTAGACTCACCTGAGTTCGTGGAGGCTGTTCGAGCGAAAGGGGGGAACAAGGGGGATGAGGCCGTGCTGCAGCAGATGTCGACTAATCAGCGCAAACTTGAAGAGCTTGCTGAGGACTATGCAACTGATGTGATCACACGTAAAGAGTGGCTGCGAGCGCGAGAACTGCTGGAAGCCCGTTTGGAGGCGGCGCGGAAGCGTTTGAGTACCAACAGTCGTGCCGCAGCTCTTGAGAGGCTTAGCGGCGATTCTGTGGATTTTGGTGAGGTCTGGGATGGGCTGTCCCTTCCTCTTCGGCGAGCAGTAATCTCGGCGCTTCTTGATCGAATTGTTGTTCACCCAGGAGTACGTGGACGCAACACCTTCGATCCACAGCGGTTACAGCCAATCTGGCGGGCATAGTGCTGAGCGCGGGGCCGCTCGTCAATCCGTGAAATTATAAGAACACGGACCGGTAGTCTGTTCCCGGTGCGCTTCCACCGGACGCCGGATAGGCCGATGAACGTGATTGCCAAATCATCGACGTCAACCCATTTTTGATCGGGCTTGTCGCGGCGGTACGTGGCCGCTGAATATGTTGTCAGCGTCGACGCGCGTTATCCAGTCCTGAACCGTGGTTGTGACGGGGTTGATAGGTCGCCCCCTGGCGTCGACGTGCTAAAGGGCACATAGTGCACCGCTGGGGGAGGAGCACCTTAGGTGGTGAGTGTAGTGGCTCTCCGTCACCGTATCGCGGGTCCATCTGCGAGTGATCCGCGAGCCGTCCCATGTGTCCCGCCAGACCTTGTGCGGGACAGATGAGGTGGGACAGGTTCCGATGGCTGCTGACGTGCGAAAAGTTCATTTGACTGAAGGCTGGGCCGGTGTGTTGAGGGCTGTCCCAGCCGACCCAACCCCGGACAGGCCACGCCGTCAACGACACTCGACGCCGGGACGGGACACCGATACGCCACCGTATAAGGGCCTCGTGCGTCCCCGATTGAACTTGCGAAGCCAGAGGGCCGTGGGGCGCCTGCACGGACCTGGGCCGTGTCAAGTCGGCGGACACATCACCTCCCGGCGCGTGGGCCGGGGATGGTGGTGGACCGGCACGGCCAGCAGTACCCCGTTCCGGGATCGACGAGCGCGGCGGGCAGGACCTCGGTGCCGCACAGGGCCCGGAAACGGCCCGCGGCCTGCCGCCCAGCCGTGGCGGCATCCGATGGCACCAGATTGTTGTGGCCAGTGTGCGGATGTCCACTATCTCCACCATCCCCCTCGATGGCGCCACTTGGTGGCGGTGCCGGCGCAGCTTGCTGTGTTTGCCCATTGGCGATTCCTGCGCTTTCGTTGGTTCGGGGCCCGACCACCACCGGGAGGCCCATCAGCGCGGGGAACAAACGGTCCATCAACCGGGTGGTGGCGGGGGTATTCGGAGGGTCGCGAAACACCATCGCAAGGCCCGGGGCCGGTGGGCCGCCGGGAGCCGGAAGCAGGGGGCTCAACCGCGGCCGGCCAGCGGTCAGGGATCCCAGTCGAACACCACTGTGTGCAACACCTCTAGCGCGTCTCCACTCACCCGCTCAGTGGCCGGCAGACCCCCGGGCACAATGAGCGAATAGCGGCGTCGCCGCGCCGCGGAGCACCCAGTGGACAGCCCACCGATATAGACCTCATCCACCCAACCCGTGCTCTCCCGCACCCCGCGCAGGGGTGCGTCCTCGCCGAGCGCGATCCGCTCGAAGGCGAACCCACGATCCTTCGCAGCGTCCAGCAGCCGCTTGGCGGCCGCCAACTCCGGGCTTTCAGCCATCGCTGCCTGCCGGATAGCGGGTGTGCCGCACCGGGCACGACCGCGGGGAAGTCCCGCCGGGAGCCTCAGTAAGGGAGTTATGCTCAACCGGCGGTCTCCGGGGCAGGCTCAACCGGCGGCCGGAGCTCATGATGCGCTCCCCGCAGTCAGGCGGCTGATATGCCACCCCCTCCCCCATGGGCCTTGTCGACCCGAGCAGCGTTTCAAGGTTGGCACGGGCCTCGTCGAGTTGGCAGAGCAACTCGTCAATGGTGGCCAGGTGGGTCGATATCTGGTGAAGACGTTGGTCAATCGCGACCAGTCTTCCTAGCACGTCGTCATCGGCACGGCGCACCGGCTCGCTGACGGGATCCGCGCTCATGGCCGACAACACAACAGCAGTTGACACCGTCACGGTAGGCCCAGTGCAGTCAGTTCCACGCTATTCCGGAATCGAATATTCGGCGGGAAACTAATCGCTGTTCAAGGCGATCCAGGCGTCCGAGATAATCTCCGGAAGGCTCGACTTTTCAGGTCGCCAGTCCAACTCAGACCGGATACGGGTGGTGTCGGCCAACAGTGTTGCCGGCTCGTACGCGACTGCGGTATGCCGTCGTGAGATGGGTCGTCCGGTCACTGTCTCGGCGGTGGCGATGACGTCGTGCACGGTGCTGGGGCGGCCGCTTCCAACGTTGTAGGCGCGCCAACGGCCCGGCTCGCACGCGCCTAGGGCGAGGACGAATGCGGTAGCCATGTCAGCGACGTGCACGAAGTCGCGCATCGCGGTGCCGTCGCCGTTAACGACCAGCTCGGGTGCCTGGCCTTGTTGGACGGCCAGGAGCTGAGGAATGAGCCGGGTCGTGTCGCGGTCGGGGTGTCCGGGCAGGGCTCCGGCTACGTTGAAGGCGCGCAGGCTGATCGCTCCGATCGCTCCCGTAGCGGCGAGGTCCGCAGCTGCCTGGTCGGCAGCGAGTTTGCTGGTGCCATACGGGCTGCTCGGCGCTACGGCCGCTGTCTCGCTGATCGGTTGCTCGGCCTGCTCGCCGTACACCGCGCAGGTGGACGCGAGGACCAGTCGACCGGCACGTACGCTGACGAGTCTATCGAGGATCGTCAAGGTGCCACCGACGTTGGTGCGCCAGTAGTCGACCGGACCGGCCCGTGATTCGCGTACCTTGGTCAGCCCGGCTAGATGGCACACTCCCTCGACCTCGGCGACCGCCCTGGGCAGGGTTTCGGGTATACGCAGGTCGCCTTCCAACCGCTGAACGCCGTTGGGCAGCGCGGACGCCCCGGAGCGGGTCAGCCCCATCACCTCGTGCCCCTGCTCAACCAGCAGCGCGGCCACCGCGTAGCCGACAAATCCGGCGGCCCCAGTGACCAGAACCCTCATGGGCCGAGTAGCTGATGCCGGTAGCGCCAGGCCAGCTCGATGCAGGCGCGGGAGATCGGGGACAACGGCTCAGTGCGCAGCCGCTCGCGGGCCGCCGCAGTAAACGGGATTCCCACGGTGGGACGGCCGGCCTCGGTGCTGACCGCGGCACCTTCCTCATTCACGGCGACCATGTCGGAGAACAGCGAATCGAACACGGGTGCCGCGATGACCGCGACCGTCAGCAGCTCTACCCACAGGGTGAGCGGTTCGAGCACCATGGCGCAGGCGAAAATGCGGATGTCACCGGCCTGGCGTGCTCGCTCAAAGGAAACGAATGGCTCATCAGTGTCATAGGCGATGGGGTCGACACTGTTGCCATCGTGCTCGCCATTGCCGAGGAATTCCTCGGAGAACTCACGCTGGATGTTACGCCAAAGACAGAAGTCATTGGTTTGATGTGCCGGTGCCAGGGCCGCGGGCTGGAAAACACCCGCGGGTACCACGTGGTACATGCCGCCAGCGGCAGCCACCGAATTGGCGTCCCGCCGATGCAAGTACATACGGTGACCCTCGATGGAGTCGCGCCGGATCGTCAAAGTATTGATACTGGGCAGCATCGGCCGCGCGCACAGGTCGAACGGGTCGATGATGCTCCGCCGGAGCGGCAGATCTGCAAGACTCGGGGGCTTTTTGTCTGCTGCGAGCCATGCTTGTGCGAACTCATGCCCCAGTGCTTCACCCACGTCGAGAACATCGAAGTAGCTCGTGTAATTGAACCCCAGTATTCCGCCGGAACCTGACCATTCCACATCAAGCAAGCGATAGCTGATGCGGTTGTCGAGCAGTTTGGGTCGAGCGAGGTCCCGAAGGGCGCGCGAGTAACGGTCATAACGCTCCCCGTTGCCATTAGAGGCCGCACGCCTGCTGATTGTGGAGCCTTACCTCCCATCTGCGGTCTCGGCGATTTGACGCGCCAGGCCAACTCGATGTCAGACAGGTCTACCGGACCGTCCGGCACCCAGCTCGCCGAGGTAAGGACTGTCGTTCCGGGGATGCGCAGCTGCGCCGGATACAGCTCGGCGGCCAGGTCGCCTAGAACCGCGCGGTGG
>DASVWA010000104.1:0-54971 GCA_036389855.1 Pseudonocardiaceae bacterium
CACCCGGACAAGGGTGCCGGCGCGGTCGAGGATGACGCCAACATCGGGCCACCAGTCGTGAAGGATCTGCCTACACACGCCGCACGGTGACACCACGCCGCGGTCCACGCGCCCGACAGCGACGATGGTAACCGGAGGCTGTCGGTGTCGGTAAGCATCCGACCCAGCGCCAGGGCCCGCCGCTAAAGTGGTCAATGTTGACGCCGAGAAACGTCTGGCCGTCTGCCGTCAGCACGGCCGCAGCGTGGCTGTGTATCGTCCCGCGCCGCTGGAGGAGGTCCGTGGCCGCTGCTACGAGCACTTCTTCCCGGTCTGAGAGGCTCATGGTCGAACGCTTAAGGGATGCATGCTGATTAGGGTAGGTTTTCGCGCTCTAACCGCAGCAGCCCGCGCGCCTTGCGCAACAGTGGCGCTAACGCGGCGGTCGTCGACGCGCGCAAAACGAGCGCGATCTACGTCGATGTACTCAGGGAAGTGCAGCGCGATGCGGTCGATCGCCTCGGGCATCTGTTCGAACCGGACGATGAGACCGACACCTGACCGACAAGTGCGGTCAGAACTGCGGTCAAGGCCAGCTCTTACGGGGAGCCGTCCTCGTATTGTGGCTGCTCCCCGAGTTGGACTTGAACCAACAACCCTGCGATTAACAGTCGCATGCTCTGCCAATTGAGCTATCGGGGAAGGTGCGGGTGC
This sequence comes from Pseudonocardiaceae bacterium, assembly GCA_036389855.1. GTDB lineage: Bacteria > Actinomycetota > Actinomycetes > Mycobacteriales > Pseudonocardiaceae. Next base: position 694 of record DASVWA010000104.1, read on the forward strand.
CGAACCGTGTGGCGGACCGGCCGACAACTAGCCTAGCGCACCACCCGCAACACCCGTGCGGCCGCCCGCCTGCTAGTGATCGGCTCCCGGGCCGGCCGGGAGCGCTACGAGCAGATTGAGCGCATATGTCGCCAAGCCATGGACACCCCGCCGTGCAAGGCGTGGTCAGCGCCACGGTCAATAAGGTATGCAGCCGTAAGCGGACATAAGTGCCGGTGACAGGACGTCGGCGGGGTTGATGCGGTTACCCGGCTTGCGCGACAGCGAAGACCCGGCGAAACGGGAACCAGGTCACCCCGTCGGCGCCCGCTGGGTAGGCAGCTCTCAGCCGCGGTGCCAGCTCCTGCCTGAAGGCCGTCCACTCGGCCGCCGACAGTGCCGCCCGGACCGGCCGTAGGGCAGTTCCCGTAATCCACTCGAGCACCGGGTCCGGCCCGGCCAGCCGGTGCAGGTAGGTGGTCTCCCAGACGTCCAGCTCCGCCGCGCCAGGAGCGAGCACCGCGGCGTATCCGGGGGGTTCGAGCACCGGGCAGGCTCTGAGGTCGATCAAGTCCCGCCAGCGTGGCTCAGCGGCGAGCCGAGCCGTCTCGGCGTGTGATGGCGCGCTGAAGTTTCCCGGCACCTGCATGGCCAGCCATCCCCCGGGCGGAAGCCCTCGCATCCATTTGCGCAGCAGCCCAGCGTGCTCGGGAATCCACTGCAATACGGCGTTACAGACGATCAGACCGGTGCCGGGGCCGGGCGACCAGTGACGAACGTCGCACAGCTCAGCGTGGATTCCCCGCTCACGCGCGGACTGCACCATCTCCGGTGAGCTGTCCAGGGCCATCACGCTGGCAGCCGGCCATCGCTTGGCCAACAGCCGCGTGAGAGCGCCCGGCCCACAACCCAGATCCACCACTATGCCCGGGTCGCGGGCATCCACTCGGGCCAGCAGATCGTGAAAGGGCCGGGCCCGGTGATCGCCGAACTCAAGGTAGGCATCCGGATCCCACACCAGCGACCTCCCCGTTGTACGAACGCCGAAACTAGCCGGGCGGATCCGGCCGCGGCAAGCGCGACGCAACCTCGCTGGCCATCATCTCTACCGCGTCCAGCGCAGTACCCGGATCGGCCCGCACCTGCAGCACCACGCCGTCACGTCCAGGAATCCGGCGCTGGACGAACCACGCCCCGCCCCCGGGAAGTTCACAGTGCTCACTGGACCGGATCGAGCTGGTCACCCGCTGGCGCACCACCTCCGGGACCTTGCCAGGCTGCGCAAGCGCGAAACGGCGCGGCGGTAGATCAGACAGCAGCACGGCCTCGCCCGCAGTCCCCGTGCTGACCGCCTCAGTGACCACCAGCTCGCTGCGGTCCCACACCACCTTGCTCACCAGGTCCCAGCCGATGCGGCGGGCATCGGCGCCCTCCGGTACCCACAGCCCTAGCTGGGTCAGCACTAGGTGCCCGCCATCGACCAGCTCGCCCATGGTGACGACCCGCTCAGCGGGCTCCAGAATGCCGGTGAATCCGGCGGGCAGCTCCGGCACCGCGGCGAAACGCCGCAACAACCGTCCCCAGCCACTCAATCATGCGCTCCCACAGCTTGGTCACGAAGCGATCGGTAGTACTGCTCCAGTGCCACCAGGTCACCGAAGAGCTGGTGGTAGGAGTCCGCGTCGTCCACCGGGGAGATCCGTTGCAGCCGAGACTTGATCTCGGCAACCTGCCGCCCGAGGACGGTGGCCTGCAGCCGGGCCAGCAGGCTACCGATGTAGCGCGCGTCATCCTCGGCGCTGCCCTTGGCTCGCAACGTCTCCACGGCGAGCTCAGTGAGCAGTGATCGATGCGGGTAGTGCGCGGCGACGGCGTCGATCCACTCCGCACCGGACAGCCCCGCGGCGGTGCCGCCGGCGGCCAGCACGGCGGCGTGCAACTGGGCGTAACTGGGGTGAGTGAACGCCTCGGCGGGCAGCGTGTCGTACACCGGGCCCGTCATCGCGGGCTCCTGCAGCACCGCCTTGAGCACTTCGCGCTGGGCCTGCAGCCGCACATCGTCTCGCGGAGGAACCTCCGTGCCGTCCTCGGCCGGCGACGCGCTCCGCTTGCGCCCGCCGCGTTGTCGAGGTTCGTCGCCGGCGGCTTCCCGGACCCGCCGGACCACCGTGGCCTCATCGCCCGTCCAGCCGCTCCAGTGCGCCAGTTGTGTCGCGTACCGATCACGCAGGGCCGGATCCTTGATCCGGGCGACCAGCGGCACTGCCCGCCGCAGCGCCTCGACCTGTCCCTCGGCGGTGTCCAGGTCGTGCTCGGCAAGCAGGGTCCGCACTGCGAAGGCGAACAGTGGCTGACGGCGGGCCACCAGGTCACGCACCGCGGCATCGCCTTTGGCCTGCCGCAGCTCGCACGGGTCCATCCCGTCCGGTGCGATCGCGATGAAGGTCTGCGCCGCGAAGCGCTGCTCGTCATCGAACGCCTTGAGCGCTGCCTTCTGCCCGGCTTCGTCACCGTCGAAGGTGAAGATCACCTCCCCGCGCAAGGCGTCATCGTCCATGAGCAACCTGCGCAGCACCGAGATGTGCTCGGCGCCGAACGCCGTACCGCACGACGCCACCGCTGTGGGGACACCGGACAGGTGCATCGCCATCACGTCGGTGTAGCCCTCCACCACGACGACCTGATGGCGCCGCGCGATCTCACGCTTGGCCAGATCGAGTCCGAAGAGCACCTGGGACTTGCGGTACAGCGGCGTGTCGGCGGTGTTGAGGTACTTCGCCTCGTTGCGGTCGTCGTCGAACAGCCGCCGGGCGCCGAAGCCCACCACGTCACCGCCGAGGTCCCGGATCGGCCACAGCAGCCTGCGGTGGAAGCGATCCATTGGCCCCCGCTGGCCTTCCCGGGACAGCCCCGCCTTGGCCAGTTCCTCGAAGGAGAACCCGCGGCCGAGCAGATGCTTGGTGAGCTGCTCCCAACCCGACGGGGCGAAGCCACAGCCGAAAGTGCCCGCCACCTCCTGGCCGAATCCCCGCTGGGTGAGGAATTCCCGGGCCGGCCGTGCCTCGGGCGAGCTCAGCTGCTCGGCGTAGAACTCCTGTGCCAGCTTGTTGGCCTCGACGAGCCGGGCTCGGGTCCCGCGGTCGCGCTGTACCGAGGAACCGCCACCGGTGTACGTCAGCGGGATTCCGACCCGGTCAGCCAGCCGCTCCACGGCCTCCACGAAACCGAGGTGTTCGATCTTCATCATGAAGTCGACAACGGAGCCGCCCTCGCCGCAGCCGAAGCAGTGAAAGGTCCCGTGCGCTGGGCGAACGTTGAACGACGAGGTCTTCTCGTCGTGGAACGGGCACAGCCCCTTGAGCGAGTCCGCTCCGGCCCGGCGCAGCGCGACGTATTCGCCGACGACCTCGTCGATCCGGTTGCGTTCGCGGACCTCCGCGATGTCGGCGTCCCGAATCCGTCCAGCCACGGTCAGCGAGTCTAGGGTCAGTCCAGTGCAGGCCGAGGCGGACGTCGTCCAGCAGCACCGCAGCCACCTGCTCGGGGTCGCCTACCGGCTCACCGGGTCGTTCGCCGATGCGCAAGATGCGGTCCAGGAGGCGTGGCTGCGGCTGGCCCGGCTATCCGACGCCGACCGGGCGGCGATCCGTGACCCGCGCGGCTGGCTGACCACCGTGGTCGGGCGGCTGTGCCTGGACCGGCTGCGATCAGCCGCCGTGCAGCGTGAGCGCTATGTCGGGCCCTGGCTGCCCGAGCCGCTGGTGACCCGGCTGGACGGTCCGGCGGACCCATTGGATGAAGTGGTCCGCGACGACGGGGTGCGGATGGCCGCGCTGGTCGTGCTGGAGCGGCTGACCCCCGAGCAGCGGGTCGCCTTCGTGCTGCACGACACGTTGAGCGTGCCGTTCGACGAGATCGCAGACGTGTTGGGCTGCTCGGTTCCCGCGGCCCGCCAGCACGCATCCCGGGCGCGGAGCGCTGTCGCATCGGCCGATCCGCCGGACCGGGTGGCTCTGGCCGAGCAGCGCCGGGTACTCGACGCGTTCCTCACCGCGCTGGCCGGTGGTGACCTCGCCGCCCTGGTCAGCGTGCTGCATCCGGATGCCGCCGTGATCGGCGATGGCGGCGGCAAGCAACGAACCGCGCGCCGGCCGATCCGCGGCGCCGCCAAAGTGGCCAGGTTCATCATGGGCTTGCAGCAGCGCTACGGCCCTGAGCGGCTTGGCGCTGCCCGGCTGGTGCTCGTCAACGGGGACCTGGGGATGGTCATCCCGCCGTGGCCGGGCGACGCTGGGCACCCGCCGCTGACCGGGCGGGTGTCCTGCTTCGCGATCCGCGACGGACGCGTAGCGGTGATCTACGACATCGTCAACCCGGACAAGCTCGGCCGAACTTTCAGTCAGTGAGCGACCTGGAATGTCGGTCCCTCGTGACACCGTTTGGCAGACCGACCTCCAGGAGGGACCAAGGTGCGGGTCGTGCCAACCGACCTACTCGGACGCCTCCGCCCTCGCTGAGCGGGCCAGCTGTTCGGGCACCGGTACGGCCGATTGACGCCGCCGCTGACCCATGCCTACCGTCAAGTACTTGACGGAGTGGAGTAAGCCGGTGCAAACCCGGCGCGGTCGCGCCACTGTGAACGACACCCGACTTGGGTTTCGTGAGTCAGACACTTTGCCGTCGTGATTACCGTCTAGTGGGTCGCGTCAGCCCAGGGAGGTACCGCCGTGAGTGTCATCTCCGTTCCCGCGCCGATTCCAGTTCGCATCCCGTTGCGGGAGATTCTGCCCTGGGCGATCTTCGTGGGCATCCTCGGTCTCATTTTGCTGTATTTCATCGGTGCCGAACAGGGCGCGATGTCGACCATCGCGGGTCATTATCTGCACGAATTCGTGCACGACGGGCGGCATCTGCTCGGCGTCCCCTGCCACTGATCACCCGGCCCCACCGTCATGATGAGAATGTTGCTGGTGCGTGGCATGCTCTCCGGACTGGCCGCAGGGATGCTCGCACTGGTATTCGCCTACATCGTTGGTGAGCCCTCGGTCGTCAGTGCGATCGACTTCGAGTCGGCCGCACAGGCCGCCACGGGCCAAACTCCAGAGCCGGAAGTGGTCAGCCGGGCGGTGCAGAGCACCATTGGGCTGGCCACCGCCGTTGTGGTGTACGCCGTCGCATTCGGTGGCCTGTTCAGCTTGGCGTTCGCCGTCGCCTACGACCGCATCGGCCGTCTCAGTGCGCGGGCCACGGCCGCCGTCCTGGCGCTGGGCGGTTACCTCGTGGTGTTCGTCGTGCCTTTCCTGAAATATCCCGCCAATCCGCCAGCGGTCGGTAACGCCGACACGATCAACCAGCGCAGCGCCCTATACCTGGCGATGGTGGTGGCTTCGGTGCTGCTGGCAATCGCGGCGACCTGCCTCGGCCGACGACTCACGTCGCGCTTGGGCGCCTGGAACGCCGCCCTGGTGGCAACCGCGGTGTTCGTTGTGGCCGTGGCCGTTATCCAGTTCCTGCTACCCACTATCAATGAGATACCCGACGCATTCCCGGCGACGGTGCTATGGGAATTCCGGGTCGCCGCACTGGGCACCCAGCTGGTGATGTGGGCGACCATCGGCCTTCTCTTCGGGGCGCTGGTGGCCCGCGCATTCACAAATGAGGCGGCACAAGGCATGCCTGCCCGGAGGTGAACCCCTGGTCGGTGATGCCCAAGGCATGGTTGAACCGGGCCCGGTGGTTCTCCACTGCGATCGCGTAGGTCAACTCCACCAGCCCGTCGTGCCCGAGCTCGGCATCCAGTTCAGCGACCATCTCATCGGTGACCGTGATCGGCAACGCGGTCATCGCGTCGGCGTAGGCCAGCGCGCGACGCTCGGTGGGAGCGAACGCCGGCGATGTCGGGTAGTTGTCCAGCTCCCGCAGCCGCTGGATGTCCAGGCCGTGGTGGCGCTGCAACATGGTGCCGAAGTCCACGCACCACGAGCAGCCCACCTGGGTGGCTACCCGATACACCACGAGTTCTCGCAGGCTGGCCGGCAACCGCCGCATCGCCTTCTCGTTGCCCAACTCCCACAACGCGTAGGCCCAGAAGGCCGGACGGTGGTGCAGCAGCACCGTGGCTGGCTCGGGCACGGCCCCGTAGCGGTAACGGGCGATGCGGTAGGCCAGCCGGCCAAGCGGACCGGCGTCGCGGGTTGGCACTCCGGCAATGCGCGGCATGGTGATCCCTCCTTCAGCTTGACCCGCTGGTGACGGGCTCCATAGGAAGGACGGGCCAGTACCCGCGGACGTGACAGGGCTCGTGAGTGGCATTCAGTGCTATCGCACTGAATGCCACTCACGAGCACGCAGCGCCCAGCGCTGCGTGCCAGCGCACCGCCTGCGCGTCGGTCAGGGCTGCCACCTGGTCGATGATCACCCGCAGCCGCGCGCTGTCGCTGCGCGCCTCGTGCCAGGCCGGGCTCAGTGCAGGATCGAGTGGGTCCGGTGCCTGGCGCATGAGGGCTGCGCACAGCTGCATGACCAGCTCCCGCTGCTGAGCCTGAACGGCCAGCCGGCACGGATCCTGCATCACGAACCGCAGGGCCACCGCCTTGAGCAGCGCCACCTCGGCCGCCACCCGATCCGGTATCTCCAAATGGGCGCCGTAGCGCCCCAACGGGTCGTTCCCGTACTGGGCCCGGGTCGCCGACACGACTGCCGAGGCGAAGCGGCCCACCAGCTCGCTGGTGAGCTCCTTCAACGCCACCTGAGCGGCCAGCGAACCATCGTAGTGCCGCAGCGCGTCGACCACCGAAAGCGTGAGCAACCCCTCCGCGGCCGCCTCTAACTGCGCGCTGGGAAGCACGCTGAAGTGCTTGGCGGCTAGCTCGGCGAGCAACGCCCGTTCCACGGGATCGGCCAAGGTGCCCAGCGAGATGCGGCCGGCCACGATGCCGTCCTCGACGTCGTGCACCGAGTATGCGACGTCGTCGGCCCAGTCCATCACCTGAGTTTCGAGGCACTGCTCACCTTCGGGCGCACCCTCCCGCAGCCAGGCGAACACCGCCGCGTCCTCGGCGTAGAAGCCGAACTTGGCCATCCCGTCCCGGCGCGGCCACGGATACTTGACGGTGGCGTCCAGCGATGCCCGAGTCAGGTTGAGCCCGTGGCTCCGACCGGTTCCGGGGTCGAGCAGCTTGGGTTCCAGCCGGGTGAGGATCCGCAACGTCTGGGCGTTGCCCTCGAACCCACCACAGCCTGCGGCGACCTCGTTCAGAGCCTGCTCGCCGTTGTGGCCGAATGGGGGGTGGCCGATGTCGTGGGCCAGCCCGGCGGTCTCGACCAGGTCCGGATCGCAGCCCAGCTCGACGGCGATGCCGCGGCCGATCTGGGCGACCTCCAGCGAGTGGGTCAGCCGGGTCCTGGGCACGTCGCCCTCTCCCGGGCCGACTACCTGGGTCTTGCCTGCGGTTCTGCGCAGTGCCGCGGAATGCAGCACCCGGGCACGGTCCCTGGCAAAGGGACTGCGCCGCTCCGGTTCCGATCCGGGTAGCGCGGCTCGCTTGGCGGGCTCGGGCACCAGCCGGACCCAGTCATGTTCGGTGTAACAGCCGTGCGCACTGTCATAGTGGCCCACCGGCCTCACCCCAAATCGATGCCGAGCGACTCGGCCGGGGAGTGCGTGAACCGGTAATGCAGCAGCGCGGCGCTCTCCCGGATGATGTACTGGGCCTGGATATTGCGGGTCTGCACGATCGGACCGCTGCGGGTGGGGGAGGTCCACGCGCTGAGCCCGAGGTCGTCGGCCATGGTTCGGGCTCGCAACGAATGCCAGGGATCGCTGACGATCACTGCGGTGCGCCAGCCCTCGGTACCCGCACGGCGGGCAACGGCACGCAGGCTCTCAAGGGTGTCGCTGCCCTCCCCGACCGGCACCACGGCGTCGGGGGGAATGCCATAGGACGTCAGGTAATTGCGGCCGGCTACGGCCTCGGTGTAGGTGTCACCGTCCCGTCGGCCGCCGACCGTGACGATCACCGGCGCGACCCCGTCGCGCCACAGCCGTGCGGCATGATCCAGCCGGGAGCCCAGCACGGCCGATGGTGTCCCGTCGTACTGGGCCGCGCCCAGGACCACGACGACGTCAGCGGGCTTCCGGTCATCGACCCGGGCAACCTGCCACACCCGGAACAAGGTGCCACCCACGATCAGGGCACCCACCACAACCGTGCCGAGTAGCAGCCGCCCCAGCACGACGGACAGTGTGGACCGGAAAGACCGGTCATCCACCGATGCGACCCGTTGCGGTGGCCAGCGGGCCACCGCAACGCCCTCGTCGAACGGCGATGACCTCCCCGACCACGGACACCGCAGTCTCTGCCGGCGTGGCCGCGCCCAGGTCCAGACCGACCGGCCCGTGCAGCCGGGCCAATTCCTCCTCGGTGATACCGGCGGCCTGCAGCCGGGTACGCCGTGCGAGCTGGGTGTGCCGCGACCCCAGCGCGCCGCAGAACCCGCGCCCTGACCGCATCAGCTCCACCAGTACCGCGTCGAAGGCCGGGCCGTGGTCGAGCAGGACCAGCACGTCGGCGTCGGTGAAGTCCTTGGCAGCGGCGACTGCGGGCGCCAGCTCGGTCTCGGTACGCACTGCCCAGCCCAACAGCTCGCACTGCGCCGCCAAGGCCGTCCCGATCGCCCCGCGGCCCACGATCAGCATGGTGGTCACCGGCACCCATACGTCGATCAGTACGGGGATGCCAGCCACGTCGCCTTGCTCAGTGACCGTCGCGCCGATTCGGGCCAGCTCACGCAGCCTGGTCAGCACAATCTCGTCCGCGTCGGCGCTGCCCAGCGAGCCGATCACCTCGGTCAGCCTCGGCCCGACAGCCACCAGCACGGCCGACCCATCCACCGTGGAAGCCAGCGCAGACGGAACGCCATCGGCGAGCGCGGCCCCCAGCGCGGCGGCGGCCTGCGCAGGTAGCGGGTGGCCCAGCAGCTGGGCGCCCCCTGAGCACGCGAGACCGGCGTCCACCGCGTCGGACTCGGTGACGTGGCCCTTGGCGGTGCCAGGCGTGGCCACTGCGGAGGTCAGCAATGGCAGCGCCACCGTGTCCATGGTGCCCTCGAACACCGCACCAGCCCGGTCACCGTCGGCGGTGCCGGCCAGCAGTTGACCAGTGGCGACAGTGCCGAAGCCATGTCGCTGCAGCACCCGCACCACTCCGGAAGGGCGTCCCTGCTGGGCCCACCGGCGCAGGGCGTCACCGACTTGCCGGCGGTGACGCGTTTCCTCGGTGCTATCCCTAGGACTCACCGTTGTCATGCCAACCATGCTCCCAGACCGGACGGCGATTCAGCAGCCGCCCAGTCGAGCCGCCAAGTAGGCCTCGACCTGGTCCATCGCGACCCGATCCTGGGCCATGGTGTCCCGCTCGCGCACCGTCACCGCGTGGTCGGTGAGCGAGTCGAAATCCACTGTCACGCAGAACGGGGTACCAATCTCATCTTGCCGGCGGTACCGGCGGCCGATGGCGCCTGCGTCGTCGAAGTCGACATTCCAATTCTTCCGCAGCGCGGTGGCAAGGTCACGGGCCTTGGGCGTGAGGTCGGCGTTGCGCGACAGCGGCAGCACCGCGGCTTTCACCGGCGCCAGCCGGCGATCCAGCCGTAGCACGACCCGGCGGTCCACCCCGCCCTTGGCGTTGGGTGCCTCGTCCTCGGCGTAGGCCTCCAGCAGGAAAGCCATCATCGGACGACCGACGCCGGCGGCGGGCTCGATCACATAGGGCCGGTAGCGGGAGTCTGTGGCCTGGTCGTAGTAGGACAGGTCCACCCCGGAGTGATTGGAATGGGTGGTGAGATCGAAATCGGTGCGGTTGGCGATGCCCTCCAGCTCTCCCCATTCCTGCCCGGAGGAGAAGCCGAACCGGTACTCGACATCCACGGTGCGCTTGGAGTAGTGCGAGAGTTTTTCCTTCGGATGCTCGTAGTGCCGCAGGTTGTCCCGATTGATACCCAGATCCACATACCAGTCGGTGCGGGTATCGATCCAGTACTGATGCCACTGCTCGTCGGTGCCCGGCTCGACGAAGAACTCCATCTCCATCTGCTCGAACTCGCGGGTGCGGAAGATGAAGTTGCCCGGGGTGATCTCGTTGCGGAAGCTCTTACCGATCTGACCGATACCAAACGGTGGCTTCTTGCGAGCCGACATCATCACATTTTGAAAATTGATGAAAATGCCCTGCGCGGTCTCCGGGCGTAGGTAGTGCAGCCCCTCCTCGGTTTCCACCGCACCAAGATGAGTCTTCAGCATCATGTTGAACTCGCGCGGCTCGGTGTACTCACCGCGGGTGCCGCAATTGGGGCAGGGGATGTCTGACAGGTCGCCTTCCAGCACGTCCTTGCCGGTGCGTTCGGCGTAGTCCTCGGCGAGCTGATCGGCCCGGAATCGTTTATGACAGCTCTGGCACTCGACCAGGGGGTCGTGAAAAGCCTGAACGTGCCCGGAGGCGACCCACACCTGGCGGGGCAGGATCACTGACGAGTCGAGACCGACGACGTCTTCTCGACCGGTGACCATCGCACGCCACCACTGGCGCTTGACGTTCTCCTTGAGTTCCACACCCAGCGGGCCGTAATCCCACGCCGAGCGGGTACCGCCGTAGATCTCCCCGCTCGGGAACACGAAGCCCCGGCGCTTGCACAGGCTGACGACGGTCTCGATGCGATCCGCGGACACTGGGGAACTCCTGGTGAGGTAGTCAGTATGAGGAGATCACTGCAACCCTAGCGAGCGCTGGACCCGAACCCGCGCTCGGCGTCACACGCGAGCAGGCTCTCGTGGTCGGTCACCGCACCACCCTGGCCGACGGCCAACACCTCGTAGCTGCCGGGCTCGCCGGTCAATGCCTCCGACAGCAGCGGCACCACGTGCTCGCGAACGTCAAACGGCGACAGCGCGCGCCGGTAAGCAACCACCGACTCGAACTGCACGGCCAGCACCCACCGCGTGGCGTCGTCCGGAGAGCGACCCAGCTGACCGCCCAGGCAGCCCCGCTGCGCGGTCAGCAAGCTCAGCGCCCGGCGCGCCCGAGCCAGGAAACCCTGCGCACTGGCAGCGTCGATGATGAAGCGGCAGATCAGGATCACGGGAATCCTCAGGCAGCGGTGGCAGGATGACGGTAGCCGCAAACAAACACATGACGCTGCAATGGTCAAATGTCAGGGGCGCATACGATGGAGCCTCGATCGAGGGAAGAGGAGGGCATGCTCAGCGTGACCGCAGAGGCGATATCGGACCCGACGGTCGTCGATGAACATTCGCCCGGCCGGCCACCCCCTGGTCCGGCGGCGACCCGTCCGCGGGAGACCCTGGTGGCGGCCGGTGAGCTGCTCCGGGCACTTGCGGCACCGGTGCGGATCGCCATCGTGCTGCAACTTCGGGACAGCGAGCGCTGCGTACACGAGCTGGTCGACGCGTTAGGCGTCACCCAGCCGTTGATCAGCCAGCATCTGCGGGTGCTCAAGTCCGCCGGGGTGGTGGGCGGTGAGCGGCACGGTCGGGAGGTGGTGTACCGATTGGTCGACGAGCACCTGTCGCACATCGTGGTGGACGCCGTGGCCCACGTGGAGGAGGAGTGAGCACGCCTCGGCCGGCCTCGCCGGTGTCCAGGCTGCGCTCCACCCGGCAGCGCACGGCGGTGGCCCGGCTGCTCGACGATACCGACGACTTCCGATCCGCCCAGGAGATCCACGAAAAGCTGCGACGCAGCGGCGAGGGCATCGGCTTGACCACCGTGTACCGCACGCTGCAGACGCTTGCCGACGCCGGCGAGATCGATGTGCTGCGCACGGCCACCGGCGAGGCCGTCTACCGGCGTTGCTCGGCGCACCACCATCATCATCTGGTGTGCCGGGACTGTGGCCGCACCGTGGAAGTTGAGGAGCCCACAGTGGAGCTGTGGGCCGAGAAGATCGCCGATGAGCATGGCTTCATCAACGTCGGCCATACCGTAGAGATCTCCGGCACCTGCCCCGACTGCGCCCAGTGAACTGCATTGGGGGCGGGTTAGAACTCGTAGGGTTCGACGGGCGCGGGGACTGGGTGTAGGTCTGAGACGGTGAAGGTGGGGGTAAAGCCACTGCCGGATCTCGCCGATCCGGGCACCAGCTGGCCGCGTACCTCGAACCAGGTGTCCTGCGGCAGGGCCACCAGCCCGGTGCGGCCTTCGAGGCGGACCTTCACCGGTGTCGCATCGGCCGCGCAGCAGGCCATCACCAGCCGGGCGAGGTAGGTGACGCCATGGTCGCCGTGCACCACGAAGCCGAGCAGCCGGACCTGTCGACCGTTGAGGCTGCCCGCGTCGTCCCACACCGCCCGGGTGACGAAATCGCTCATCCGCAGCGCGGGAGCCGGCCTGGCGGGCAATGGCTGGAAGTTGACGGCGGACCGTCGCGGGGCAACCGCCGCTGACCGGGACACGGCATCGGCTCCAAGCGCCGGTGGAGCGACCAGGAAGATCGCCAGTACGGGTAACAGCAGCAGCCAGGGGCTGCGTCCGGCATGATCGTCATGGTCGGCGCGGCCCGCAACGGCACGCGCGTCCCGCACGATGGCAATCAGACCCAGCGCGAGGATCACCACTCCCGCCGAAACCAGGAACGGCAGTAGCGAGGGTTTGACGTAATGCAGGTAGCTGCCGTTCCAGGCGATCTTCAGCAAGGCACCACCCAGCAATACCAGCAGGACGTTCTGGGTCTCTTGTCTCACTGTGCCGTCACCGGACACCTCCGAGCACGAGCACTCCGGTGAGGACCGCGCAGCCGGTCGCCACCACGAACGTCACCGGCGCGAAGCGGCTGGCGAATCCGCCGCCGAACGCTCCGGTCTGCAGCGCTACCAGCTTGACGTCCACCGCTGGCCCCACCACAAGGAACACCAACCGGGGCAGCAGCGGCAACGCCGACAGCGACGCGGCGACGAACGCGTCAGCCTCGCTGCACAGCGCGAGCACCACCGCAAGCAGCGCCAGCACCAGGATGCCGAGCACCATCTGGCCAGCTAGCGAGGCCATCCAGGAGGGAGGAACCAGGACGTTCAGCGCGGCCGCGGTGAGCCCGCCGAGTACCAGGAACCCACCCGAGGAGACCAGGTCGTGCCGGGCGGTGTCGGTGAACACCGCGAAGGGGCTGCGAGCCGGGTCTCGGTGCGGGCGGCGCAGTGCCCACTGCGCGATCCACTCCGGGCGCCCGAAGCGCGCCCATAGCCAGCCCATCACCAACGCGGTGGCCATCGAGCCGAGGAATCGGGCCAGCACCATCCGGGGCTCCCCCGGGAAGGCGACCGCAGTGGACACCAGCACCACCGGATTCACCGCCGGTGCGGCGAGCAGGAACGTCAGCGCCGCGGCGGGCGGCACGCCTTGCTGCATGAGCCGCCGGGACACCGGTACCGATGCGCACTCGCACCCCGGTAACGCCATCCCAGCCACCCCAGCGACGGGCACCGCGGCTACGGTTGATCGCGGCAGCATCCGGCGTAGCGCAGCCGGCGGCACGAACGCCGCGATCAGCCCGCTCACCACCACTCCGAGCACCAGGAATGGCATCGCTTGCACGCACACCGCCACGAACACCGTGGCGCCGGTGCGCACCGCGGCGATGTCGAGCATCCGGATCAGCGGTCCCTGGGCCAGCAGCGCCAGCACCAGAATCGCGCAGAGCACCTCCATCGAAGTGATCCGGCGCCACGGTGTGGTCGCAGTGCTTGGAGCGGTAGGAGGGGCGGCAGGTGGCGCCGCCATCAGCCGGCCAGCAACTCGCTACGCACCTGCGAGGCCGTGGACACCACCAGCATGAGCAGCGTGCCCAGCGGCACGGTGTCCAGGCCGGCAGCGGGGAAGGTGTACCGCAGCATGACGTCGGCCCCGCGCTCACCGCGGACCAATCCCAGGGTGCCGAACAGGCCCTGTCCGGCTCGGGTGGCGACCCGCTCAGCGAGCTGACCGTCGTCGCTGACGTCCCAGGCGACCACGCAGGTCAGGCTCAGGACGAGCAAACCCTCGGCGAGTTCCACCGCCTGCACCGCGCAGGGCACCTCGGAGTGCTGGAAGCTCAGCGCGCCGTCGTCGTCGACCTTGACGTCCTGGTATCTCTCCAGTGCCGTGCGGGCGGCATCGAGCAGCTCTCGGGTGCAGGCAAGGCTCGTCACTGCCTTGTCGGTGCTCACCGGATCGTCCTCCTCAGGTCTGGGTATCGAGCGGCACGGTCGCGGTAGCGGTGCCAAACCGGCGGTTACGGGCGGCGTAGGTTTCGCAGGCCTGCCACAGATGCCTGCGGTCCAGGTCTGGGAACAGCACATCTTGGAACACCAGTTCCGCGTAGGCAGACTGCCAGATCAGGAAGTTGGAGATGCGCTGTTCGCCGGAGGGCCGAAGGAACAGGTCGACGTCGGGCATATCCGGCTCGTCGAGGTGGCGGGCCAGCATCTGCTCGTCGACGAGCTCGGGGTCGATCTCACCGCGGGCCACCCGACGGGCCACCTCACGTGCCGCGTCGGCGATCTCCGCGCGACCGCCGTAATTGACGCACATGGTCAGCGTCATGACGTCATTGCCGGCGGTCATCTCCTCGGCGACCTCGAGCTCCCGGATCACGCTGCGCCACAACCGGGGACGGCGGCCCGCCCAGCGCACCCGTACTCCCATCTCGTGCATCTGGTCGCGGCGGCGGCGAATGACGTCACGGTTGAACCCCATCAGGAAGCGCACCTCCTCGGGACTACGCCGCCAGTTCTCGGTGGAGAACGCATAGGCCGACAGCCAGGTGACACCCAGCTCGATGCAGCCGCACACCACGTCCAGCAAGACGGCCTCGCCACGGCGGTGCCCTTCGGTGCGAGACAACCCGCGCTGCTGGGCCCACCGCCCGTTGCCGTCCATCACCAGCGCAACGTGCCGGGGTACCCGTTCGGGAGGTAGCAGAGGTGGCCGGGCACCGGAGGGATGCGGATCGGGCGCTCGAACCACCGCCCCATCCTGCCGCCATCCGCATTCAGCAGGCTCAGCGGGGTTATTGACGGCCTTACAACCCCGCTGAGCCCGCTGAATGCGGTGGAGCCGGGATGGTTCGTTCGACCAGGGGTAACGAGCGGAGTTGGCGTTCCAGGTGCCACTGGAGGTGGGCGGCGATCAGGCCGCTGCCCTCACGGCAGGCCGCGGCCGGCACAGCGTCGGCCACCTGCCAGTCTCCGCGTACGAGGGCGTCGAGTAACTCCAAGGTCTGCGCCGACGGGGTAGCCGCGCCGGTTGGTCTGCATCCTCGGCAGACCGCACCTCCCGCGGGCACGCTGAACGCCCGGTGCGGGCCCGGTGCCCCGCAGCGGGCACATTCGGTCAGCGCGGGAGCCCAACCAGCAGTAGTCATCGCGCGCAACAGGAAAGCGTCGAGCACCAGTGGGGGTTGCCGCTGCCCGTCGGTCAGCGCCCGCAGCGCCCCCACGACCAGCAGGTACAGCCGCAGTACCGGCTCACCCTCGGCGCCGGCCAGTCGTTCGGCGGTCTCCAGTACTGCGCATCCAGTGGTGTAGCGGCCGTAGTCGCCGACCAGCCGGGAACCGAAACCATCGACCGTCTCTACCTGGGTGACGATGTCCAGCGTGCGCCCGCGGTAGAACTGCACATCGACGTGGCCGAACGGCTCCAGCCGTGCGCCGAACTTCGATGAGGTTCGCCGCACACCCTTGGCCACCGCGCGCACCCGCCCGTGCCGGCGGGTCAGCAGCGTGACGATGCGGTCGGCCTCGCCCAGCTTCTGCACTCGCAGCACCACCCCGGTGTCGCGGTACAGCTTCACCCGCTCATCGTCGCACTACCGAGCCGCCGCGGGACGCGGCGCGCGGACAGCGACAAGCATCCATATCGCGAAGGAGGGCGGGGATTTAGAAACCGAGCCGACGTAGCTGCTTGGGGTCGCGCTGCCAGTCCTTGGCGACCTTCACTCGCAAATCCAGGTACACCGAGATGCCCAGCAAAGCCTCGATCTGCCGGCGAGCACGGCTGCCGACCTCCTTGAGCCGCTGGCCACCCCGCCCGATCACGATCGCTTTCTGGCTGTCCCGCTCGACGTAGAGGTTCACGTAGACATCGACCAGGTCCGCGCGCCCCTCCCGTGGGCTCATCTCCTCCACCATGACGGCCAGCGAGTGCGGCAGCTCGTCACGCACCCCTTCCAGGGCCGCCTCCCGCACCAGCTCTGCCACCAAGGTCTGCTCCGGCTCGTCGGTGAGCTCCCCACCCGGGTACAGCGGCGGGGACTCCGGCATCCGGGCCAGCAGCAGGTCGGCGAGCAACCCCACCTGGAAACCGTCGATCGCGGACACCGGCACCAGCTCGGCGAACTCGTCGAAGCCGGCCGACCGGGCCAGGTCGGCCAGCCCCGCGAGCTGCTCAGCGACCCGCTGCGGACTGACCAGATCGGTCTTGGTGACGATGCCGAACACCGGGGTGCGCCGGGCCAACACAGCCAGCTCACCGGCGATGAACCGGTCCCCAGGCCCGATCGCGGCGTCGGCGGGCACACAGAACCCGATCACGTCCACCTCCGACCACGTCGCGCGCACCAGGCTGTTGAGCCGTTGACCGAGCAGGGTGCGTGGTCGGTGCAGGCCGGGCGTGTCCACCAAAATGAGCTGCCCATCGGGCTGGTGCACGATTCCCCGGATGGTGTGGCGGGTGGTCTGCGGCCGGCTGGAGATGATCGCCACCTTGTGGCCCACCAACGAGTTCGTCAACGTTGATTTGCCGACGTTGGGTCGGCCGACCAGGCAGGCGAAACCGGCCCGGAACGGTGTCCGGGCAGCCGTTCCTGCAGTGTCCCCAGTCATATTCTGCGCCATCTCTAACCCACCGCGCGCAGCACGTTGGTGAGCGCGCCGCGCTGGTCGGCCAGCAGCACCGCGGCCTGCGGGCCGAGCTCGCGGACCGCGGCCAGCGAGGCCGGATCTACCGATCCCGATCCGGACACCACCGCGGCCGCCTCCAGGCCGGTCGCGCCGCTGGAAACGGCTGCGGCGACCGCCACCTGCAGCGCGGTGAGCGCCAGCGAGGGCAGCGAGACGGTGCACCCGGTGTAGGTCCGGCCTTCGGTGTCGCGCACCGCCGCACCCTCGTCGGCCCCGGTGCGGGCCAGCGCCGAGCGCGCCAGCGTCACGATCTTGGCGTCCTCGGGGTCGAGGCCATCGGTGTCAGGCACGCGTATCGCTCGCTTCCTGCGGCGGGTCCGCCGCGACGGGGTGGAGCCTGGATTGCTCGGCGTGCTGTTGGTCAGCCAGGGCTGGGGAATCCGGCTGCGAGCGGACCCGAGAGACGAGGACGGTGGTGATGCGCAGCCGCCCACGACGGTCGTTACCGCCCTCGGCCCGCAGTCGAAGGCCGGCCACTTCGGCTTCGGTACCGGGCACCGGCACCCGACCCAGCCGCTGCGCGAGCAGCCCACCGACGGTTTCCACGTCAGTGTCCTCCAGATCCACCGCAAACAGCTCACCCAGATCGATCACCGGCAGCCGGCTGATCACCCGCACCGTACCGTCCTCGAGGTGCTCGACCGGCGGCAGCTGCTCGGTGTCGGATTCGTCGGTGATCTCGCCGACGATCTCCTCGAGGATGTCCTCAATGGTCAACAAGCCGGCGGTGCCGCCGTACTCGTCGACGACGATGGCCATGTGATTGTGCGAGATCTGCATCTCCTTGAGCAGGCCGGTCAGCAGCTTGGAGTCGGGCACGAACGTCGCGGGCCGCATCACCTCGCTGACCGTTCCGCCATCGGGGCCGCCTCGTGGCTCGGCGCCCTGGAGCCCGTCCACGGTCCGCGCCACCAGGTCCTTGATATGGGCGACTCCGACGATGTCATCGACGCTGTCCCCGATCACCGGAATCCGGGAGAATCCTGAGCGCAGTGCCAGTGCCACGGCCTGGCGCACCGACTTGTCCTGCTCGATCCAGACGATCTCGGTCCGGGGCACCATCACCTCGCGGGCCACCGTGTCGCCGAGCTCGAAAACGGAGTGGATCATCTCGGCTTCACCGGCTTCGACCACGCCGTGCTCCCCCGCCATGTCCACCACCTCGCGGAGTTCGACTTCGGAGCTGAACGGCCCTTCCGGGAATCCCCGACCGGGCGTGATCGCATTACCGACCAGGATGAGCAGCCGCGACAGCGGGCCCAGGATCCGTCCCAGCGTCCGGACCGATCCGGCCACCGCCAGACCGACGCGGTAAGGATGTTGGCGTCCGATGGTTCGCGGGCCCACCCCGACGACCACATAGGTGACCACGACCATCGCCAACCCGGCCGCCAGGACCGCCAGCCAGGTCGGCTGCAATGCCCGCACCGCTGCCACGGTGACCAGCACCGTGGCAGTCAATTCGCAACTGAGCCGCAGCAGGAGCAAAAGGTTGATGTGCCGGGGCCGATCGGCAACAACCAGCGCAAGCTGACCGGCGCCAAACCGGCCCGAGCGCACCAACGCGTCGACCCGCGCCCGTGACACCGTGCCCAGAGCGGCGTCAGCTGCGGCGAAGGCTCCGGCGGCTACCACCAGGGCGGCGGCTAGCACCAGCAGCGGAAGGGACGACGTCAGCACGTCGGTGCCCGCAGGTCATCCAGGAGGGCCGGACTCCTCCGGCCCTTCCAGACCCACCGCTCCCAGCAGTCGAGTGTCCGCCTCCCGCTGGGCTGACCGGCGACGGCTGGCGCGTGCGGCGCGTCGGAACTCGTCGAGGATCCGGTCCTGCAAAGCGAACATCTGGCGCTCCTCGGCTGGCTCGGCGTGGTCGTAACCCAGTAGATGGAGCACGCCGTGCACGGTGAGCAGGTGCAGTTCATCGAGTACTGAGTGACCCGCTGCGGCGGCCTGCTCGGTCGCCACCTCCGGGCACAGCACGATGTCGCCGAGCAGCGTTGGTCCGCTGACCGGGCTGTCCGGCCGCCCACCTCCGAGCAGCCCACCATCACCGGCTTCATCCATCGGGAAGGCCATCACGTCGGTAGGTCCCGGCTGGTCCATCCAGCGCTGGTGCAGATCGGCCATCACTCCGGTGCCGACCAGCAGCATCGACAGCTCGGCCAGTGGGCTGACGCCCAACCGATCCATCGCGAAACGCGCTGCCGCCGCGAGGGATGCCTCGTGGACGGCGGTGCCTGACTCGTTGGCGATCTCGATGCCCACCGGCGGGTCACCGCCTCCGGCGGCGGTCGCTGCGGTTGGGCACCGGGCGTGCCCCGGTACCCTCCTGGACGGCGTCCCACCGCGCATAGGCGTCCACGATGTCGGTGACCAGCCGGTGACGGACCACATCGGCGCTGGACAGCTGTGCGAAGTGCACGTCGTCCACCCCATCGAGGATGTGCTGCACGATCCGCAGCCCCGACACCTGACCGCCCGGCAGGTCGACCTGTGTGACGTCACCGGTGACCACGACCTTGGAGCCGAAGCCCAGCCGGGTGAGGAACATCTTCATCTGCTCCGGCGTGGTGTTCTGCGCCTCGTCGAGGATGATGAACGCATCGTTGAGGGTGCGGCCACGCATGTAAGCCAGCGGGGCGACCTCGATGGTTCCGGCGGCCATCAACTTGGGGATCGACTCCGGGTCGAGCATGTCGTGCAAAGCGTCGTACAGCGGCCGAAGGTACGGGTCGATCTTCTCGTACAGCGTGCCGGGCAGGAAACCCAACCGCTCCCCCGCCTCGACCGCCGGCCGGGTGAGGATGATCCGGTTGACCTGCTTGGCCTGCAGCGCCTGCACCGCCTTGGCCATCGCAAGGTACGTCTTGCCGGTGCCGGCAGGCCCGACGCCGAACACGATGGTGTAGTGATCGATTGCGTCGACGTAACGCTTCTGGTTCAGCGTCTTGGGCCGGATCGTGCGGCCGCGCCGGGACAGGATGTCCAGGCTGAGCACCTCGGCGGGCTCCGCCTCGCCCTGCGCGAGCATGGCCAGGGTGCGGCGGACCGCATCTGGGGCAAGCTGCTGGCCGCGGGAGGCCAGGATGAGCAGCTCCCCGAAAGCGCGTTCGGCAAAGGCCACGTCGGCCGGGGTACCGGAGAGGGTGGCCTCGTTGCCCCGCACGTGCACGTCGGCAGCCAGCAAGTCCTCGATCACCCTTAAGTTCTCGTCACGGGATCCCAGGAACGACAGCACGGCGGCATCCGGAATAACGATCTTGGACTGAACCAGTTCGGGCTGGGTGGTCGCCGAACCGGACGGGGAGGTGCCCTCCACTGGGGTAGGGGTCACGTGTGCGTGGATCCTGCTTTCTGCGCGCTCGCGCATCGGGGCGATCCGGTAAGAACGATGCTAGCCGCAGAGGGGGGGCCGCGGGGCTGCAGGCTGCCCGACCGTGCACGGAAATCGCGAGCAATTCGCAGCTGCGCGGACCGTCAACTGACACTGGAAGGGGTCCTGCGACACCAGATGGATGGCCGCGCCGCAGCGGAAACTGGGGGCCATCCCGCTGCGGCGCGGCGCCGCCGGACCGAGGGGGGAGGTGTCCGGCGGGCTTGTCCGGGCCGGTGAGCCCGGAAGGACTTGTACCTAATCAGGTGGCCTTCCCTGGTATTTCCTACCTAAGGTAACCCTTACTTCGCGCCATCACTCTATATACCACCTGAATAGCGTAGGCCAACGCCCAGAAAGTGCTCCGATTGCACTGAGCGCTACTATTCCGGCACTCGATGAACGCAACACTTCCGGGCCCAGCCGCACCGGCCGGCCCCCCGCGGCAGTCAGTGTGGCGAGTTCCGCGTCGGTGATGCCGCCCTCGGGACCGACGACGACCACCAATTCGCCCTCCGCAGGCAACGGCACCGCGGCCAGCGACTCGGTAGCCGCCTCGTGCAGGACCAAGCATCCCGCCGCCGTGGTGCAGCGCTGTCCGAGCCCTGTGATGCCCACCGGCTCAGCCACCTCGGGAAACCATGCCCGCCGGGCCTGTTTGGCCGCCTGTCGAGCAGTTTCCCGCCAGCGAGACAGCGCTTTGGCCGCGCGTGGCCCCTCCTCCCAGCGGGCCACGCAGCGGTTGGCCCGCCAGGGCAGTACCGCGTCCACTCCGGCCTCGGTCGCCAGCTCCACCGCCAGTTCGCCGCGTTCACCTTTGATCAGCGCCTGGGCCAGCGTCACCCGCAATACCGGAGCCGGCGCGGTCTGGCGGCGCAGCACGTGCAGCCGCAGCCGGTCTCGGCCGGTCTCGAGCACCTCGCAGACGGCCACCCCACCACAGCCGTCGGTGAGCACCAGACGCTCGCCCGGGCGCAGCCGGCGCACAGTGGCGGCGTGCCTGCCCTCAGGTCCGTCCAGGACCGTCTCGGTGCCCTCAGGCGACAACTGCTCGGCGAAGAACACCGGCAGGCTACTCACGATACTTTCCGGCGCCCGTCAGCGTGCGGGCGTCCGTCAGCGTCCGCCTAGAGAGTCCCGCAGCCGGGAGAACAAGCCACCGGCGCGGCCGTTCGCCGTGAGTTCGGCCTGCTCCTCACCACGTAACGTGGCAAGTTCACGCAACAGTTCCATCTGCCGGGAGTCCAGCCGCGTCGGGGTCACGACGTCGAGGTGGACGAAAAGATCACCACGTCCCTCGGCGCGACCCGTACTGCGCAGCCGGGGCATCCCTCGTCCCGGCAGGGTGAGCACCGTCGCGCACTGGGTGCCCGGTTCGACCCGGACCTCCTCAGTGCCGTCGAGGGTGTCCAACGCGACGGTGGTGCCCAGCGCGGCGGAGGTCATCGGCACCCGCACCGTGCAGTGCAGATCAGCGCCATCCCGGGTGAACGTCTCGTGCGGTACCTCCTGCACTTCGACGTAGAGATCGCCAGCCGGGCCGCCACCAGGACCGATCTCGCCCTGCCCGGCCAGCCGCACCCGCATCCCGTCGGCCACTCCGGCCGGCACCTTGGCGGTGACGTTGCGACGGGCGCGGATCCGGCCGTCCCCACCACAGTGGCGGCAGGGGTCCGGGATGACCTCGCCGAAGCCGTGGCACACCGGGCACGGTCGCGAGGTCACGACCTGGCCGAGGAAGGAACGCTGTACGTTCTGTACCTCACCGGAGCCGTTACAGGTGTCGCAGGTCTGCGGCCCGGTACCGGGCGCGCAACCGGCACCGTTGCATTCGCCGCACAGCACTGCGGTGTCCACGGTGAGTTCGCGCGACGCACCGCTGGCGCACTCCTCGAGGGTGAGCTGCAGCCGGATCAACGCATCGGAACCGCTCTGTACCCGGCTGCGCGGTCCGCGCCGCCCGGGTCCGCCGGCAGCACCGAAGAAGGCGTCCATGATGTCGCCGAAACCGAACCCGCCGAAGGGGTCACCGCCGCCGCCGCGTCCCGGCTCCAGCGGATCCCCTCCGAGGTCGACGATCTGGCGCTTCTGGGGGTCGGTCAGCACCTCGTAGGCAGCGGTGACGTCCTGGAAACGCTGCTGGGCTCGCGCATCGGGGTTGACATCGGGATGCAACTCACGAGCCAGCTTGCGGTACGCACGTTTGATCTGCTCCACGTTGGCATTCCTCGGCACGCCCAGGATTGCGTAGTAGTCCTTGGCCACGCTGGTGTCCTCCTGTTGCAGCCTTCGCCGCGGTGCTGTCGTGCGATGTCCGTGAGCGCCAGCGCTCAGCGGGTGGTCAGGATCTCCCCCACGTATCGGGCTACCGCACGCACCGCTGCCATGGTGCCCGGGTAATCCATTCTGGTCGGTCCCACCACGCCCATACCTCCCAGTACCGTGCCGTGGGAGGCGTAGCCGATCGAGATCAACGATGTACTGCGCATCTCCTCGGCCTCGTTCTCCTCGCCGATCCGCACCGTGATGGTGGCTGGATCGCAGGCCGCGGCCAGCAGCTTGAGCACCACCACCTGTTCCTCCAGCGCCTCGAGCACCTGACGCAGCGAACCCGGGAAGTCAGTGGCGTTTCGAGTCAGATTAGCGGTACCGCCCAGCAGCAGCCGCTCCTCCGGATGTTCCACCAACGTCTCGATCAGAACCGTCGAAGCCCGCGTCATCGCGTCCCTGAGCTCGACCGGAGTCTGCTCGGGTAAGTCGGCCACCGCCACCGAGGCGTCTGCCAACCGGCGACCCGCCAGCGCCTGGTTGAGCAACGTCCGTAGCTGCGCCACCTGATCCTCGGAGATGACGTCACCCAGATCGAGGAGACGCTGGTCCACCCGGCCCGCGTCGGTGATGAGTACCAGCATCAACCGGGCCGGGGTCACCGCAAGCACCTCGAGGTGGCGCACCGTGGAGCGACTCAGGGTGGGGTACTGGATCACGGCCACCTGCCGGGTGAGCTGGGCCAGCAGCCGCACGCTGCGACGCAACACATCGTCGAGATCGACCGCACCGTTCAAGAACGTGTGCACTGCACGACGCTCGGCAGCCGACAACGGCTTGACTTCCGAGAGCCGATCGACGAACAGCCGGTAACCCTTGTCGGTGGGGATCCGGCCAGCGCTGGTGTGTGGTTGGGTGATGTAGCCGTCCTCCTCCAAGGCAACCATGTCGTTGCGGATGGTGGCACTGGAGACGCCGAGATTGTGGCGCTCCACCAACGATCGGGAAGCTACTGGCTCGTGGGTGGCCACATAGTCCGCGACGATCGCGCGCAGGACTTCGAACCGGCGGTCGTCTGCGTTCACGTCACCTCCCTGCCCCGCTGCTGGTAGTGGCCCCCCTACCAAGTCTAATGCGGACCGGGCGCAGGCGCCGGAACCCGCCAGCACGGCCCGATACCCTAAAGTGCTCCCGCCGAGTCGAGACGCCAGTAAGGGGGGGCCTGTGATCTTCAAGAATATCCAGCAGGGCCGCCCTTACCCCGACCACGGGCTGTCCGCCAAGGACTGGGCGCAGATCCCACCGCACCAGGTGCAGTTGGCGGAGCTGATCACCACCGCCACAGTGGTGGAGCTGGATCGGCTGCTGTCCGAGGATTCCACGTCGTTGGGTGATCTGTTCCCGCACGCCGTGCAGTGGGGCGGCGAGCTGTTTCTTGAGGACGGCCTACACCGCGCTCTACGCGCCGCCCTCCAACAACGCACTGCCCTGCACGTCCGAGTTCTCGACCTAGACCTCCTCCGCCGCTGACCGTGACGGTGCTTACCGCATTCAGCGGGCTGATTGCGGTTCGGGGAGGGGAGCAAGCAGGTCGCGCACCACGGCGTCGGCGAGTAGGCGGCCGCGGCGGGTGAGCATCAGGCGGTCGCCGGAAGTAATGATGAGCAAGCCCTCGGTGGCCGCGCGCTTGGCGGCGGCGCGCTCAGGCGCGTCCAGGACGTCCAGTGGCAGTCCGTCGGCCAGCCGCAGTCCGAGCATGACCCGCTCGGTGTGCTGTTCCCCTACGCTGAGCAGCTCCCGGCCCGCCGCCGGGGAGCGACCTGAGGCCAGCGCAGCGGCGTAGCGCGCCGGGTGCTTGACGTTCCACCACCGCACCCCACCGACATGCGAATGCGCCCCCGGTCCGGCGCCCCACCAGTTTCCGCCGCCCCAATAGCCCATGTTGTGCCGGCACCGGGATTCGGCGTCGATGGCCCAGTTGGACACCTCATACCAGTGCAGTCCAGCCGCCACCAGTGCCGCGTCAAGCTGCTCGTACCGTTCGGCGAGCACGTCGTCGTCGGGCGCCGGCAGCTCACCGCGAGCCACCCGGCGGGCCAGTGCGGTGCCTGGCTCGACGACCAAGGCGTAGGCCGACACGTGATCGACTCCGGCAGCGAGTACCGCCTCCACGGAGGCGGCCAAGTCATCGCGGGTCTCTCCCGGCGTGCCATAGATGAGGTCCAGGCTGACCTGCTTGATTCCGGCGACCCGGGCCTGGGCCGCTGCGGCCACCGGCCGGCCGGGAGTGTGCACCCGATCCAGCATGGCCAGCACGTGCGGCGCGGCGCTCTGCATTCCCAGTGAGACGCGGGTGTAGCCGGCCGTGGCGATCCCAGCGAAGAAGTCCGGCGACGTGGATTCGGGGTTGGCCTCGGTGGTGACCTCGGCGTCGGGGGCTAAGCCGAGCGATCCGCGGACGGCGTCGAGCACCGCGGCCAGACCTCCTGCGCCGAGCAGCGACGGGGTGCCGCCGCCGACGAACACCGTGTCAGCCGGCCTCGGAGTCTCCAGTACCGCAGCCGCCACATCCAGCTCACGGCGCAGCGCGTCCATCCAGGTAGACGGCGACAAAGCCAGCTCACCAGGGGTGTATGTGTTGAAATCACAGTAGCCGCAGCGGGTGGCGCAGAACGGCACATGCACGTACACCCCGAATGGTCGGTCCGCCAGCCCGCGCAGGGCCGCAGCGGGCAAGGTTCCGTCCGGCGGGGCGGGGTCATCGGCGGGCAGGACAGCCACGTGAGCATTGTCCCAACACCCGAACGCGGGTGGTTCGCACGGGGATGGTGCAACCTGGTGAGGACGCCGGAGCGGAGCGTCCACGTGTCGCTCATCTCCCGCCGAACTACGGTCGGCCCCATGACCACTGAGCTGGTGCATCTCACCGTGCAGTCCGGGATCGCCACCGTCACGCTGGACTCCCCCGCCAACCGCAACGCGCTGTCCAGGCAGCTGCAAGCCGAACTGCACGACGCCCTGGAGCGCAGCGCCGGGGATGACTCGGTGCGGGCGGTGGTGCTCGACCACACCGGGCCGGTGTTCTGCGCCGGGATGGACCTCACCGAGCCTCGGGAGGCCATCAACAAGTTCCCCCGCATCCTGGAACGGATCTGCACACACCCGAAACCAGTGGTCGCCAAGCTGGCCGGGCCGGCCCGAGCGGGTGGCGTCGGCATCGTTGCAGCCGCCGACATCGCCATCGCCGCACACGACGTCACCTTCGCGTTCACCGAGGTGCGCCTCGGTGTGGTGCCCGCGGTGATCTTGGTGACCGTGCTGCCCCGGCTGTCACCGCACGCGGCACACGAGCTGTTGCTCACCGGGGAGACCTTCGACGCCAGGCGGGCGGTCGCCGTCGGCCTGCTCAACAGCGCGGTACCGGCCGAGCAGCTCGACGCCGAGGTGGACCGCTTCACCGGAATGCTCATCAAGGGCGGCCCCGAGGCACTGGCCATGACCAAGCAGTTGCTCCGCACGCGAAGGATCAGCCAGGACTTCGCGGCGATGCTCGAATTGTCCGCCGAGCGGTTCGCCTCCGCGGAGGGCCAAGAAGGCATCCGCGCCTTCGCCGAGAAGCGTCCAGCATCCTGGATTCCGCCCGGCTGATCACGCCTCGGCGAGAACCACGGATAGCGGCCGGCCCTCGCTGGCCGTGGCCGCCTCGTCGAGCACCGCGAGCACAGCCCGGTATCCCTCGGGATCGGCAGCCTCGAGCTGCCGGTGGCCGGCCCAGACCAACACGTGCTCACCGCGAGGTTGCCAGGACAGGTCAACGAGGCAGTCGTACAGCGCATCGAGGTTGCGGCCGTACCAGTCCGGAAAGCTCAGGGCGACGCCGATCGCATCCAAGGCATGGACCTTGCTGGTCACCGGGCCCACCAGATGCGCCAGGGCACCTCGTCCCCGGGCTTCGGCGAGCGCACGAGCCGCATCCGGGACATAGTGCAACACGCGCCTCACCGCCGAGGGTTGACCACGACGAAAGACGCGTAGTGGTCGCCGGTGTAGTACAGCTCGGTGGCACCACCGGTGACCAGGCGCCGAGGGCCCCGATCGGACTCGCCTGGTGTCGGGACGGTGTACTCCCGGTAGAAGCCGGGCCGCTGCTTCGGCAACCGCTGCTCCCGGTTGCCGAACACCGTCCCGTCCTGCCGGTAAGGGAACGGACCGCCGTGCTGGATCAGCTGCCAGACCTCGCCAGCCTGTGGTGGTAGCTGCGACAGACCCTGTACCGGCAGGTCAACCGCGGAGGCCACCGCCGCCGGACGGTCACCGCTGGGCGGGCTGGACAGCGCCTGGCGACCGAACCAGACGCCGGTCACCAGAACGAGCAACCCAATCAGTGCAGCGCTGACCCGCCGGCGGGAATTCATCGCGGCTCCTGCGCATCCTTTGCGTCAGCGGCTGCATCGAAGGCTGCGGCGCCCGGTGACGAGCGATGGCCGAGCCGTTCGAAGACCAGGCCGAATACCCGGTCGATGACCCGAGCCGTCCCCCAGCAGACCGGCAGTAGCACCACCATGAGAATGGCCACCTGCAGCGGGAGCGCTAGCCGGGTGAGCCACAGCTCCACCCCATCCCACCAGCGGATCACCGCGTCCCACCCCGCCCACAGCACGACCGCAGGGTAGCTCGCCTGGCGGAGCTCGCCGACGGCCGGCATTAGGTTGGGCGCATGTTCGCCATCTATGCCGCTGAGCCGAACCACGAAGACCCGCTGGCCTCGTTGCGTATCGGAGACCGCCCCGACCCGGAGGTGCCCGGCGGCCACGTGGCGGTCACCGTGCGAGCAGCCAGCTTGAACATGCATGATCTGTGGACGCTGCGTGGAGTGGGCATCAAACCTGAGCAGTACCCGATGATCCTGGGTTGCGACGGTGCTGGCGTGCTGCCCGACGGGTCGGAGGTGGTGCTGCACTCCGTCATCCCCAGCCCGGGCTGGATGGGCGATGAGACCCTCGATCCTGACCGAAAGCTACTCACCGAGCAGTTGCAGGGCAGCTTCGCCGACACCGTCGTCGTACCGGCGCGCAATGTGCTGCCCAAGCCGGCGTCGCTGAGCTTTCCCGAGGCCGCCTGCCTGGGCACGGCCTGGCTGACCGCCTACCGGATGCTGTTCGTGAAGTCCGGGCTGCGGCCCGGGCAGACCATGCTCGTGCAGGGCGCCTCGGGTGGCGTGTCCACGGCCCTGGTGCAGCTTGGCCGCGCCGGCGGGATGCGAGTGTGGGCGACCGGGCGTACTGAGGACAAGCGCGAGCTGGCGCGCTCGCTGGGTGCACACCAGACATTTGAATCCGGTGCTCGGCTGCCCGAGCGGGTCGATGCGGTGTTCGAGACCGTCGGCAAGGCCACCTGGTCCCATTCAGCGAAATCCCTCAAACCGGGCGGGATCATCGTCTGTTCCGGCGCCACCAGCGGGGACGCTGACCGCGCCGAGCTGACCAGGGTGTTCTTCCTGCAGCTACGGGTAGTGGGCTCGACCATGGGCACCCGCGACGAACTGCGCGACTTACTGTCCTTCCTGGACATCTCCGGCGTGCGCCCGCACATCGGCGCAGTGCTACCGATGTCCGAGGCAAAGCAAGGATTCAAAACGATGCTCAACGGCGATACCGCCGGCAAACTCGTCTTCACCCGCTGACCGAACCACAATAGCTGCGTTCTGTCCCAGAACACGGCAAAGGGGGTTACTTGCGGCCGTCGGTGGAGAGGGCGGCTACGAAAGCCTCTTGGGGGACTTCGACGCGACCGATGGTTTTCATGCGCTTCTTGCCCTCCTTCTGGCGCTCCAGGAGTTTGCGCTTTCGGGTGATGTCCCCGCCGTAGCACTTGGCCAACACGTCCTTGCGAATGGCGCGGATGGTCTCCCGGGCGATGATCCGGGAGCCGATCGCGGCCTGGATCGGCACCTCGAACTGCTGGCGTGGAATGAGCTCGCGCAACCTGGTCGCCATGGAGGTGCCGTAGCCGTAGGCGGCCTCGCGGTGCACAATCGCGGAGAACGCGTCCACCGGCTCACCCTGCAGCAGGATGTCCACCTTCACCAGATCGGCGGCCTGCTCGCCGGCCTCCTCGTAATCCATCGAGGCATACCCGCGGGTGCGGGACTTCAGCGCGTCGAAGAAGTCGAACACGATCTCGGCCATCGGCAGGGTGTAGCGCAGCTCCACCCGCGACTCAGAGAGATAATCCATTCCCAGCAGGGTGCCGCGGCGGCCCTGGCAGAGCTCCATGATCGTGCCGACGAACTCCGAAGGCGCAATAAGGGTGCAGCGGACCACCGGCTCGTACACCTCGGCGACCTTGCCGTCGGGCCAGTCCGCAGGATTGGTGACGGTCTGCTCGGTGCCATCGTCACGGACGATCCGGTAGACCACGTTGGGCGCGGTGGAGATGAGGTCGAGACCGAATTCACGCTCCAACCGGTCTCGGGTGATCTCCAGGTGCAGCAGGCCGAGAAACCCGCAGCGGAAACCGAACCCCAGCGCAGCCGACGTCTCCGGCTGGTAGCTCAGAGCGGCATCGTTGAGCCGCAGCTTGTCCAGGGCGTCACGCAGCTCCGGGTAGTCCGAGCCGTCCATCGGGTACAGCCCGGCGAACACCATCGGTTTGGGAGTGCGGTAGCCGGGCAGCGCCACCGTGGCGCCGTGTCGCTCGCTGGTCACTGTGTCCCCGACCCGGGACTGCCGGACGTCCTTGACCCCGGTCATGAGGTAGCCAACCTCGCCAACGCCCAGCCCATCACACGGCTTCTGATCAGGCGAGATGATGCCGACCTCGAGCAGCTCGTGGGTGGCGTTGGTGGACATCATCCGGATCCGGTCCCGCGGGGTGATCCGGCCGTCCATCACTCGGATGTAGGTGACCACGCCCCGGTAGGAGTCATACACCGAGTCGAAAATCATCGCCCTGACCGGCGCGGCGCTGTCGCCCACTGGAGCCGGGACCTGCTCGACCACCACGTCGAGCAACTCACGCACGCCCTGCCCAGTCTTCGCACTGACCCGCAGCACGTCATCGGGCTGGCAGCCGATGATGTGCGCCAGCTCGGCGGCGTAGCGGTCCGGTTCAGCCGCCGGGAGGTCGATCTTGTTGAGCACGGGGATGATCCGTAGATCCTTCTCCAGCGCCAGATACAGGTTCGCCAACGTCTGGGCCTCGATGCCCTGCGCCGCGTCCACCAGCAAGACCGCACCCTCACAGGCCTCCAAGGCGCGGGAGACCTCGTATGTGAAGTCGACGTGCCCGGGAGTGTCGATCAGGTGCAACACATGATCCACGCCGTCGACGCGCCAGGGTAACCGCACGTTCTGCGCCTTGATGGTGATACCGCGCTCACGCTCGATGTCCATCCGGTCCAGGTACTGCGCACGGTAGTTGCGCGCATCGAGCACGCCGGTGAGCTGCAGCATTCGGTCGGCCAGGGTGGACTTGCCGTGGTCGATGTGCGCGATGACGCAGAAGTTGCGGATCAGCTCAGGAGGGGTGAACGTCTTGTCGGCGAACGTGGGCACTCAGCAGTCCTCAATGGTTAGGGGATCACGTCATGGTCCCACGTCACGGCGAAGGGACTGCGATATGGCCGTCGGCGGGGCCACTCTCGGGGACGTCCCGGATGCCCCGGCGCAATCACGGTGGTGAGCTGGGTGCCGTGAACGATGTGCTGATGCGGCTGCTCGACGCCGGATTCGGGCACCCCCGCGGAGTGCTTGGCCGGCTCGGCGGCGCGCTGATGGTGCTGGGCAACGGGGAGCAGGAGCGCTGGGCTGTGGAACAAGCCGGGCTACGACCTGGGCATCGGGTCCTGGAGGTCGGCCCCGGACCGGGTTTGGGCCTGCGGCTGGCGGCCGCGGAGATCAGCCCGGGCGGGCAGGTCATCGGCGTCGATCCCTCCGCGGTGATGCGCGAGATGGCCACCGCCCGGTGCGCCTCGCTGATCGCCGACGGCGTGGTCACGTTGGTCGACGGCACCGCCGAACGTACCGGCTGTGACAGCGCATCGGTGGACGCCGCGATCTCGGTCAACAACATCATGTTGTGGGATCGGCCGGCCGGGTTCGTCGAGCTGGCGCGAGTGCTGCGACCAGGCGGGCGGTTGGTCATCACCGTGCACAGGCACATCCTCGACGTCGAGCCGGCAGCGCTCGGCGACGAGGCTCGCCGCGCGGGGCTGATCGACGTGCACGTCGACGTCCGTCCGCGACAGCGCAACGAACCAAAGGCGCAGCTACTCGCCGGGCGGCCCTGACTGCCGCTGTTCGCTCTGATCCTGATTTGCCGCTGTTCGCTCTGGGCAGCGTGACGCCGACCAGATCCACCGGGATGATCGTAAGAGAATCCACCAGGAGGAGACCACCGTGACGATCGTTCCCCTGCCTACGCTCGGACGCCGGGAAGCCGCGGCCGCCGCATTGGCCGCCAAGCACCGCCTCGAGGTGGCGTGGACGACCATCGCGGAGACTCTGGACCGGTCGCTGGTGTGGAGCACATCGGCGGTCTTGGGCCAGCAGCCACTGGACGCCGAACAGGCCCGCGCTGTGGGGCGCTTGCTTGATCTGGACGACGATGTCATCACGGCGCTGCAATTACCGCCGGTGCGCGGCTCGGACATGGTCGATACCACCGAGCCGGTGGTCTACCGGCTGCAGGAGATGGTGCAGGTCTACGGCAGCACGCTGGCCGAGCTGATCCGCGAGGAGTTCGGTGACGGCATCATGAGCGCCATCGACTTCGAGTTGTCGCTCGAACGTCGCGAAGACCCCAAAGGCGATCGGGTACGGCTGATACTGGACGGGAAGTTTCTGCCATACCGGGTCTTCTAAGCACTCGACGACCGCTGGTCAACGCGCAGCGGGTGGTCAGCGGGCACCTCGACGATCACCAGCCGCAGCCCGTCCGGATCGACGATCCACATCTCGTCCAGCCCCCAGGGTTCACGACGCGGCTCGCGCAGCACCTGAACACCCCGCTCAACGAGCTCGGCTGCCGTTGCCGCCAAGTCGCGGACCTGTAGCCATACCGCGGTGGCCGCGTTCGGGTTCACAGCAGACTCCCCTGACACCTCGAGAAAGCCACCGCCGAGGACGAAGACTGTGCCGCCGGGGAACTCGCGGTGGACGGCGAGCCCCAGGACGTCACGGTAGAAAGCCGTCGCACGCTCGCGATCTCGCGGGTGGAGCAGGATACGGCTGCTCAGCACCTCCATGACCCAACACCTCCATGTGCGGTCTACCGGCTTTGTCCGGGGTTTCCCCGGGGGCCGTCGTACCCACTGCTAGGCTTGTTCACCGTGCCGCGCCAAGGCACCCCCTCCTGAAGGCGAGATCGAAGGTAGACGCGTGGCCAACATCAAGTCGCAGCTGAAGCGGATCCGGACCAACGAGAAGGCGCGACTGCGCAACAAGTCCATCAAGTCGTCGCTCAAGACAGCGGTCCGCCGGTTTCGCGAAGCCGCCGCCGCCGGCGAGAAGGACCGGGCACTGGGTGAGCTGCAGACTGCCAGCCGTCGGCTGGACAAGGCCGTGAGCAAGGGCGTGATTCACCGCAACCAGGCAGCGAACCGCAAATCGGCGATGGCCAAGCGAGCCGGTAAATTATAATTCCAGCGCATCACCACTAGCGGCGCCGGGCGGCGCACAGCGCCAGCACCGCGCGTTCCAGCGCGTACTCGGCGTCCGCGGCTACGCCCTTGACGTCGGCGTTGACCGCGGCCACCAGCTGCATCGCCTGGGCCAGCCCTTCGCGCTCCCAGCCGCGCGATTGCGCCATCGCCTTCTTGACCTTCCACGGCGGCATGCCCAGCGTGCTGGCCAGGCGGTACGGGTCGCCCCGGCCAGCGGCACTCACCCGGGCAACCGTGCGGACGGCGTCGGCGAGTGCGTCAGCGACCAGCACGTGCGGCACGCCCAGCTGCATCGCCCAGCGCAACATCTCCAAAGCGCCGGCGCGGTCCCCGGTCATCGCCTTCTCCGCAACCGAGAAACCGGTGACCTCGGCGCGACCGCGGTGGT
The DNA here is from genome assembly GCA_036389855.1 of Pseudonocardiaceae bacterium. Taxonomy (GTDB): domain Bacteria; phylum Actinomycetota; class Actinomycetes; order Mycobacteriales; family Pseudonocardiaceae. The sequence continues at coordinate 33,314 of DASVWA010000104.1, forward strand.
ACCGGCGCACCGCGACCTCGTCCACCGAGCCGCCGGAGTCGGTGGTCAGCTGGGCCGCGGCGCAGGCGAGTTCGCGAAGGTCGGAACCTACGGCGTCAAGCAGGGCAGTGACGGCGCCGGCGCTGATGCGCCCTCCGGCCCGGTGCACCTCGTCGCGCACGAATGCCGCTCGATCTTCGAAGCGGGTGATCCGGGGGCATTCGCTGACCGCGGCACCCGCCGCGCGCAGCCCGTCGGCCAGCGCTTTGCCGCGACCGCCCCCTGCGTGCGTGACGACGAGGACGATGCCCTCGGATGGGTTGCGCAGGTATCCCAAGATCGTATCGGCGATGTCCTTGCCCGCCTCGTGAGCGGCCAGCAGCACCACCACCCGCCCTTGAGCGAACAGCGACGGGCTGACCAGCTCGCCCAGCTCACCCGAAACCAGGTCGGTGCTGCGCACCCGGCGAACTTCGATCTCTGGATCAATGCGCCGCGCGGCGTCCACCGCGGTCTGCACTGCCCGCTCGACAAGCAGTTCCTCCTCGCCGAGGACCAGATGCAGCGGTGCGGACGTCACCGTCGGGGGGCTCACGGCGCCTATCCTTGCATCGAAGCCCGATCCGATCCGAGCTCCCGCATGGTGGACTTGGCTGGGCCTCGGTACCGACTGACGTTACGGTGAGGACCACAACCGAATACCGCTCATCCAGAGGGGCAGAGGGATCGGCCCGACGAAGCCCCGGCAACCGACGCTAGCTGACGCGCATGTCTACATACCGCGAGGTCGCTTGCGATCACGGTGCCAATTCCGACCCGCCGTGCGGGAGAGATGAGGAGAGACCTCGTGATGACTGGCACGCTAGAGACCCGGACTGCACTGGACCTTGGCCCGGCACGCCAGCTGGTGTGCCGAGAATGCGGCGCCAGCACACCGCTGGCGGCGGAGTTCGCCTGTGCTGAGTGTTTCGGTCCGCTGGAAGTTGATTATGACTTCGGGTCGGTCACCCACAAGGAGATCGAATCCGGACCTTCGTCGATCTGGCGCTACCGGGGCCTGCTGCCAGTGCCCAACGACGTTGACGAATATTCGAACACCCAGCCCGGCATGACCCGGCTGATCCGTGCCGATCGGCTCGCTGACGCGCTGGGAATCCGCCGGCTCTGGATCAAGGACGACACCGGCAACCCGACGCACTCGTTCAAGGACCGGGTGGTGGCGGTGGCGCTGGCCGCCGCTCGACAGCTGAACTTCCGCGTGCTGGCCTGTCCCTCTACCGGCAACCTGGCCAACGCGGTGGCCGCTGCGGCCGCCCGAGCCGGGTGGGAGTCGGTGGTGCTCATCCCCTCCTCACTGGAGCGGGCCAAGGTACTCACCACCGCGGTTTACGACGGCGCGTTGATCGCAGTGGACGGCACTTACGACGACGTCAACCGGCTGGCCACCGAGCTCGCTGCTGAACACGAGGACTGGGCCTTCGTCAACGTCAACGTCCGTCCCTACTACGCCGAAGGGTCCAAGACACTGGGTTACGAAGTCGCCGAGCAGCTTGGTTGGCGGCTGCCAGATCAGGTCGTGGTACCGATCGCATCCGGTTCACAGCTGACCAAAGTGGACAAGGGCTTTCGTGAATTCACCGAGCTGGGCCTGGTGGAGCCGAAGCGCTACCGGATATTCGGAGCCCAGGCCACTGGCTGTTCGCCGGTTTCCGCGGCCTTCAAAGCCGGTCACGATGTGGTCCAGCCGGTCCGGCCAGACACCATCGCCCGCTCGTTGGCCATCGGCGCGCCTGCCGATGGCCCCTATGCATTGGATGTCGTCCGTCGCACCAGTGGCGCGATCGAGGACGTCACCGACGCACAGGTCGTCGAGGGCATCCGGCTACTGGCCCGTACCGAGGGCATTTTCGCTGAAACCGCCGGGGGGGTAACGGTGGCCTGCGCGAAGAAGCTGGTTGAAAACGGGAGTCTGGACCCCGACGCCGAAACCGTCCTGCTCATTACCGGTGATGGGCTCAAGACCTTGGAAGCGGTGCAGGACCACCTTGGACCGCGAGCCACCGTGCCCGCGAACACCAAGGCCGTTCGCGCGGCGCTGAAAGGCTGATAGCGCGTAACGCAGCCGTCACCGAGCCCGGCCATGGCCCTGTGTTCAGGCTCCGGTCAAACCACTCAATGGACCGCAGGCACGGCTTCACCGGCGAATCCATCCCTGGAGGATCTCTGCGTATCGCCAGCTCCGCCGCTGGAAGACTCTCGCGCTGACTCGACGCTAGCTGGATAGGCGCGCCCGCCAACCCGCCTTCGCTTAAGGAGGGCGTTGTGCCGCTCCGCGCATCACCACCTGGAGGCCGGTCCTCCCCGCTGCCACTAAGACGTCGCCGTTGAGATCCGTGCGCCCCACTTGAGATCCCGTGCGGGCCAGGGCATCGAGTACATGCTGGCTCGGATGACCGTAACGGTTATGTGCTCCCACGCTCACGATCGCTACTCGCGGTTCTACTGCTGAGAAGAACTCCTTGGCGGCGTAGCGCGAGCCGTGGTGCGGGACTTTGAGCACGTCAGCTCGCAGATCAGTCTTCGCGGCAAGCAGGTCCGCTTGAGCATCAAGCTCCACGTCTCCGGTCAGCAGCACCCGCCCAGCAGGGGTGGTCGCCCTCAGCACGACCGAGGCGTTGTTCACCACGGTGCCATCAACCTCGGCGTCGTGGTCTCCAACCACCGACGAGGCGCGCAGCGGGGCTAGCACGTCGAGCACCAGGCCAGGCCAGGACAGCCGCTGTCCAGCAGCCACCGCGACCACCGGCACGTGAGCCACCGCAGCGGCCCGCAACACCTCGGCGAACGCCCACGGCGGGCTACGTCCAGGGCCGAGCGCGACCGCGCTGACGGTCCGTCCCCGCAGCGCGCCGACCAGCCCGCCGACGTGATCAGCGTGCAGGTGGCTGATCACGATCAGAGCGAGCCGCTGGACCCCTAGGCGGTCCAGGCAAGCCGACACCGGACCCGGGTCGGGTCCGGTGTCGACCAGCACCGCCCGATCCGGCTCCGCGGTGGCCAGTACCACCGCGTCGCCTTGGCCGACGTCGCATGCCGTTACTACCCAGCCGGTTACCGGCCAACCCGGCAACACATACCGCGTCGGCACCAGTACAAGCAGGGCGCCGACCAATCCGGCCGTCACGAGTACCCGCAGCCGATGTGCCCGCATCGCGAACAACACCGCACCAACGAGCAACGCCAACAGCAGTGCACCGGAGGTCCCTCCTGGCCACTGCATCACCCCGTCGGGGACAGCGGCCCCATGGTGACCCACGCCCACTAGCCAACCCACCACCGGTCCAGCCACATGCACGACGACGGCAGCGGTGGCGGGGTGCAACGGTCCGAGCACCGCGGCGAGCACGCCGAGCACAGTCGCCGGTGCGACCGCCGGGGCAGCGAGCAGGTTGGCCAGCGCTGCCACCAGACTCACCTGCCCGGACAGGCCTGCCACCACCGGCGCGGTGATCACGTGGGCGGCCACGGGCACCGCGAGTGCCTCGGCAATCCCCGGCGGCACCCCGTGACGGCGCAGCCCAGCCGCCCACCCAGGTGCGAGCAAAACCAGCGCACCGGTGGCCAGAACCGATAGTGCGAAGCCCGGATCACCTCCTAACGCCGGATCGACCAGGAGCAAGGCCAGCACTGCACCGCACAACGCGGGAACCGCCGAGCGACGGCGGCCGAGCATCAGGGCCAGCAGGGTGACGGCGCCCATCGCAGCGGCGCGCAGCACACTTGGTGAGGGCCGGCACAGCACCACGAAGCCGACCAGGACCACCCCGGCCAGGATGGCCGCGGTCCGCGGTCCGGCCCGAGCCAGCCGAGCCAATCCCAGAACAGCCCCACACAAGATCGCCACGTTGGCTCCGGAGACGGCAGTCAAGTGCGCCAGACCCGCGGCGCGGAACTCCTCTTCGACTGTGGGCACCATTGTTGAGGTGTCCCCCACCACCAGAGCGGGCAGCAAACCGGCCGGTTCGGGATCGAGGACTCCGGCCGCCACCCGCAACCCGGACCGCAGCCGCTCGGCAACCCGTTGCACTGCAGTTGGCGCCGCCAGCAGCTCCGGCTGACCTCGCACCCGCAGCACGGCAACCGTCAGGTCGGACCGGTTCGGTACGGTGAGCAGCCCGGTGGCCCGCACCCGCTGGCCGGGTAGCAAGCCGGTCCAGCCCTGCGCCGGAACCAGCAGAACCACCCGACCGCCGGTCCGCCATTGCCGCCCGGCCAGCTGCGCAGCCTCGAGTTCGGCGCGGATGACCATCCGTTGCGGCTGCGGTCGCCGACCGCCGTAACCCGATGAGTCGACGGCCTGCGGGTCGTCGCTCAACTGCACAGATACTGTCGCTGGCAAGCCGCCTTCCGCCCCGGCTCGCACCGGATGACGCTCAACTTGCCACGCCTGCACGCCCACCACGAGTGCCAGTGATGCGGCCGCCCCGCCCACTGCGAGCATCGCTGCCGACCGGCCGCGCAGCACGACAACACCGGCAGCCAGCAGGGCCCCTGCACCCAATGCGGCCGCGGCCGCCGGCCCCAGGTGCAACCCGGTGAGCACCACGGCCCAGCCGGCCAGCGCAGCGGGCACCAGGCGCAGGTCATGCCGCGCTGGGGCAACAGCTGCGTCGGCGGTCATCACGCCGCCTCCGCGGGAAGAAGCGCGTCGGTGGTCACACCCGCACCAGGTCCTTGAGCCGAGCCAACCGCGCCTGCCCGATCCCACTCACCTCGCGGAGCTGGTCCACCGAGGTGAAGCGGCCGTGCGCAACCCGCCAGTCAAGAATGCGCTGGGCGGTGACTGGACCGACCCCGGGTAGCACGTCGAGCTGCTCCAGGGTGGCCGTGTTGAGGTCGACTTTCCGGGACGCACCTGACGGGGTGCTCGGCGCGACGCCGTCCGGGGGCTGCCCCGGTGGCGGCGCCACACCGATCAGGATCTGCTCGCCGTCAGACAGCCGGCGGGCGATGTTCAAGCCCATCAGATCGGTGCCCGGCAGTGGGCCGCCCGCCGCCGCCAGTGCGTCAGCTATCCGGGTGCCGTCGGGTAGCCGGACCAGTCCGGGCCGCACCACCCGACCCGCCACACTGACCACTACCTCAGGGCCAGCCGGCGGTGGTGGCGCTGATGGGCCCGGCGCCGTGTCCGCGGTAATGAGCGGCAAGGCTGGGGTTGGCTCGGGCACTGGACGTTCCCGCCACACCCCGACCGCGGCGATCACCGCCGCCAGTGCCGCGACCAGCGACACGGCGAGCGCACCTGGTCGTCCTGGCTCCCACCGGGCGTCCCGCAGCGGATCCGGCAACCAGCGCCGGACCAGCCGGCCTCCTCGCGACGTGGCAGGTGAGCCGGTCCGGTCGCTCGGGACAGTCTGGGGCAGCCCGTCGGCAGCAACCGTCTCGGGCAGTTCGTTGTCCTCAGGCTCGGCGCGCACTCGCAACGCCCTGAGCCGCGTTCGGGCGTCCTGCGGGTCGCCAGCGTCGGTGGACGGGAAGCTGGGAAGCGAAGCCACGGCGCGACGCTAGGGCGGTTCCACTGGTCAGGTCATTAGCTGTGGCCCTGAGCTGTGGACAACAGGTCGGCTGGGGACAAATCGGTGTCAGCTGTCGGCGAGCTGCGCCGTCAAGCCACCGGGCAGGACCACCACGCCGAGCATTCCCGGCCCGGCATGCGCGCCGATCGCTGCCCCGACTTCGGAGATCAGGCATTGCTCCAGTGCCGGCAGCCGCGCACGCAGTTGCTCGACCAGGTCCATCGCGCGGTCGGCGGCACCGAGGTGATGCACTGCGAGGTCCAACGGCTCCGAACCGGCTGCCTGCACCGCCAGTTCGACCAGCCGAGCCCGCGCGCGGGTGGCGGTGCGAACCTTCTCCAGCGGCACAACCCGTCCCGAGTCGACGTGCAGCAGCGGCTTGACCGCCAACGCGCTGCCCAGCAGCGCGGCCGCCTGGCTGATCCTGCCTCCACGGCGCAGGTACTCCAGGGTGTCCACGGAAAAGAAGGTTCGGGTGCGAGCGCTGATCCGCTCAGCAGTGTCGTACACGGTGCTCTGATCGGCGCCGGTCGCAGCGACGGCGGCCGCAGCGAGGGCGGCGAAGCCCAAGCCCATGCCAGCGGAGCGCGAGTCGACCACCCGAACTCGCTTGGCGCCGATCTGCTCGGCGGCCAGTCGGGCCGACTCCCAGGTGCCGGACAATGCGCGGGACAGATGCACTGACACGACGGTGTCGGCACCGGCCCTGATGGCCTCCGTGTACACCGCCTGGAACTCCCCTGGTGTCGGGCGAGAGGTGCGCACCGTGGCCCGTCTCGTCAGAGCTTCCACCAACTCCGCCGGCCCAAGCTGCAGGCCGTCCAACTGGTGACGGCCGTTAACCATGACGTGCAGCGGAACCTGGCGGATACCATGGCGTTGCGCGAGCCCGTCCGGGAGGTAAGCGGTGGAGTCGGTGACGACGGCAACGGGCACGATCATCAGGGTAGGGGCCGTCAGCGGCCCGGTAGCGGAACTATCTGCGCGGGCACCTGGAAGTCACTTAGACCGGAGCGGCGGTGTTGTACGAGAACAGTCGCCAACCCAAGCCGTGGCGCAGAAGCACCGTCCAGTGACAGTTGCTGATCCCCCCGAATACCGGCCAGCCCGACACCGGCAGGCCGAGTAGCAGTGGCGTCAGGCCAGCGATCAACCCGCCGTGGGTACAGAGCACCGCGCTGCTGTGGCCGTCTGCGTCGAGCTCCGAGACCACGTGCGCGGCACGTCCTGCCACCTCTACCCGGGTCTCACCACCTGGGGGGGCCCATTCCGGGTTGCCCCGCCAGGTCTGTATGCCGCCCGGGCAACGCGCCTCCACCTCGGCGTGGGTCAAGCCCTGCCACGTCCCCAGATTGGTCTCCCGCAGCCGCTTGTCGACCCGAAGCGGCATCCCGGTCTCGGCGGCGAGGACAGCCGCGGTGTCTCCTGCACGGGACAGATCGGAAGTCACGAGCACGTCCGGTTTCAGCTCCGCGAGCAGCCGGGCCGCCCGGCGGGCCTGGCCGAGTCCGGTAGCGGTGAGCTGGGAGTCAAGCTGACCCTGCATCCGCAGCGCCGCGTTGTAGTCAGTCTCACCGTGCCGCCAGAGCACAAGCCTTGTCAGCGTCACACCGACTCGTCCGCGTCATTGGGGCCGGCTGGCGGATCAGCTTCGAAGGGGATCGTCGGGCAGTCCTTCCACAGCCGCTCAAGGCCGTAGAAGGAGCGCTCCTCGACATGCTGCACGTGCACGACGACGTCCACGAAATCCAGCAGCACCCAGCGCCCTTCGCGGGTCCCCTCGCGGCGCACCGGCTTGGTCCCGGCGGCGGCCATCTTCTCCTCAACGGCGTCCACAATGGCCTGGACCTGGCGCTCGTTGGGCGCCGAGGCGATCACGAAACAGTCCGTGATCACCAGCTGGTCGGACACGTCAAGCAGGGTGATGTTGTGCGCTTTTTTGCCCGCCGCAGCGTTCGCCGCGGTCAACGCCAGCTCTCGTGCGTGCTCAGTGGCTGACACGTCACTCCTTGTCTCGGCTCGGAAGCCGGCGCTTACTGCGTGCGGCGGTGCGCGCATCCAAGCTTGTCACCACCCAATTACCGGTGAGCGTACGTGTTCGGAGTAGGTCGACTCGGAGCTGCCTACGCTCGTCGACGAAGTCGGTCGCGGTTCGTGACTCCGATGGCTAGCCACGTGCGACTCGCGTTCTCGCCAGGTGCGAGTAAGAACAATGAGACGACCATCATTCAGACCGGCTCGACTCCGCTCACCCTGATCAAAGTGTTCACGGTCGCGCCAGAGCGCCAGGCGTACAGATCGCGCACCTACCGGACGCGACTGAGCAATAATGCGCCACCAGCGCTTCGTCTCGGCCAACGTTCACGCAGCCTCGGCGGCACCAGGGTCATCAACCATGCCCAGTGGCAGACGCGCCGAGACTTCGAGACCGTGCTGGCGAACCCACCGGCACAAGCCCCCATGACAGCCGCCTTGGAGATCGCTACTAGCGCGGAGCCAAAGCTCTACGAGGTCGCACATACTTGCCAGCGATGAACACTGGCCGCTCTTGCGTACCGCAAGCGCCAACCACGATCTCGAATCAGCGTCGTATCGGACCACGGTCCGATCCCAAACCCCGGACCCCGCTCCGATGTGCGCGCACCCAGCATGCGGCAACATTGTCGGCATGATCGAGGTACGCGAACTGCCCCAGCCGGTCCGGCGCGACGTATTCGTGCGCTCGCCCCGCCGCAGCGGACTGACCAGGGTACTGACCAGCATGGGGGCGACGGTGCTCGCCGAACCCGGCCATGGGCTCTCGGTCACCGGCATGGACGCATGCAGGATCGCCTCGGTCGCCGCAGCGCATTACATACCGATCCAGGAACTGACGCCCCGCAGGGTGAGGGGATAATCAGCGGTACGCGCCATGCTCGTGCAGACGCCAGGCTGCGTGCGTGTACTTCAGCAACCATCCTCACCAGGTCGGTCATCGGTCGTCCGAGCTGGTGGAGACATCACCGATGGTCCCGCCACAGGCCCGCGGCTTGCGCATCCGCAGCCGATCGACGGGCGATTCATCCAGCATGCTGACCCTTCGGCTCTGAGTTCGGCGATCATGACCAGCGATCCGTTCGGCGCGACGCATAGTGCACGCCGGTGAACTGATTCCACGCAAACTTGAGATCTCGCCTCCATGGAAGAAACCGTTGCCGGTGCCCTCAGGGTGACGAGCAGCAGCTGCAACCGCGCCGCCCCGAGGTGGACACCCAGCGGGAGCACCGCGACCAACGAGGGATCAGGAGCAAGACAGGTTCGGTGGCGTGTGCCGTAGCGGACGTGAGTCGCTGACCCAGCTAACATCCGGACCGCTCGCAGAGCGTGGCAGTCCGTTCGTCGTTTCGTCAGCGATAGCGGTTTAACTCCTCGGACGTAGACGACACCGTGTCCGTCCGTGCCAGGACGACACCGCAAGCGCACCACACCCGCGTCCGCGTCTATCGCGGTGGGCGCCTCCACCGTGACAGCCGTGCTGATTGGAGGCACCGCGTCGGCGGCGCAACCCTCGGTCGCTGCGCTCGCCCCGGTGGCACTGGTTGCGTTCACGGCTGATGCGCAGACTGAACGGTGGCCGACTGACGTGCCCCGTCGGCTAGCAGTCGGGCCGGCACCCGCAGAACAGGTGGTCGGCAGGCACCGGTCCGTTGAGAAGGCGGCAGCCGAGCAGGCGCCTAGCACACCGGCACCTGCCGCAGCTGAGGTTTCGTGCTCAGGTTCTTGGCTCAGCGGTGTTAAGCGCATCGCGAAGTCAGCCGGATGTGGCTTGACCAACAAGTTTGACATTGACGCTATCGGCGGGTACCGCGCTGGCAGCAAAGAGCATGGTTCCGGTAAAGCATTAGATTTAATGACCTTCGGCGATGTCGCTAAAGGCAATGCTATTGCCGGATACTTGCTAGCCAATAGAGAAGCTTTGGGTGTTCGGCATGTGATTTGGCGACAGCGCATTAATTATGGATCTGGGTGGAAAGGGATGCCTAACAGAGGAAGCGCTACGGCCAATCACATGGATCATGTACACGTGTTGTTCAAGTAATAGAAGGGGGCCTTCCGGTAACGCACATCACCAGCAGCTCGACCCGGGTATCTACACCGAGATGATTGTGGCATCCTGGAGCACTACAGCGCGTACCTCGGGTTGTATGTTGATGCCGAGCGAGAACGGCGGACCGCGGGCAGGGTCGCTCCGCGGGTAGTCCGTGATAAGTCCGCAGAACAGCCGTCTACGGCCATCGCTCATCAGCGCTTGCCACGGTGAATGGACAGCTCAGAGTAGGTATGGAGGACTGCCTGCTAGCGTCGGTATAGGCCGCGCTTGCTGATGTACTGCACCACCCCGTCGGGCACCAAGTACCAGATTGGCAGGCCGCAGGCGATGCGCTGCCGGCAGTCCGTCGACGAGATCGCCATGGCCGGCACCTCGACCAGGCTGACCGCATGGTCAGGCAAGTGCTTGCCGTCAAGCTGGAACCCTGGGCGGGTCACCCCGACCAGGTGGGCCAGATCGAACAGCTCGTCGACTCGCTTCCAAGACAAGATTTGTGCCAGCGCGTCAGCCCCGGTGATGAAGAACAGCTCATGGTCGGGGAACCGTGTGCGCAAGTCGGTGAGAGTGTCCACGGTGACGGTGGGAGTCCGGCGGTCGACGTCCACCCGGCTGGTGGAGAACCGCGGGTTGGACGCGGTGGCGATGACCGTCATGAGGTAGCGGTCTTCGGCTGAGCTGACGTCACGCTCGCTTTTCTGCCACGGGATCCCGGTGGGCACGAAGACGACCTCGTTCAATCCGAACCGCGCCTGCACCTCGCTGGCGGCGACAAGGTGGCCATGGTGGATGGGGTCGAAGGTGCCACCCATGACGCCGAGTCGCCGCCCAGACATGGGCGCAGCTTAGGTGCATCCAGTAGGCTCATTCGGGTCAGCTCCGGCAGCGATGAGCTGAAAACTGGGCGGCCGACCGTTGGGCAGTGGTGGCGAGCAAGAGCCTCAGCGAGGTCTCATCGAGAGAACAGGCGCTACTCGACGCCCTGGCCTCTGGCTGCTTGATCGAGTGCAGCGACCTCAGCGTTGAGCAGCTAGCTGCGAGTAAGAACTCCAGATACACCATCCGTGGCGAACTCATCCGGGAGCTGGTGCTGGGGCGCGGTGGTGCCCGTTTCGATCCGCTGGGTGTGCGCATCCATGGCGCCCGGATCACCGGAACACTCGATCTCACCCACGTTGCGGCCACAGTGGGGATTGAGCTGCGAGGTTGCTACTTCGATCACGCCGTGTTCCTCACCGGCGCCCGTTTACCGTGGTTGACCTTGAGCGCGTCGCATCTCCCCGCTCTGGACGGTGACGGACTCCGCGTCCAGGGCGATGTACTGCTCGGCGAGGGTTTCACCGTGACCGGACACGGTGAGGAGGGCGCAGTACGGCTGCTGGGCGCCCACATCAGCGGCCAACTCAACCTCAACGGCGCGCGGCTGACCAACGACGCCGGCCCGGCCCTCATCGCCGACGGACTCCACGTCTACGGTGACGTGTTCGGCGGGGGCTTCGTCGCCACCGGACACGGCGAACTCAGCGCGGTGCGGCTGCCAGGCGCGCGCGTCAGCGGCCAAGTCAACCTCAACGGCGCCGAGCTAGCCAACCAAGCCGGTCCGGCGCTCATCGGCGACGGGCTCCAAGTCGATGGTGGGCTGGTCCTCGCAGAGAGATTCAACGCCACCGGACATTGCGAACGTGGCGCGGTACGGCTGCCAGGTGCTCGCATCGGCGGCCAACTCAACCTCGACGGGGCCGAGCTGATCAACAACGCCGGTCCCGCCCTCATCGGCGACCACATCCAAGTCCAGGGCGGCGTGTTCCTCGACGGGTTCACCGCAACCGGACACGGCGAAGACGGCGCGGTGCGGCTACCCGACGCCCAGATCAGCGGCCAGCTCAACCTGGATGGCGCGGAGCTGACCAACTACACCGGTCCAGCTCTGATCGGCGACCACCTCCAGGTCAGCAGCGACATGTTCGCCGAGGGACTCACCGCCACCGGACACAGCACAGACAGCGCAGTACGGCTCTCGGACGCCCAGATCAGTGGCCAGCTCAACCTCAATGGCGCCAAGCTGACCAACCAAGCCGGTCGAGCTCTGATCGGGGATCACCTCCAGGTCGGCAGCGACATGTTCGCCGAGGGCTTCACCGCCACCGGACACAGCACAGACGGCGCGGTGCGGCTACCGGATGCCCACATCAGCGGCCAACTCGATCTCAACCACGCGAAGCTGACCAATCCGGCTGGGCCGGTCCTCGATCTCGAGGACGCTGAGGCCAAGCACCTATTCCTGCCCGCTCACGTGATCTGTCCACACGGCGCTGCGAGCAGGTCGAGCTGCTCGACCCCAGAGCGTCGGCTCGCGCTTACCGGCCTGGTCTACAGGTCACTTCATACCGTCGGCTGGCACGAATGGCTGCACCTGATCACCCATCACACCCATGCGTACCGGCCCCAGCCCTACCAGCAGCTTGCCGCCGTCCTCAAGGCCACTGGCCACGAGTCCACAGCGCGTGATGTCCTCATCGCTCAGCAGAAGGACCTGCATGACCGTGGAGAACTCGGGGGACCGCTGGCCAAAGGGGCGCACCGTCTGTGGGGAGTACTCGCCGGATACGGCTACCGCAGCGGCCGGACTGTACTTGCCCTCCTGGTGGTGCTCCTGATTGCGGCGGGACTGGGTGTCGCCGCCGGGCATACTTCCCTGGAACCAGGTCGATACGTCGCCGCGCACACCAGCCAGGCCGACAACCCCCACTCGCCATGCTCGCTGCTCGAACAAGTCAGCCTAGGTGTCGATCGCAGCCTGCCGCTGGCCACCACGGGTATCGCCAACCGCTGTGACTTCGACACCTCCAGCCCGCTCGGCGCGGCATTCACTGCCTCCACCTGGGTACTGCAAGCGGTTGTTTGGGCTCTGGCCATCCTCGTGGCCGCCGGCTACCTCAGGTTGCTGCGCGCCAGCAGCTAGCGGACCACCGGAGAGGGCACCGCGGGTGTTAGCCCCCGATGTAGCTCATCTCCACCTTGGACAGCCCGGTCGTCGCGCTGGTGCGCTGGGCCGAGTAACGGTCGGTCCGGCCCGTCCAGAGACCGCTGACCGCAGTGTGGAGTTCATCGTCGCTGCACCCGCTGCGCAGCAGCGCGCGAAGGTCGTGGCCGGCGCCGGAGAACAGGCAGGTGTACAGCTCGCCCTTAGCGGACAGGCGGGCCCGGGAGCAGGTGCGGCAGAACGGCTTGGTGATCGAGGCAATCACGCCTACCTCGCCGGCTCCGTCGAGGTAGCGGTACCGGGTGGCCACCTCGCCGACGTACGTGGGCTCCAGCGGTTCGATCGGCCAGACTGCATTGATGCGCTCGATGATCTCATCGGCTGAGACGACGTCGTCCAACCGCCAGCCGTTGGTCGCTCCGACGTCCATGAATTCGATGAACCGGACGACGTAGCCGTGCTCGCGCCCGAAGTCGGCGAGATCGACGACGCCTTGCCCGTCATTCATGCCCCTCTTGATCACCGCGTTGACCTTCACCGGGGTGAGGCCGACGTCGGCAGCGGCCGCAATCCCCTTGATCACCCGGGCCAGCGGGATTTTCACGTCACTGACAGCACGAAATGTCGGCTCGTCAAGGGAGTCCAGGCTTACCGTGACCCGCCTTAATCCGGCATCTCGAAGTGCCTGCGCCTTCGCGGCCAGCAGCGACCCGTTGGTCGTCAGGGCTACGTCGTCCACGCCGTCGATGTTGACGAGCTGCTCGACGAGTCGCTCGATGCCATGGCGGAGCAACGGCTCTCCCCCGGTGAGCCGCAGCTTACTGACACCCAAACGCGCGAAAACCGTCCCGAGCCGCTCGATCTCCTCAAACGACAGCAGCTCCGAGTGATCCATGAAAGGGAAGTCGGTTCCGAAGACGTCGCGCGGCATGCAGTAGCAGCAACGGAAGTTGCACCGGTCGGTCACCGAGATCCGCAGGTCCCGCAGTGGACGGCCGAACTTGTCGTTCACAATGGCCATGGGCTTCACACCCGATCTTCGTGTCGTACCGTGAAGAAGTTCAGTTCAACCATCCAGCGTACCCACTAAGCCATCAGCGCAACCGGGATGATCACGAACTGTCGCAGGTACAGGTCAGCAAAGGTGACGGGTCCGCGGGGTCCGGGCACCCGATCGACGTTGATTCCGGTCTCGGGAACTCGTCGTAGCTTGAACCCGTCAAGCAAGCGGGTGCTGGCGTTCCAGAACACCCCGGTGCCCTCATAGCTGTCTATGAACTCGTGCGCCGCGGCCTCGTCGCCGGTGACGATGGTGGCGGCCAGTCCGGAGGTCGCCTGGTTCGCGACCTGAGCTGCCTGCGCTGGACCGGCGACCCGGCTGACGGTCAGTGTTGCCTCCCGGCCGGTGTCCAACGCCCACTCATGCCCCAACGGGTGGTCATGCGGCGGCAGCGACAACGCGATCCCGCGCTGTCGGGCGGTCGCCAGCAGCGCCTCATGTAACTCGTCGGGGGCACCATCGGCCACCAGCATCAGGTTCACCCGGTTGCAGACACCCAGCCGGTCCAGCCCAGCAACGAGCAGCTCGACGGCCAGCACGGGGTCAGCCGCGGCATCGACGTAGAGCACCCCGCCACCATCGGCATGGGCCAAGACTCGCACCCCGTGACGAGCCCCCTCGGCGGCCAGCTTTCGGGTGGTGTCTCCGCTACCCCGCACGATGACCAATGGGATCAGCTCAGGGCGCTGCACCAGGGCCAAGGCACAGTCCCGGCGTGGGTCGGGCACCAGTTGCACGGCGCCAGGGTCTAACCCCGCGTCGGCCAGCGCGGGCGCGATGACGTGTTCGCACAGCGCCAGCGCCGAGCGCAGTGCCGCCGATCCGGTGCGCAGCACCCCGGCGTTGCGGGACTTCACCAGTTGGGAGGCGACATCGACGGTGACATTGGGCCGGGCCTCGAAGGTGGCGCCCACCACGCCCACCGGGCGGCGACGCTCGATCAGTCGCAAACCGTCTGGACGATCTTCCAACACCCGATCCCGCGACGGGAACGGAACCTGCGCGAGCAACGCGAGCTGGCCGGCCATCTCGGTCAACCGCGCCTCGCCCAACCGCAGCCGGTCGATCAGCGCCTGGGTCATCCCCGATTGCTGCGCTGCGGTGATATCGGCGGCGTTGGCGGCAAGTACCTCGGCGGCGGAATCGGTCAGCCGGTGTGCCATGACGTGCAGTGCGGTGTTGATCGCATCGTCGGGGGCGGTAGCCAGGGTGGGAGCGGCGCGCTGCGCCTGCCGGGCGCAACCGGCCACGACCTCGGCCCCGGACTCCGTGGGAGTCCCCGTGGCCGCCTCGGGGTTCGTTCGCAGCTGCACGGCATCCAGCCTACGTGGCACCCCCTCCCCCGCGTGTCGCGTTCCCGTGCCCGGTGTGTCGACGCACCTGGCACCACCGTGGTGAGCACGGCAGCCGGACACCCGGACACGGGAGCCCGACACGCGGGGGTAGGGGTTTACACGGGGACCAGGTCATCGGCGTGTACGACCTCGCGGCGCAGCTCGGGAGGCAGGTCGCGGGTGGAACGGCCGATCAGCTCAGGCAACTCAGCGGCGTCGAATCCGACCATCCCCCGGGCCACCACCACGTTGTGTCGGTCAATCAGCTCCACCACGTCGCCAGCCTCGAAGTCTCCCTCGACGCCGATGATGCCGGCGGCAAGCAGCGAACGGCGGCGGTGCACCACCGCGTTCACCGCCCCGTCGTCGAGCCGCAGTCGGCCGGCTGCACCCGCGGCGTGGCGTAGCCAGAATCGGCGCGCGGACAGCCGCGCCCCGCTCGGCGCGAAGGCGGTACCGACATCAGCCGGACCCAATGCCCGCTCCACCTGCGCAGCAGCGGCCAGCAGCACCGGGACTCCGGCTCGTGAAGCCAGCGTCGCGGCGTCGAGCTTGGAGGCCATCCCCCCGGTGCCCAGCACACCACCGTCGCCAACGCGCACGCCGCGCACATCCGAAGGGCCGAGCACCTCGGTAATCAGCCGCGCCGCGCCGCGTCGCGGATCACCGTCGTAGAGCCCGCCGACGTCCGAGAGCAACACCAATGCGTCGGCACCGATCAGGTGCGCCACCAGGGCGGCCAGCCGGTCGTTGTCGCCGAACCTGATCTCGTCGGTGACTACCGTGTCGTTCTCGTTGACCACCGGCATCACACCGAGCCCGCGCAGCCGGGCGAAGGTGCGCTGGGCGTTGCGGTAGTGCGCGCGGCGGACCATGTCGTCGGAGGTCAACAGCACCTGCCCCACGGTTCGGCCATACCGTGCCCACGACTCGGCGTAGGCGTGTGCCAACGCCAGCTGACCGACGCTGGCGGCGGCCTGTTGAGTGGCCAGATCGCGGGGCCGGCGGCGCAGCCCCAGCGGGGCCAACCCGGCAGCGATGGCGCCCGAGGACACCAGCACGAGGTGGGTGCCGGCCGCGACCCGAGCAGCGAGCGCGTCGACCAGTGTGTCCAGCCTCGCCCGGTCCAGCCCGCCGGCTGCCGTGGTGAGCGAGGAGGAGCCAACCTTGACCACAAGGTGCCGCGCCTGCGCCACAGCGTGCCGGGTCAGGCTCAATCGTGCCCCACGTCCGCGCTGTATTGCCCAGAGTCCTTGGGCTGGCCAGAGTCCTCAGGCTCACCAGAGCTGGCAGTGGATCCGCGCCGAATCCGTCGAGCGGCCTTGCGCTGGGCGGCGCTGATGCGCTCGTCGTCGTCCAAGCGCCAGTCCGTTCCCCGCCCCCCTAGCCGAACCGCGGCCGCTCCGGCCGGTGTGGAGGGCTCCCACTCGAACGTGACGTCACCGATGGTGACCGGGCATCCGGCGCGGGCGCCAGCGGTTGCCAGGGCATCCTCGACACCGAGCCGGGCCAGGCGATCGGCCAGGTAACCGACGGCCTCGGCGTTGTCGAAGTTGGTCTGGCGCACCCAGCGCTGCGGCCGGATGCCACGGACGATGAACCCGTCAGGTCGATCCGGATCCGCCACGACCTCGAAACCGGATTCGCCGACGGCCGAGGGGCGCAGCACCACCCGGGTGGGTTCCAGCGGCGGTTGGACGGATCGGTGCTGGCGCACCGCCGCTCCGAGGGCGAAGGTGAGCTCCCGCAGGCCCTCGGTGGTCACCGTGGAAACCGAGTACACCGGCAGGCCACGGGCTGTGAGCTCGGGACTCACCATCTCAGCCAGCTCCCGGGCGTCCGGTACGTCTATCTTGTTGAGCACCACCAGTCGGGGGCGGGACGCCAGTTCGCCACCCAGTGACGGGGTGTACGCGGCGAGCTCACGCTCCAGGGCATCAACATCGGACAGTGGATCGCGCCCGGGCTCGACAGTCGCGCAGTCCACGACGTGCACCAGCACCGCGCAGCGTTCGATGTGCCGCAGGAACTCCAGCCCCAGCCCCTTGCCCTGGCTGGCGCCGGGAATCAGACCTGGGACGTCGGCGACGGTGAACACGGTGTCTCCCGCGGTGACCACGCCGAGATTGGGCACCAGCGTGGTGAACGGGTAATCGGCGATCTTGGGACGAGCCGCTGAAAGCACCGAAACCAGGGAGGACTTGCCCGCTGAGGGGAACCCGATGAGCCCGACATCGGCGACCGACTTCAGTTCCAGCACCAGGTCTCGAGTCTCGCCTGGCTCACCGAGTAGGGCGAAACCCGGCGCCTTGCGCGCCTTGGAGGCCAGCGCCGCGTTGCCCAGCCCGCCGGATCCGCCTGCTGCAGCGATGAAACGGGTTCCAGCGCCCACCAAGTCGACCAGCACCTCGCCCTGGGAATCGATCACCACCGTGCCGTCCGGCACCCGCAGGATGAGGTCCTCGCCCACCGCGCCGTTTCGGTTGCCGCCCTGTCCCTGCTTGCCACTTGAGGCCCTCGCGTGGGAGCGGTAGTGGAAGTCGAGCAGCGTGTGCACCCCGGGATCCACCATCAGCACCACATCGCCGCCGCGCCCACCGTTGCCGCCATCCGGGCCACCCAACGGCTTGAATTTCTCCCGGTGCACCGAGGCGCAGCCATGACCGCCGTCACCCGCGGCGACGTGAATCACCGCACGGTCCACGAAGCGCGACACCTCTGCTCCTCCTTCGACCTCACTCGATACTGCAACGCGACGAGGGGCGGGCCGGTCGTCTTCGCCGGTCCGCCCCTCGTGGGGTTGCGCGCTGTGTGGCCCGGGCTCAGGCCTCGGCCGGGACGATGCTGACCATCTTGCGCCCACGCTTGGTGCGGAACTGCACCGTTCCCGCCGCGAGTGCGAACAGTGTGTCGTCACCGCCGCGGCCGACGTCCACGCCAGGGTGAAATTTGGTGCCGCGCTGACGGATGAGGATCTCCCCTGCGTTCACCAGCTGGCCACCGAACCGCTTCACTCCGAGCCGCTGGGCGTTGGAGTCACGACCGTTCCGGGAGCTGGAAGCGCCCTTCTTGTGTGCCATCGGTACTCACAACCTCCCAAGGTCCCTGTTGCCTCAAGGTCACTGCTGTTCAAGGTCACTGCTGTTCAAGGTCACTGTTGCTTCAGCGGGAAATGCCGGTGACCTCGACGCGGGTCAGATGCTGGCGGTGACCCTGGCGCTTGTGGTAGCCGGTCTTGTTCTTGAACTTGTGGATCCGAATCTTGGGTCCCTTCGCCTGCGCGACGACCTTGCCACTGACTAAGACCGCGCCAAGCGCAGCGGCGTCAGTGGTCACCTCGGAGCCGTCCACGAGTAGCACGGCGGGAAAGTTGACCTCGGTCCCGGGCTCGCCCTCGAGCTTTTCCACCTCGACGACGTCCCCGACGGCCACTTTGTACTGCTTGCCGCCAGTCTTTACGATCGCGTACATCGGGTGGGAACTCCTGCTGTTCGACTGATTGGACGAGAATTAACTGAAGCTGTGCCGGCTGACGCCGGTGCATGACAAACGCTGGTGCATGACAAGCGAACAGACCTAAGCCCGCCGATCAGGCGGGCCGCACAACGAGGGTACGGCCCACCATCTGGCACGGTCAAACCGGGGTGCTCACCTCACGCGCATTATCGCGAAGCGCAGGGACGGCCGAGTCGACACCCTCCGGAAGCTCTGGAGCGGGTGGTCCGGCAGGGCGCGATGCCGCGCGGCGGCGGCGCGTCACAGTCCGCGTCGCTGGCTGCGCAGGTCTGGCCGGGGCTTCGGTCGCTGCAGGAGCCGCCACCGGGCTGGTCTCGGCGGCAGCCCCCGACGTAACCACCGAGGTGGCGCCCGAAACCGGTTCTGACGAATCCTGCGGACCCGGCAGCGGCGCGATCTCAGCAGCGGGCACGGCCTCGGTACTCGGCATTTCCAATGTCCCCTGCTCGGATGGTCCCTGCTCCGACGTCTCCTGCTCCGACGTCACGGGATCGCCACCCGTGCCACGTCCACGGGACCGCGCGCGACGGCCGTTGCCGCCACCGGCGTCTTTGGCGCCCGACGGGGCAGCGGCCGGCTGGCTCTCGACGGTCACCGGGTCGGCGGACACCAGCACGCCGCGGCCCTTGCACACCTCACAAGTGCTGGAATACGCCTCCAGCAATCCGGTGCCGACCTTCTTTCTGGTCATCTGGACCAGACCCAGCGTGGTGACCTCGGCCACCTGGTGACGGGTGCGATCCCGGCCCAGGCATTCGGTCAGTCGACGTAGCACGAGATCCCGGTTCGATTCGAGCACCATGTCGATGAAGTCGATCACGATGATGCCGCCGATGTCGCGCAGCCTGAGCTGGCGGATGATCTCCTCGGCGGCTTCGAGGTTGTTGCGGGTAACGGTCTCCTCAAGGTTGCCGCCCGAGCCGGTGAACTTGCCGGTGTTGACATCGATCACCGTCATCGCCTCAGTTCGGTCGATGATCAGGTAACCGCCGGAGGGTAGCCACACCTTGCGGTCCAGCGCCTTGGTGATCTGCTCGTCGATCCGGAACTCAGCGAACACGTCGCCGGTACCGGTATGCCGGCGCACCCGGGTCATCAAGTCCGGGGCCACATGTTTGACGTAGCCTTCAACGGTCTGCCACGCGTCGTCGCCCTGGACGACCAGTTCGCGGAAGTCCTCGGTGAACAGGTCCCGGACGACCTTCACCAACAGGTCGGGCTCCTCGTACAGCAACTCCGGTGCTTTGACCTTGCTCCCGGAGCTGCCTGAAGTGCTGTCGGAGACACCGGAACGGTTCTGGATGACCTCCCACTGAGCCTGCAACCGGCGGACGTCGCGAGCCAATTCCTCCTCGCTGACGCCTTCCGAGGCGGTGCGGATGATCACGCCCGCGTCCTCCGGCACGATCCGCTTGAGCACCTCCTTGAGGCGCTTGCGCTCGGTATCGGGCAACTTGCGGCTGATGCCGGTAGCTCGACCACCCGGGACGTACACCAGAAAGCGGCCAGGCAGGCTGATCTGGGTGGTCAGCCGGGCGCCCTTATGCCCCACCGGGTCCTTCGTCACCTGCACGAGAACACTGTCGCCGCTGGACAGGGCTTGTTCGATGCGGCGCGCCTTGCCCTCGAGCCCGGCGGCGTCCCAATCCACCTCGCCGGCGTAGAGCACCGCATTGCGGCCCCGTCCGATGTCCACGAACGCGGCCTCCATCGAGGGCAGCACGTTCTGCACCTTGCCGAGATAGACGTTGCCGACGAGTGAGCCAGAGCCTGACGCGGTGACGAAGTGCTCCACGAGGATGTCATCCTCAAGCACCCCGATCTCGGTGCGCTCATGGTTCTCGCGCACGATCATGGTGCGCGCGACAGCCTCACGCCTAGTGAGGAACTCCGATTCGGACAGGATCGGAGCGCGCCGCCGGCCGGCTTCGCGGCCGTCCCGTCGACGTTGCCTCTTGGCCTCCAGACGAGTGGAGCCGCGGATGGCCTGCACCTCGTCCTCGGCCGGCCGATCCGTGATCTCCCGGACATGAACGACGGTGTCTGGAGGGTCGTCCTCACGCGTGTCGAGTTCATCGTCAGCAACGTCTCGACGACGTCTGCGGCGACGACGACGCCTGACCTCCCCCTCGGCAGGCTCCTCAACCGCGCGATCATCGGGCTGCTGATCGGAGGATTCGGCGCCGTCTTGGTCACCGTTGTCGTCTTGCTCGACCGAGCCGTCCTCGGTGTCCTCACCGGTCTTGCCCCGACCACGACCGCGCCGGCCACGCCGGCGACGGCGCCGGCTGGCCCCGTCGGGCTCCGCCTCGCCTTCCTGGTCCTCATCCTCCTCGTCGTCGGGTTCCTCGACGACCGCCGGCGTCGACACCGGCGGCAGGAACACCGGTGCTGCTGCGTTGAACACCGGCGCCAGTGACACGCCAGGTGTGTCGCGGTCGTCGACCTCCTCGGTCTGGAGGTCAAACTGCTCGGTCTCCACCGCGTCGGATGCGGGATCCGGTAGCAGCACCTCAATCGCCCGCAACGCTGTCTCGCGGTCGATGCTTGACTGCGCGCTGCGGATCGCGATGCCGAGCTCGGTCAGCGCAGCCATGACTTCCTTGCTGCTCACCGAGAGCAGCTTCGCCAGGGCGTGCACGCGCACCCTGTCCGGCAGGGAAGCAGCAAGCGCCGCCCCGGCGGGGGCGGTGGTCATGGATGTGCCCGTTGGCCCGCCGATGCTTCCGGCGGGCGTTGTCCTGTTCGCCATTCAACTCCTCCAGCCCCCGGGCGCGTCCCGTATGTCGGGACGCGGCCGCGCAGGGGCCCTATGCGTTATCCGCCGCCAAGCCCGGCGACGGCAATCCTGTGTTCCACCGGCAGCTCCGCGGTTCGGAACGGTCAACCGGCATGTCCTGCGACATCGTGCTGATCTGACCCGCCGTCGTCCCCCACCACCGCCGTCCGGGCGTATGCCCGATCCGCGGCGAGCGGGTCGACAAGATCCCCGTAGTCGTCGAGCCGACCTTGCGCCATCCGGATCGCTTTCGCGGGCACCGGCGGTGCAAGACCGGCGACGACGCCGAGCGCACTCAGCACATCGTCGGATCGAACCGCAGGGTTAACCTGCCGTACGACCGC
>DASVWA010000105.1:0-1844 GCA_036389855.1 Pseudonocardiaceae bacterium
CGGGCCCACTTCACATCGGCACACGCGCACATCGGCAGATGAGTACGTCCGGCGTGTTTCGGTGTCCGGCGCGTCGAGGTGAACGTGCGTCGGTAGGGATCGGCTAGGAGTGCGCTGAATAACCCGTGAGTCTTGCCACTCGTCTGGTAGCTCGGCTGGGATGATCGCCAGGTGCAAGGCGCTGGTGACTCCGACCCGGATCTGATGGACGCTGGTGCCCTGGTTGGGCATCTGGTCCCGGCGGGCAGTGTGTTCGCGTTTTTGGCTGAGCATCGTGGTGAGGTGTTCCCGGCGGAGTTGTTCGCTGGCCTGTTTCCGAGTTCGACGGGTCGGCCGAGTCTGGCGGGTGAGGTCGCTGCGTCGGTGCTGGTGTTGCAGACCTTGCATGATTTGTCGGATCGAGACGCTGTGGCGGCGGTGCGCTGCGATATCCGCTGGAAGGTGGCCTGTGGTCTGCCGTTGGATCATGAAGGTTTTCACCCGAGCACGTTGACCTACTGGCGTCGGCGTCTGGCGGTCTCTGATCGGCCGAATCGGATCTGTGATGTGGTGCGGGGTGTGATCGCCCAGACCGGTGTGTTGACAGGGAAGACCCGGCGCGCGCTGGACTCGGTGGTGCTTGATGACGCGGTGGCTACTCAGGACACCATCACCCACTTGATCGCCGCGATCCGTCGGGTTCGCCGCGAAGTGCCCGGTGCCGCGGAGATCATCACCGTCGGGTGCCATGCGCACGACTACGACGACCCCGGCAAGCCCGTTATCGCTTGGGACGACAACCAGGCTCGCGAGGCACTGGTGTCGGCGTTGGTGGGCGATGCCAACGCGATCGTGCACGCGTTGACCCAAGCGAAGCTCGACGCGCGGGCGGCGCAGGCGTTGGCGCTGCTGGCGTTGGTCGCCGGGCAAGACGTCGAGCCCGCCGAAGGGTCCGATGGCACCGACGGGCGGTGGCGCATCGCCCGCAAAGTGGCCAGCGACCGGGTGATCTCGACAGTGGACCCCCAGGCCCGGCACGTGCACAAAACCGTGCACCATCGCCAAGACGGCTACAAGGGCCACGTGGCCATCGAGCCCGACACCGGACTGTTCACCGACGGCCGGCTCACCCAAGCCTCTGGCGAGGACAACCACGAGGCCGTGATCGGGCTGGAACTACTCGACACCGAAGACGGCGAACTGGAGGTGCTGGGCGACAGCGCCTATGGCACCGGCCAGGCCAGAGCCGCACTCGCCGGCCAGGGACACACCGCGGTCATCAAACCCGGTCCGCTGCGACCCGCAGTCGCCGACGGATTCACCATCGACGACTTCACCGTCGACGACCAAGCCAACACCGTGACCTGCCCCAACGGGGTCACCCGCCCAATCACCCCACGTCGAACCGTCACCTTTGGAGCCGCCTGCCGAAGTTGTCCGCTGCGCCAGCGATGCACCACCAGCAAGACCGGCCGGACCTTGAATCTGCACCCCCATGACGCACTGCTGCGCCAAGCCCGTCGAGACTGGGGCGACAACGCCCAGCTGCGCCATACCTACCGCCAACACCGCCCGATGGTGGAACACTCCCTCGCTTGGCTGATCGGACCCAAAGGCCGCTGCCGCAAGCTGCGCTACCGCGGAACCCTCAACGGCGATCTCTGGCTGCACCTGCGGATGGCCGGGCTGAACCTGCGTCGCCTCCTCAACCTCGGTCTGACCCGCCACGCCGGTGTATGGACCATCGCCTGATCACCGCAGCGTTGCCACCGCCTCACCGCGATCGCAGCCCCTCCACACCCGAGCACATTCACCCCGCACTCACGGCCAGAACAGCGACCCCCTTGTCGACCCTCACCCGTCGA
>DASVWA010000106.1:0-25784 GCA_036389855.1 Pseudonocardiaceae bacterium
ACCGTGGACACCTGCGCCGCCGAGTTCGCCGCCCGCACGCCCTACCACTACTCCGCCTACGAGACCGATCCCGATGCCGAGACTGAAGTCACCCAGCAGCGGGAACGGCCCAAGGTGATCATTCTCGGTTCCGGGCCGAACCGGATCGGGCAGGGCATCGAGTTCGACTACTCCTGCGTGCACGCTGCGATGGCGCTCGGTTCGTCTCCCAACCCACCCGGCGGCTACGAGACCGTGATGGTCAACTGCAACCCGGAGACCGTATCCACCGACTATGACACCGCCGACCGGCTCTATTTCGAGCCGCTGACCTTTGAAGATGTCATGGAGGTGATCCAGGCCGAGCGGACCTCGGGCACCGTGGCGGGCGTGATCGTGCAACTGGGCGGCCAGACCCCGCTGGGTCTGGCTCAGCGGCTGGCCGATGCCGGTGTCCCGGTAATGGGCACCACTCCCGAGGCGATCCACCTCGCCGAGGACCGCGGCTCCTTCGGCGCGGTGCTGGAGCGGGCCGGGCTACCCGCACCGGCCTACGGCACCGCGACCTCGTTCGCGGAGGCTCGCAAGATCGCCGAGGAGATCGGCTACCCGGTCCTGGTCCGCCCCTCCTACGTGCTCGGCGGGCGCGGGATGGAGATCGTCTACGACGAGGAGACGCTGGCCGGCTACATCGCCCGTGCCACCGAGATCACCCCCGAGCACCCGGTGCTGGTGGACCGGTTCCTCGACGACGCCATCGAGATCGACGTCGACGCGCTATGTGACGGCAACGAGGTTTACCTCGGCGGGATCATGGAACACATCGAGGAAGCCGGAGTGCACTCCGGGGACTCCTCCTGCGTGTTGCCGCCGATCACACTGGGCGAGTCTGATCTGATCACGGTGCGTGCCTCGACCGAGGCGATCGCCCACGGGATCGGCGTCCGGGGCATGCTCAACGTGCAGTACGCCCTCAAGGGCGACGTGCTCTACGTGCTGGAGGCCAACCCACGGGCCAGCCGCACGGCTCCGTTCGTCTCCAAGGCCACTGCGGTGCCACTGGCCAAAGCCGCTGCTCGGATCATGCTCGGTGCCACCATCGTGCAGCTGCGAGCCGAGGGCCTGCTGCTCGCGCACGGGGACGGGGGTGACCTGCCGGCTGACGCGCCGGTGGCGGTCAAGGAAGCCGTGCTGCCCTTCCACCGGTTCCGCACCCCGGAGGGTCAAGGGGTGGACTCGCTGCTGGGGCCGGAGATGAAGTCCACCGGCGAGGTGATGGGCATCGACGCCGCATTCGGTCAAGCCTTCGCGAAGTCCCAGGCCGCGGCCTACGGCTCGTTGCCTACTTCGGGGCGGGTGTTCGTGTCGGTGGCCAACCGGGACAAGCGTGCCATGGTGTTCCCAGCCAAACGGCTGGCCGATTTGGGCTTTGAGGTCCTCGCCACCCGCGGGACCGCCAACACGCTTCGCCGTAACGGGATTCCCTGCACCGTCGTGCGCAAGCACTTCGAAGGTCCCGACAACATCGTCGACCTGATCAACGCCGGGAAGGTCGATATGATCATCAACACGCCTTACGGCAATCCAGGTCCCCGGGTGGACGGTTACGAGATCCGCACCGCGGCGGTGTCCCGGGACATCCCCTGCATCACCACCGTGCAGGGCGCCGCTGCAGCCGTCCAAGGCATCGAAGCCCTGATCCGTGGTGACATCACCGTCCGCCCCCTCCAAGCCCTCCACGCCGCCCTCCGCGCCAGCCCCACCACCCCGCATTCAGCAAGCTCAGCCGGGTTATTCAATGCCCGATAACCCCGCTGAGCCCGCTCAATGTGGGTTTGGTGCGCGGTTGAGCGCTGTCGTGGCCGCGCGGGGGCCGTTGGGTGCGGGGATCGACCCGCATCCGGAGCTATTGCGGCAGTGGGGCCTGGCGGACGACGTCACTGGGCTTGAGAGGTTTGCTCGGGGGGCGGTCGAGGCGCTGGCGCCTGAGGTGGCGGTCATCAAGCCACAATCGGCGTTTTTCGAGCGGTACGGGGCCCGAGGCGTCGCCGTGCTGGAGCGGGTGCTGGAAACTGCCCGGGATGCCGGCGCGCTGGTCGTACTCGACGTCAAGCGGGGAGACATCGGTTCCACCATGGCCGGGTACGCCGCCGCCTACCTCAGCGACGGGGCGCCGCTGGCCGCCGACGCGATCACCGTGTCGCCCTACCTCGGGGTGGGTGCGCTGGATCCGGCCTTCGAGCTGGCCGGCCGTACCGGGAGGGGGGTATTCGTGCTGGCGCTGACGTCCAACCCGGAAGGCGCCGCCGTGCAGGCTGCGTTGACCCGCGCTGGAAGCACGGTCGGGCAGTTGGTGATCGACGCCGTCGCCGCACGCAATACCGGTCCCCTCGGCGACTTCGGGGTGGTGGTGGGGGCCACCACCCCGGCCAGGGCACTACGGCTGGGAGCATTCAATGGCCCGATACTCGCCCCAGGAATAGGTGCGCAGGGGGCCCGCTTGGCTGGCCTACGCCAGGTCTTCGGTGTGGCGCTTCGACGCGTCCTGCCGGCCACGTCACGTGAGCTGTTACGGCATGGCCCCGAGCCGGCCCTTCTGCGACACGCCGCACGGCGGATGGCCGACGAGGCCACAGAGCTGCTCGGATTGCCGTCACGGCAGGTCGATGGGGGCACCCCGCGTTGAACAGCGGACCGCCTGGGGGATACGGTCGCCGCACCAATCCAGACCATCCCTAAGCACTAGCAATCGACGGAGGAGACCGTGGCCCTTCCCGAGCTGACCGAGGAGCAGCGGGCCGCTGCGCTGGAGAAGGCGGCCGCCGCCCGACGCGCCAGGGCCGAGCTCAAGGAACGCCTCAAGCGCGGTGGGACTAACCTCACGGAGGTGCTCGCTCAGTCCGACAGCGACGACATCCTGGGGAAGATGAAGGTTTCGGCTTTGCTCGAGGCCCTGCCTGGCGTGGGCAAAGTTCGCGCTCAGCAGATCATGGAGCGGCTGGAGATCGCCAACAGTCGGCGGTTGCGTGGGCTTGGTGAGCGCCAGCGTAAGGCGCTGCTCAGCGAGTTCGGCCCAGAGTAACCCCGGCCCAGCGCAACAGTAAGTGCAGCACAGTCGGCGTAAAGCGACCACATAGTGACGGCGGGTGAGTCGGGGACCAGCGAGGCTGCCGGGCCCCGACTCACCGTTGTCTCAGGCCCTTCCGGAGTTGGCAAGTCCAGCGTGGTCGCCGAGGTACTGCGGCGCTGGCCAGAGCTGTTCGTCAGCGTGTCGGTGACCACCCGATCGCCTCGTGGCGGCCAACGCCCGGATGAGCGGTACCACTACGTGGACCGCGCCGCCTTCGGTCGCATGGTCGAGGCTGGCGAGTTTCTGGAGTACGCCGAGTATGCGGGTAACTTCTACGGCACTCCGGCCGCGCCGGTACGTGATGCGTTGGCCGCTGGCCGATCAACGCTACTGGAGATAGAAGTGCAAGGCGCCCGGCAGATTCGAGCCGCGATGCCCGATGCGTTGCTGGTCATGCTGATGCCGCCGTCCTGGGAGGCGCTTCGGGAGCGGCTGGCCGGTCGTGGCACGGAGGATCCAGCCGGGCTGGAGTGCCGGTTGCAGGTGGCCCGGGAAGAACTGGACGCCGTCGGAGAGTTCGATGCGACGATTGTCAACGACGACGTCGGGCGGGCCGCGCAGGAATTGATAACCTTGATGGTCGGCACGGGTTCCGGATACCGTCCGCCCGGCCCCTGACATCTTGGAGACAGTGAGTGAGCACCCCCACCGAATTGGGCGCGCTGGGCGCGCCCGCGGTCACCGCCCCTGAAGGCATCACCAATCCGCCCATCGACGATCTGCTCGACAAGGTCAGCTCGAAGTACGCTCTGGTGATCTTCGGAGCCAAAAGGGCTCGTCAGATCAACGACTATTACGCACAGCTCGGGGAAGGACTGCTGGAGTACGTCGGCCCGCTGGTCGAGCCGGGAGCGCGCGAGAAGCCGCTGTCGATCGCGCTGCGGGAAATCCACAGCGGTCTACTCGAGCACACCGAAGGCGAGTGACCCGCGCCGGGCCGGTCCGGCCGGACCTATCCCGGCGGATCGTGCTCGGCGTTGCGGGCGGGATCGCCGCCTACAAGGCCTGTGAGGTACTCCGCCGCCTCACCGAAGCGGGGCATCAGGTGCGGGTGGTTCCCACTGAGGCTGCCCTACGATTCGTCGGTGCCCCGACCTGGGAGGCGCTGTCCGGGCGACCGGTACAGCACGGCCTGTTCGCCGACATCCCTGAGGTCCCCCACGTGCAGCTGGGGCAGACCGCTGATCTGGTGCTGGTCGCCCCGGCAACCGCGGATTTGCTGGCTCGTGCTGCCCACGGCCGGGCCGACGACCTGCTCTGCGCCACGTTGCTCACCGCCCGTTGCCCGGTGCTGCTGGTGCCCGCAATGCACACCGAGATGTGGGAACATCCGGCAACGGAGCACAACGTTGCGTTGCTACGCTCGCGCGGGACAGTCGTCGCGCAGCCCGCGACCGGGCGGCTCACCGGTGCCGACTCCGGTGCCGGCCGGCTGCCGGAGCCCGAGGAGATCGTCGACCTCGCCACCCTGCTGCTGCACCGCCCGGACGCCCTGCCGCGAAATCTCACCGGCCGGCAGGTGATGATCTCCGCCGGTGGCACTCGCGAGCCGCTGGACCCCGTGCGCTACCTGGGCAACCGGTCCTCCGGCCGGCAGGGTTACGCGCTGGCCCGAGTCGCGGCGCAGCGCGGTGCTCGGGTGACGCTGGTCGCGGCCAACGCTCCTGAACTGAGTGATCCGGCCGGGGTCGAGGTGATCCGGGTGGGTACGGCGGACCAGCTTCAGGAGACTGTGCTCAAGGCGGCGCCGGCCGCTGACGTGGTGGTGATGGCTGCCGCCGTGGCCGACTTCCGCCCGGCTGCGTATCATCCCAGCAAGATCAAAAAGTCCGGATCGGATCCGGATCCGATCCGGTTGGTCCGCAACCCCGACATCCTGGCCGAACTGGTGCGGCGCCGCCCGCAGGGCCAGGTGGTGGTCGGTTTCGCCGCCGAGACCGGCGACTCCGACGGCGGGGTGCTCGCGCACGGCCGAGCCAAACTCGCCCGCAAGGGTTGTGACCTGCTGGTGGTCAACGCGGTGGGGCAGGACCGGGGGTTCGGGGTCGAGCACAACGCAGGATGGCTGCTCGCCGACGACGGTACGGAGATCGACCTGCCTGAGGGCCCCAAGTCAGTGCTCGCCGCGCTGGTCTGGGATGCTGTCGAGGCCCGGCTGCAGCTCCTCGGCGAGTAGGTCCATGAGCAGACCGTCGTGCCAGCCGGTGCTGTCGGCGTCGCGCTCCTAGCGGCGCAGCACACCCACCGACCGGAAGCCCACCGCCGAGTAGCAGCGGATCGCGGGCTCGTTGTCTGCTGCCGGGTCGATCACCAGACGGTGGTGACTGCGGTCCCGAACCAGGTGGCGAGCCAGCGTTCCTACCGGGTCACGGCCGACACCCCGCCCGTGTACAAGGGGTCGAGGAAGATGTCGATCGAGGCGTGCCGGTAGGCGGGTTCTTCCTCTTCGCCCTGCACCATTTCGCTCACCGCCCCGTCGAGCAGGACGGTGAACCGCGCGCTGCCAGCGCCGCCGCTCCTAGGTGTGGTCGGAGCTGACGGGACGCTCTGGTAGACCCGTCCGGTGAGCAGCGCCAGCCGGTCGCATCGGGGACAGCCCCGTCGTGGGGAGCACAGTCCGGCCGCCGCGCTGCCCGTGGCTCGGGTGTGTGTGGATACCCCGCTGGCCCACCTCGACCGCCCATTCGACTACCAGGTGCCTGCCGAACTCGACGTGACGGCGGTGCCCGGGGTGCGCCTGCGGGTCCGTTTCGCCGGGCGGTTGGTGGACGGATGGCTGCTGGAACGCGCCGAGCGATCCGACCATCCGGGCCGCCTCGGCTGGCTGCATCGGGTGATCTCTGCCGAACCAGTGCTCAGCCCGCAGATTGCAGCGCTGGCGCGAGTGGTGGCTGACCGGTGTGCCGGCACCATGAGCGACGTGCTGCGGCTGGCAGTGCCGCCGCGGCACGCCCGCACCGAGGCCGAGCCGGGTCCACCCGCCGCGCCCCGTCCGCGGCGACCCCCCGTGCCCGGATGGGACCGTTACCCTCGCGGATCGGCCTTTCTGGAGGCCCTGCACCAGGGTCGGGCGGCGCACGCCTGCTGGCAGGCGTTGCCGGGGGAGGATTGGCCCGCTCGGCTCGCGGAGGCCGCGGTCACCGTGGCCTCCGCCGGACGGGGCGCGTTGCTGGTGCTGCCAGATCATCGGGACACCGCGCGGGTGCACGCCGCGGTGGCTGCGCTCGCCGGGCCTGATGCGGTGGTCACCCTGGCCGCTGAGTGCGGGCCGGCGCAGCGCTACCGCCGCTGGTTGGCGGTGCGGCGGGGGGCGGTGCGCATCGTGGTCGGCACCCGGGCCGCGGCCTTCGCTCCGGTTGCGGACCTGGGGCTGATGGTGTTGTGGGACGACGGCGACGACCTGCACGTCGAGCCGCGGGCGCCCTACCCGCACGCTCGGCTGGTGCTCGGCCAGCGGGCCGTGCTCGAGGGTGGGGCGCTGCTGGTGGCCGGCTATGCGCGCACCGCGGAGACGCAGCTGTCGGTCGACACCGGATGGGCTCACGAGATCGTCGCCACCCGGCGCGTGGTGCGGGCCGCAGCGCCGCGGGTCACCGCGATCGGTGAGGACGACACCCAGCTGGCCCGGGATCCGGCTGCCCGTGCAGCGCGGCTACCCGGGGTGGCGTTCGAAGCGGTTCGAGCGGCGCTGCACCGCGATCGGCCGGTGCTGGTGCAGGTGCCGCGCCGCGGTTACGTTCCGGCGCTGGCGTGCGGGCAGTGCCGCATCGCAGCACGCTGCCGGCGCTGCGCCGGACCGCTGGCGCTGCCCGCCGGCGGCCAGCCCGCCTGCCGGTGGTGCGGCGTTGCCGAGGCCGGCTACCGGTGCCCGGCCTGCGGTTCGGGCCGGTTTCGCGCGACGGTGATCGGGGCCGGCCGCACCGCGGAGGAGCTTGGCCGCGCCTTCCCCGGGGTGCCGCTGCTGACCTCCGGCGGGGACAGTTCTGATGGCAGGGTGCTGGCGGGTGTCCCGCCCGGGCCGGCACTGGTGGTCGCCACTCCGGGAGCTGAGCCGCTGGCCCAGTACGGCGCGGCGCTGTTGCTGGACGCCGCGGCGCTGCTGGCCCGTCCCCACCTGCGCGCGGCGGAGGAGGCATTGCGCCGGTGGATGACCGCGGCGGCAATGGTCGAGCCGGCCGTAGACGGCGGCCGGGTAGTCGTGGTCGCCGAGGCATCGCTGCCCGCGGTGCAGGCCCTGATCCGCTGGGATCCGGCCGGGCATGCGAGCGCCGAGCTGACCGCCCGCACCGAGCTCGGCTTCCCGCCCGCGGTGCGGATGGCCGCAGTCGATGGCAGCCCAGACACCCTGGCAGGCCTTGACGTGCCGGCCGGGGCTGAGGTGCTGGGTCCAGTGCCCGTAGCGGGGAAATCGGAGGGTGAAAGGGAGCGGTTGCTGATCCGGGTCCCTCGCGCCAAGGGATCCGCCCTGGCCGCCGCATTAACCGCGCTGCAGGCCGGGCGCAGCGCGCGCAAGCTACCCGACCCACTACGCGTCGAGCTCGACCCGGTCGAGCTGGTCTAGTGCAGCCACAAGGCATACTGCGCTGGTGGCTGTGCAACCCGTCCGGCTCTTCGGCGACCCGGTGCTGCGTACCCGCGCAGCCGAGGTCGTCGACTTCGACAGGGAGCTGCGTAATCTCGTCCGCGATCTGCTGGAGACGATGGTCAAAGAGGGTGCAGCCGGGCTTGCTGCGCCCCAGCTGGGCGTGTCGCTGCGGGTATTCACCTACCGCTGTGGCGACGTCGCCGGGGACGATCTCACCGGGCATCTGGTCAATCCCACCTTCGACGTGCTGGGTGATGAGCTGCAGGACGGACCGGAAGGCTGCCTGTCGATTCCCGGTCTGTCCTGGGAGTGCCGGCGTCATCTGCGGGTCGTCGCCCGCGGGCTGGACCAGCACGGTGAGCCGATCGAAGTGCACGGCACCGAGCGGCTGGCCCGGGCGATCCAGCATGAGACCGACCATCTCGATGGCGTGCTGTTCATCGACCGGCTCGACCCCGGGATCCGAAAGCAGGCGATGCGAGAGATCCGGCAGGCACGCTGGTTCGGTAACCCTGAGCCCGTGATCAAGGTCAGCCCGCACCCGATGCTCGGCAAGGCGCGCTGAGCGGTGCGGTTGATCTTCGCCGGCACGCCTGACGTGGCAGTGCCCTCACTGCAGGCGCTGCTGGACTCCGACCGGCACGAGATCGTTGCGGTGCTGACCCGACCGGACGCGCCGGCCGGGCGGGGACAGCGGCCGGCTCGTTCCCCGGTGGGGGCCTTGGCCGACAAGGTGGGGTTGCAGGTGCTGACCCCGCGCCGCCTGACCGAACCGGACTTCCTTGCGCAGTTCTCGGCGCTGGCCCCGGATTGCTGCCCGATCGTCGGCTACGGCGCGCTGGTTCCGCGGCGGACGCTGGACATCCCCCGGCATGGCTGGGTGAACCTGCACTTCTCGCTGCTGCCTGCCTGGCGTGGTGCCGCTCCGGTGCAGGCCGCGATCCGGCATGGGGACGAGATCACCGGCGCGTCCACCTTCGCGTTGGAGGAGGGCCTGGACACCGGCCCGGTATACGGCACGGTGACTGAGGTGATCCGCCCCGAGGACACCGCTGGTGAGCTGCTGTCCCGGTTGGCCGACGCCGGAGCCCGCCTGTTGGTGGCCACTGTGGACGGGATCGCCGACGGTAGTCTGCGTCCGGTGCCCCAGCCGGCCGATGGTGTGTCGTACGCCCCGAAGCTCACCGCCGAGGATGCGCATGTGGACTTCAGCGCCCCGGCGTTCGCGGTGCACCGCCAGGTGCGTGCGGTCACCCCTGCTCCCGGTGCCTGGGTTCGGTTCCGGGACCAACGCGTGGGTCTCGGGCCGGTGCAACTCGCCGATGTTCACAGGCCCGACGTCGACGGGCTTTGCCCGGGTGAGCTGCGGGCAAGCAAGCGGGAAGTAGTCGTCGGCACGGCGAGCAGCGCGGTGCGGCTGGGTGAGGTCACTGCGCCCGGTAAGCGGGCGATGCCCGCACCGGACTGGGCCCGTGGTGCCCGGCTGGCGCCGGGGGAGCGATTCCAGTGACGGCCAGTGTGGGGATCGCCCAGGTCGTCGAGGGTCCGTCGTGACGGTCCCTCGCAAGCCGTCCCGACCGTCCAGGCCGGGGCCGCCCCGGCGGCGCTCCGGGCCGCGCCGGCCACCGGTGGAGGACCTCCCTCGGCGCGCCGCGCTGGACGCCCTGGCCGCGGTCCGCGAGCGCGACGCCTATGTCAACCTGGTGCTGCCTGGCCTGCTCCGGCAGCGCGGGATCGACGGCCGGGACGCCGCGCTGGCCACCGAGCTGTGCTATGGGACCTGCCGCGCGCTGGGTCTGCTGGATGCGGTGTTGGAGTCCTGCACCGATCGCCCGTTGTCGGAGGTGGACGGCGAACTGCTGGATGCCCTGCGGTTGGGCAGCTACCAACTGCTGCGGACCCGGGTACCGTCGCATGCCGCCGTCGGCACCACAGTCGACCTGGTGCGCGCGGATCGTGGCAGTGCTAGCGCCGGCTTCGTCAACGCCGTGTTGCGCCGGGTCAGCCAGCAGGACGAGCAGGGTTGGGTGCAGGCGGTAGCGCCGGCCGCCGACGATGACCCGGTGGGCCACCTTGCGATGGCGCACCCGCACCCGCGGTGGATCGCACAGGCCTTCTCCGAGGCGCTGGGTGGGGACTCCGACGAGCTGGGCGAAGCGCTGGCTGCTGACGATGCCCGCCCGCTGGTGCATCTCGCGGCGCGCCCAGGCCGGATCACCGCTACCGACCTGGCCGCGGTGACCGGCGGCGAGGCCGCGCCGTACTCGCCTTACGGAGTGCACCTAGCCGATGGTGGTGACCCGGGTGAACTGGCAGCGGTGCGCGATCACCTGGCCCATGTGCAGGACGAGGGCAGCCAGCTTGTCGCCCTGGCGCTGGCCGGAGCCCATGTGGAGGGCGCCGACGCCCGCTGGCTGGACCTCTGCGCCGGGCCGGGAGGCAAGGCAGCGTTGCTGGGGGCCCTGGGCGCCGTCCGCGGGGCCAGCCTGGACGCTGTGGAGAAAGCTGAGCACCGGGCCCGGTTGGTCGGTCAGGCTTGCGTGGGCCTGCCGGTGACAGTGCACGTCGCCGACGGCCGCGACAGCGGGCTGCCGGAACGGTCCTACGACCGGGTGCTGGTGGACGTACCGTGCACCGGGCTCGGGGCGCTGCGCCGGCGCCCGGAGGCGCGTTGGCGGCGGCGCGCCGATGACCTCGCCGGGCTGGTCCGGCTGCAGCGTGAGCTGTTGCTGGCGGCGCTGCGACTGGTCCGTCCGGGTGGTGTGGTGGCGTACGTGACGTGCTCGCCGCACCGTGACGAGACTGTGGGTGTGGTCGCCGACGTGGTGCGGCGCACCGGTGCTCAGCAACTCGATGCTCGACCTGAGTTTCCCGACGTACCCCGCCTTGGTGAGGGACCGCACGTGCAATTGTGGCCGCACCGGCACGGTACCGACGCCATGTTCTGCGCTCTGTTGGGCCGTTAAGTGCCGTTCAGCGACGCTGGATACGGTGCAGCGGCTGATCCGGGCGCCACAGCTCGATCAGCAGATGGTCCGCGGGCTCACCGACCCTGGTGATCACAACCTCGTCGATATCAGCACGGAACACGTCGGAGCTCTGGCCGGGTGGAGCACCCAGCGCTTGCAGCAGGGCGTCCCGCTCACCGGGATCGGTGACCAGCACCGCCCGGCCGCTGAGCTTCGCGTCCCCCGACCAGCTGGACTCCTGACCCTCCGGGGGGTCCACCGAGGCGCTGTGCAGCGCGAACCGCGGATCCCGTCGCAGGTCCTGCCCCTTGCGGGCGTCAGGCATCGAGCCGAAGCACAGCTCACCCCGCACGAACAACGCCTCAATCCCGCTGATCCGCGGCGAGCCGTCGGCCCGTAGCGTCGCTATCGTCTTGTGCCGGTGCGCATCCATGATCGTCTGCGCTCTCTGGGCGAACTCGGGCTCCGAGTCCAGCACCGCACGCCATGCCACCACGCCAGCACCTCCTAGCCGCCCGTCTTCTGGCCATCACCATCCGAATCGATCACGTCTTGTCCGCGTCACGAGGTGATAATCCATGAGCCCGCGGTGGTATTTTCAACTGCCGCAACTCATCGACGGCACTCGTGGGTTCGGCGGCAAAGGTGGCCAGGCTTTCGAAGTGCTGGGCGGCTTGCGCCGAGTAGCACTTGTTGCGCGCTCATGTGCATGAGGTAGCTGGAGCGCGGAGCCTTGCTGGAGCATAAACCGTCGCGCTGTTGGACCAATAACTCGGTGCTGGAACTGTCCGGATCGGGAGCAAGGCAATTCAGGTCGTGCCTTCACACAGCGGCGGGACACCTTGTGCTAGAAGGAAAGCGAGACGCTGATGCGCTGCGCGTCGACGCGAACGGGCGGTACCGTCGACATCGGGTGCTGTGGACGAGGAGGCTCGGTATGCCCGATGGGCCTTTCGGTTCCGGATCCAACCCGTTCGAGGACCTGGTGAGTCGGCTGGTCGGCGGCCTTGAGCAGTCCCTCGGTGGGATAACGAAGCCAGGCACGTCGACGCAGCGCGTGGACCGCTACGGCCGCGACCTCACAGCCGAGGCTCGGGCCGGGCGTCTCGACCCCGTCATCGGACGGGAGGACGAGATCGAGCAGGTCCTCGAGGTGCTGTCGCGGCGTACCAAGAACAACCCGGTACTGATCGGTGACCCCGGCGTCGGCAAGACCGCGATCGTCGAGGGCATCGCTGCGCGCATAGCCGAGGGCGCGGTCCCGGAGCCGCTGCGCAACCGGCGAGTGATCGCCCTGGATCTGGCCGGGATGGTAGCCGGCACCAAGTACCGGGGCGAGTTCGAGGAACGGCTCACGGCGGTGATCAACGAGGTGACGGCCGCTGCCCGGACCGTGGTGTTGTTTCTCGACGAGCTGCACACGGTGATCGGTGCCGGCGCGGCCGAGGGCGGCGCGATGGACGCCGCCAGCATGCTCAAGCCGGCGCTGGCCCGCGGTGACCTGCAGGTCCTCGGGGCCACCACCGTCGACGAGTACCGAAAGCACATCGAGCGGGATCCGGCGCTGGAACGGCGGTTCCAGCCGATCATGGTCGCCGAACCGAGCGTCGAGGACACCGTCGCCATCCTGCGCGGCCTGAGCAAGCGCTACGAGATCCACCACCGGGTGCGGATCACCGAGGGGGCCATCGACGCCGCCGCGCGCCTGTCCAATCGCTATCTGACCGACCGGTTCCTCCCGGACAAGGCGATCGATCTGATCGACCGGGCCAGCGCTCGAGTCCGGATGCGGGCCGCGGCTCCCAGTGCGGACACCCGGGCACTCGAGCAGCGTGTCGCGCAGCTGGCCCGCGCCAAGGACATCGCGATTGACGCCGAGGACTACGAGCGGGCCGAGGCGCTGACCCGGGAGCTTGATCTGGCGATCGTGGAGCTGGACACCGGGCACGCCGGTCCGACGCGCCCGCCGGAGGTCAGTGCCGGTGACGTCGCGGATATCGTCGCCCGCAGCACCGGCATCCCGGTCGCGCAGCTCACCGAGGTGGAGCGGCACCGGTTGCTCAACCTCGAGGAGCAGCTACGGCAGCGGGTCGTCGGGCAGGACGAGGCGGTCGAGGCTGTCGCCGATGCGGTTCGCGCCAGCCGTGCGGGTCTCAATCACCCGGACCGCCCGATCGGGTCGTTCCTGTTCCTGGGCCCCACCGGAGTCGGCAAGACTGAGCTGGCTCGGGCGCTGGCGCAGGCCCTGTTCGGGTCCGAGGAGCAGCTCGTCCGCATCGACATGAGCGAGTTCCAGGACAGGCACACGGTGTCGCGGCTCATCGGCGCCCCGCCCGGTTACGTCGGCCATGAGGAGGCCGGCCAGCTCACCGAAGCAGTCCGCCGCACCCCGTACACGGTGCTGTTGCTGGACGAGATCGAGAAGGCGCACGTCGACGTCTCGAACATCCTGCTGCAGGTCTTCGACGCCGGCCGGCTCACCGACGCTCGGGGCCGCACCGCGAACTTCGCCAACACTGTGATCATCATGACCAGCAACCTCGGTGCCGAGGCGCTGCTGTCCGCCACCAAAGGTGGGCGATCAGTCGAGGAGGTACGGGAATCGCTGATGGCCAGCGTGCGGCGGCACTTCCGGCCGGAGTTCCTCAACCGGATCGATGAAATCGTCCTGTTCCGCGGTCTTGATCGGCCGCGGCTGCGGACGATCACCGAGCTGCTGCTGGAGCAGACTCGGCTGCGGCTGCGCGCCCAGGACATCACCCTGCGCCTTGACGACCACGCCATCGACTGGATTGCCGACCGTGGCTATCAGCCCGAATTCGGCGCTCGGCCGCTGCGCCGGGCAATCGGACGTGAGCTGGACCGCACACTGTCCCGCATGCTGCTCGCCGGTGACCTCAAAGGTGGCCAGGACGTCTGTGGCACGGTCGTCGATGACCGGCTGCAACTCACCGTCCACACCCGCTCGTGAGTGGCATTGAGTGCTATAACACTGTTTGCCACTCACGAGGCGCTACCGTTCACTCTGTGGCACACCAGCCGATGATCGCGCCGTCCCTGCTGTCCGCCGACTTCGCCCGGCTGGCCGACGAGGCCAACGCAGTACCGGGTGCTGACTGGCTACACGTCGATGTGATGGACGGGCATTTCGTGCCCAACCTTACGTTCGGCCTTCCCGTGGTGCAGAGCCTGATGAAGTACACCGACCTTCCGATGGACTGCCACCTCATGATCGAAGAGCCGGATCGGTGGGCGATCGGGTACGCCGAAGCAGGTTCTCACAACGTCACCGTGCACGCCGAGGCCGCGCAGGACCCGATCAAGCTGGCGAAGGATCTGCGCGCGGCCGGAGCCAAGGCCGGATTGTCGGTCAAACCCAAGACGCCGTTGGAGCCGTGGGTGGAGGTGTTGCGGCATTACGACACGCTGCTGGTGATGAGCGTGGAACCCGGCTTCGGTGGGCAGTCGTTCATTCCCGAGGTGCTGGACAAGGTGCGTACCGCCCGGCGGTTGGTAGACACCGGACACCTCACCGTGCTGATAGAAATCGACGGGGGAATCAACGCCGACACCATCGAGGCCGCCGCGGAGGCCGGAGTGGACTGTTTCGTGGCCGGCTCGGCGGTGTACGGGGCTGAGGATCCAGCGCGGGCCATGGAGTCGCTGCGGGCCCAGGCTCGGGCATCCGGCGGCCGGTGAAGCGCACCGCCCCGGAGGGCTGAGCCCTGTTCACCGGCATCATCGAGGAACTCGGGGAACTGGTAGCTCGCGATGAGCGACCCGACGCCGCGCGACTGGCCATCCGCGGGCCGCTGGTCAGCTCCGATGCGCGGCCCGGTGCCTCGATCGCGGTCAACGGCGTGTGCCTGACAGTGGTCGACGTCGACGGTGACGTGTTCACCGCCGATGTGATCGGCGAGACGCTGCGCCGCTCCAGCCTCGGTCCGGCCCGGACCGGCGACCGGCTGAACCTGGAGCGGGCCGCAAAGCTGGGCGACCGGCTCGGCGGGCATCTGGTGCAGGGCCATGTCGATGGCACCGGCACCGTGCTATCCCGTACCGAATCCGCTTCGTGGGAGCTGATCCGGATCAGCATGCCTGCCGCGCTGGCCCGCTACGTCGTCGAGAAGGGGTCCATCACAGTCGACGGGGTATCGCTCACCGTGATCGAGGCATGTATCAAAGACTTCTCTGTGGGCCTCATTCCTACTACCCGCGAGCTGACCACCCTGGGCACTCGCCATCCCGGTGAGCTGGTGAACCTCGAGGCGGACGTGATCGCCAAATATGTCGAGAGGTTGGCCTTGCCACATCTTGGCGCCGGTAGCGGTACGGCTGGGACATGATGTTTGGGGGGATGATGCGGGGGAGGAGGACACGATGACCGAGAACGCCTTTGCCGGCATCAATCGGGCGATCGCCGAGGTGGCGGCTGGGCGCCCGGTGATCGTGGTGGACGACCAGGAGCGGGAGAACGAGGGCGACCTGATCTTGGCCGCAGCCCGGGCCACTCCTGAACTACTGGCATTCATGGTCCGGTACACCTCCGGATACATCTGCGTGGCGCTGACCGGGGATGACTGCGACCGGCTGGAACTGCCGCCGATGTATCACACCAACCAGGACAAGCGGGGCACTGCCTACACCGTCACGGTCGATGCCCGCGAGGGCGTGACGACCGGGATCTCGGCGGCGGACCGGGCCCGCACCATCCGGCTACTGGCCGATCCGGACGCCAAGTCGGTCGACTTCGTCCGCCCGGGGCACGTGGTACCGCTGCGGGCCAAGGAGGGTGGGGTGCTGCGCCGCCCTGGGCACACCGAGGCCGCGGTGGACCTGGCCCGGTTGGCCGGGCTGCCCCCGGCCGGCGTGCTGGGCGAGATCGTCTCAGCCAAAGACGACGGCGACATGGCGCGTCGCGACGAGCTGGAGGTCTTCGCTGCCGAGCATCGCCTAGAGCTGATCACCATCGCGGACATGATCGCCTACCGGCGGCGGTTCGAGAAGCAGATCGAGCGGGTCGCCGAGGCGCGGATCCCCACCCGCCACGGCGACTTCCGGGCGGTGGGCTTCGACAGCCTGCTGGACGGGCTAGAGCACATCGCGCTGGTCCGCGGAGAGATCGGGGACGGAGCCGACGTGCTGGTGCGGATGCACTCTGAGTGCCTCACCGGCGACATCTTCGGTTCCCTGCGCTGCGACTGCGGCCCGCAGCTCGATGCCGCGCTGGCCGCGGTGGCCGCCGAGGGCCGCGGCGTGGTGGTCTACATCCGCGGGCATGAGGGCCGCGGCATCGGGTTGATGCATAAGCTGCAGGCATACCAACTTCAGGAGGCCGGCGCGGACACCGTGGATGCCAACCTCGCGCTGGGGATGCCGGCGGATGCCCGCGACTACGGCACCGGAGCGCAGATCCTGGTGGATCTCGGAGTGCGCTCGATGCGCCTGCTCAGCAACAACCCCACCAAGCGGACCGCACTGGAAGGCTACGGCCTGAAGATCGTTGACCGGGTGGCGCTGCCGGTCCGGCCCAACCCGGAGAACCTGCGCTACCTGCGTACCAAGCGCGACCGCATGGGTCATGACCTCGCCGGCCTGGAAGGGTCGGGCGGGGTGCTGGCATGAGTGGCCAGGGCCAGCCCGCGCTCACCGTGCCCGCCGGCTGCGGCGAGCTGCGGCTGGGTATCGCCGCGACTCGCTGGCATGAACGCGTCACCACCGCACTGCTGGACCGGGCGTGCGCCGCCGCTGCCGAGGCCGGGATCGCCGCGCCGACCGTGGTGCGCGTGCCGGGCGCCGTCGAGCTGCCCGTGGTGTGTCAGGAACTGGCCCGCCACCACGACGCCGTGGTCGCGCTGGGAGTGGTGATCCGCGGTGGGACCCCGCATTTCGAGTACGTCTGCGACGCGGTCACGGCCGGACTCACCAGGGTCGCGCTGGACGAGGGGACCGCGGTAGGCAACGGGGTGCTCACCTGCGACACCGAGGAGCAGGCCCTGAACCGTTGCGGCCTGCCCACGTCGGCTGAGGACAAGGGCTTCCAGGCCTGCGTCGCGGCGCTGGAAACGGCCCTGGTGCTGCGCCGCCTGCGTCGATCCTCCTGGGACACACCATGATCTTCCGCGCCCCCCTTCCCGGCGTGTCCGCTCGCTGTGCCCGGTGTGTCGGGCTCTTGTGCACGGCGGGGGAGGCGTGATGCCCGCCGAGGTGCTGTTCGAGGCCCGCCCGCGCAGGGCCCGCGGCATCGCGGTGGCCGCCGCCGTGTTGCTGGTCGCGGTGTTCACCGTGATCGCGGTGCTACTGCGGCAAACACCCACCGGCGTCTACTTCCGGCTCTCCGACCAGGTGGCCATGGTGCTGCTGGGGGTACTGCTTGCCGGTGCGGCTTTACTATTCGCCCGGCCCCGGGTGCGCGCCGATGCCGATGGAGTGGAGGTACGCAACCTCCTCGGCTCTCGGACGTTGCCCTGGGAGCTGGTGCTGCGGGTGTCTTTTCCCGACGGTGCCCCGTGGGCCCGTCTAGAGCTGCCCGACGACGAGTACATCGCGGTGATGGCGATCCAGGCTGCCGACGGTCGGCACGCGGTGCAAGCCATCGGTGCCCTGCGCGCGGTGTACGCCGACCACATCGCGCCGCGCGATGCACCGCCTAAGAATCTTTGATCGGGGAGAAGCCATGGTCGTTGGTGTGTCGACTGAGCCGGTGCCCGGCCACGGTTGCAGTGACGGGGAAGAAGTCGACGTACTGGTGGTGGGCTACGGGGCCGCCGGGGCGGCTGCGGCCCTGTCGGCCCATGAGGCGGGCGCGCGGGTCCTGGTGGTGGAGAAGTGCCCGCAGCCGGGCGGCAACTCACTGGTCTCCTCTGCGAACACCGTCTATCCGCAGGATCCGGCCGACGTGGCGCGCTTCACGCGGTACTTGATCGAGGTCTGCGAGGGCACCACCCCCGAGGACGTCATCGAAACCTACGTACGAGGCTTGCTCGAGATCCCGGACTGGCTTGCGGCGATGGGTGGTGAGTTGGAGGACCTCGACGACCTGCCGATGGGGTCCTACTACATCCCCAACCTCACGTTCCCGCAGCTGCCCAGTGCCCAAGGTCTGCGCCTGGTGTTGCGCCGGCTCAAGCAGACCTCACGTTGCTCGCAGCCGACCGGCGGTGCACGTATGTGGCATCTGCTTGATCACTGGCTCAGCACTCGGTCCATCCCGGTACGGTGTGCCACTGCGGTGCGCGACCTGGTCATCGACCGGGCCGGGCGGGTCAGCGGCGCGGTGGTAGCAGCCCATGGGTCTCGCCGCCAGATCAGCGCGCGGGCAGGGGTGGTGCTGGCCTGTGGCGGGTTCGCCTACTCTGAGGCACTCAAGCACACCTACCTGCCTTCGGCTGCCGTCGGGGCACTCGGCTCTCCCGGCAACACCGGTGACGGGTTACGCCTGGCTCAGCAGGCCGGTGGCGCGCTGTGGCATCTCACCGACCAAGCCAGCGCCTTGGGTATCGCCCCGCAGGGGTGGGAGGCCGGCTTCGCGATAAACCTTCCGCGGTCTGGTTACCTCTACGTCGATCGCAAAGGTCATCGGTTTGTGGATGAGACGCGGGTGGAGGCGCACACTGCCTGCCAGCTGACGGCCAACTACGATCCAGCAACCTTTGACTATCCCCGCGTGCCGTGTTTCGCCCTATTTGATCAGGAAAATTTCACCAGCGGGCCGCTGGGTATTAGTATGTTCTCCTACAATGTGGTCAGGCTCAATTATCAATGGAGCGAAGATAATCAGGCGGAGCTCGACCGGGGATGGATCATCCGGGCGCAGACCCTCGACGAACTCGCCCAGATTCTGGACATCCCGGTCGCCATCTTGAGCCAGACCATTGATCGCTACAACCAGGGCGCCCAGGTGGGTAGCGATGCAGATTACGGGCGTTGCCGAGAATCGTTGAAGCCAGTTACGGTACCGTTTTATGCACTGCGGCTGGTTCCGCTACTCTACAACACCCAAGGTGGTCCGCGGCGGGACAGCTGCGCGCGGGTGCTTGACGTCAACGCTCAACCCATCCCGGGATTGTACGCCGCTGGAGAACTCGGCTCCATTTGGGGTTCTCGGTATCAAACCTCAACTAATTTCACCGAGGCGCTGGTCTATGGCAGGATTGCCGGCCATTCCGCTGCCAACCGGCTCGCTCTTGGTGCGGATGAGTGGTCGGATCAACCGGCGGACGAAAGCGACAGTCCTCCCGTACGGTGAGGTAGCGGCAAACCTGCGGTGCTCTATGCAATCTGTTGTGCCGGCGGTGGGATTCGAACCCACACTGGCGGGTTCCTAAGACCCGGGCCTCTGCCATTGGGCTACGCCGGCTTGACGGTTACGCGCGCACCACGGGCATAGGGTACGGCCTCAGACTCCCAGGTCTTTACGGAGCTTAGCGACGTGGCCGGTGGCGCGGACGTTGTACAGCGCCTTGTCGATGCGGCCCTGCGCGTCGATCACGAAGGTCGACCGGATCACGCCAGTGACCGTCCTGCCGTACATCTGCTTCTCGCCGTAGGCACCGTAGGCAGTGAGCACCGAGCGGTCCGCATCGGACAACAGGGAAAAGTGCAAGCCCTCCGCGTCGCGGAACTTCGCCAGCTTCACCGGCGGATCCGGCGAGATGCCAAGCACCGCGAAACCGGCCGAGTCCAGCTCGGCGAGGTTGTCGCGGAAGTCGCAGGCCTGTTTGGTGCAGCCGGGGGTACCCGCGGCAGGGTAGAAGTAAACCACCAGGGATTGACCACGGTAGTCCGATAACGAGACGGGCTTGCCGTCGGCGTCGGGCAGGGTGAAGTCAGGAGCAGGGTCACCGGGGGACAGCCGGACGTTGTCGGTCACGAAGCCGGACGATACCGCTAGAGATGGGGGTGGCCGCACCACCCGGTTACCCGTGGCCTACGGTGTGCCGCACACCCGCGCGAGGAGGACTTATGGCCCGGGACGCCGACACCATCGAACGCGACATCGAGCAGGCTCGTGATGCGTTGGCCGCGACGCTGGACGAGCTCGGTACCCGGGCAGATCCCCGGCGCGCGATTGAGGCCGGCAAGGAGCAGGTGGAGACCACCATGGCCGACCCCAGAGTGCGCTACACGCTGATGGGTGTCGGTGGAATCCTCGTGCTGGCGTTGCTGCGCAAGCTGTTCCGCTAGATAGCCACCACGTCACAGCGCTACCACGGCGAAGGACTCGGCACTGAGCCGCATGTTGTCGGGTGTGGTGGTGGTTTCCCCAGACGCGAGAAGAACCTGGGTGGGCTGCCCGCCCAGCGCAATGCTGACTGGCTGCACGCTCAGGTTCACTGCCACGCGAAGTGCGCCACGGTGGAGCACCAGCGTGCGGGCGTCGATGTCCACGTCGACGGCAAGCTGATCCAACCTCGGGTCAGAAAGCTCCGGGCAGCGCTTGCGTAGCGCGATCAGCTCCCGGTAGATGCCCAGCAAGGTCGCATGGGGTTCGGTGCCAGGTTCGGACCAGTCCAGTTGGGAACGCAGGAAGGTCTGCTCGTCGGTCGGGTCGGGCACGTCCACGTCGTCCCACCCGTGTTCGGAGAACTCGGCGTAGCGGCCCCGGCGGGTGGCATCGCGCAGCTCCGGGTCGGGCATGAACGAGAAGAACTGGAACGGGGTACCAGCACCCCACTCCTCGCCCATGAAGATCATCGGCGTGTAGGGCGAGCACAGCACCAGTGCCGCACCGCAGGCCAGCAGACCGGGTGACAGGGTAGCCGAGATCCGGTCGCCGGTAGCGCGGTTACCGACCTGATCGTGGTTCTGCAGGTAGGCGAGGAACCTCCAGCCGGGCAGCTGCGCGGTGTCCACCGGGCGGCCGTGGCTACGTTGGCGGAACTGAGACCAGCGCCCGTCATGGAAGAACGCGCCGCGCAGGGTTCGGGCCAGGTCAGGCAGCGCGCCGAAGTCGGCGTAGTAGCCCTGCTGCTCACCGGTCAGGGTGGCGTGCAGACAATGGTGGATATCGTCGTCCCATTGCGCGGTCAGCCCATAACCGCCGGCGACGCGCGGAGTGACCAGCCGCGGATCGTTGAGGTCGGACTCGGCGATCAGCGACAGCGGCCGTCTCAGGTGGCTGGCCAGGATGTCGACCTCGATGGCCAGCTCCTCCAATAGGTGGATCGCGCGGCTGTCTCGCAGGGCGTGCACGGCGTCCAACCGCAGCCCGTCGAGGTGATAGTTGCGCAGCCATTCGAGCGCATTGTCGATCACGTAGCGACGCACCTCGTCGGAGTGCGGTCCATCTAGGTTCAGCGACGGACCCCAGATGTTGCTCCCGGCGAAATAGGGACCGAAGCGTTCCAGGTAGGCGCCCGACGGGCCGAGGTGGTTGTGGACGACATCGAGGACCACGCCCAGCCCACG
Source organism: Pseudonocardiaceae bacterium (assembly GCA_036389855.1). Classification (GTDB taxonomy): domain Bacteria; phylum Actinomycetota; class Actinomycetes; order Mycobacteriales; family Pseudonocardiaceae. The sequence goes on from DASVWA010000106.1 coordinate 21,074, forward strand.
GCCGTGGCAGGCGTCCACGAACCTCTTGAAGGCGTCAGGTCCACCGTAGTTCTCCGTGACGGCGTACCAGCCCACCCCGTCGTAGCCCCAGTTGCGGGGCCCGTCGAAGGCGTTGACCGGCATCACCTCGACCAGATCGACACCCAAGTCGACGAGATGGTCAAGGCGCTCGATCGCGGAGTCGAAGCTGCCGCTTGGGGTGAAGGTCCCGATGTGCAGCTCGTAGAGCACGCTGCCGGGCAGCGCCCGGCCGGTCCAGCCTTGATCCGTCCAGGTGAAGGCGCTGTGGTCGTAGACCCGGGACGCCGCATGTACGCCGTTTGGCTGCCACCGCGATCGGGGATCGGGTAGCGCGGTGTCCTCGTCGTCCAGCCGGAACGCGTAATCGCAGCCTGGTCCGGCGCCGTCGATATCCGCACTCCACCAGCCACCGGTCGTCCGGACTAGATCGTGCTCTACACCGTCCACCACGACCAGCACCCGCTGCCGCTGCGGAGCCCACACCGTGAAGTTCATAAGCCGATCTTGTCAGGATCGGGCGACATTGTCTGGCCGGACCATGGCGAAAAGCAGCTGGGGGATGGCATCAACAGCGCCCAGCCGCCGGGGCGAGTGATCGGTCAGTCGGCCAGTAGCAGGGCGACCGGGTAGCGAGCGAGTAGGTCGGCCAGCGGCACTTGACCCGACGAGGTCAAGCCGGTGAACGCGTCGGTCCAGGAGCCTTCGGGTAAAGGTAACGCGGTCTTGCCCCAGCCGCCGCGAGCCGCCAGCCCAACCGGCAGCCGGGTGGCGACCGCGACAACCCCACGGCGAGCGAAGGCGACGGCGTGCGGCGCAGCCACGCCGTCCACGCGCAGCGGGCGGTAGCTGGTGAACCGCTCGGGATGGTCACGGCGGACTCGCAGGGTCCGCGACACGACGAGCAGCTTGGCTGCGCCGACGTCATTCACATCCGAGCCGCCCATGTCGGGCAGCCAGCCGTCGTCTATTCGCCGCAGCAGGTCGGCGCGCGCGGAGAAGTCCACCGGGCGGCGATTGTCCGGATCCACCAGCGACAGGTCCCAAAGCTCAGTGCCCTGGTAGGTGTCCGGCGTGCCGGGCATCACCAGTTGCAGCAGCGCAGCGGACAGCGAGTTCGATCGGCCGGCTGGGATGATCTGGACCGCAACCTTGGTCACGGCGGCGCGCAGCGCCGGGTTGTCCAGCGCGGCATCGGCGACGGCATGCATGGCCGTCTCGAACGCCTCATCCGGGTCGGTCCAGCTCGTCCGGGTGCGCGCCTCCCGCATCGCCTTCTCCAGGTAGGCGTGCAGCCGATCCGGCGGCAGCGGCCACGCTCCGACCAGGGTCTGCCAGAGCAGATGGCCCAGCGCTGGGTCGGGCACGGTCGCACCGGCTGCATCGGTCAGCCTGCTGAACTCCCGGACAGAGTCTGCCCAGAGCGCCGGCAGCTCCGAGAGCACCGCCAACCGGGCCCGCACATCACCAGAGCGTTTGGTGTCATGTGTGGACAGCGTGGTCATCCCGTGTGGGGCGATCTGTTCGCGGTGTGCCAAAGCGGCGTGGAAGTCGTCGGTCTCGAGCCCGAAGCGGGCCGGATTCCCCCCTACCTCGTTGAGTGCGATGAAGCGGGTCCAGCGGTAGTAGGCAGTGTCTTCCACCCCCTTGGCCATCACCGCGCCGGACGTCTGCTGGAACCGGATAGCGAGCTCGTCGGCTGGATCCCGGAGCCGGGGCGAGAGCGCCCCCAGCGTTGCGTGCAGATCAGGACGCCGGTCTCGAGCAGCCGCCAGTGCCTGATCCAGATGCTCAACCCCGTCCGGCAGGTAGGAGCGATAGACCGGGAAGCAGGCAAGTACCTCCGCAAGCGCGGCAGTGACGTCCGGGTGGTCGGTGATGTCTGGAACAAGGCCGGCCAGCCGGCGAAGTTCGGAGCCGAGCATCCCGGTGGCGACGTCGAGCTTGCAATCGTGCACCAGCTGCGCCCAGTCCGTCCGGACCCCGGTCAGCGAGGTGTCCAGCGCGGTGAACGCCGTTTCGCCGGCTGAGTCGACGAGGACCCCGTCGACCTCAGCGAGCGCGTCGTAGCCGGTGGTGCCCTCGACCGGCCACGAGCCGGGCAGCTCCTCACCAGGTTCGAGGATCTTCTCCACCAGGATCCAGGCGTCCGGGGCGTGCTCCCGCAGCTGGCGCAAGTAGCCCGCAGGGTCGGTGAGGCCATCCGGGTGATCGACCCGCAAGCCGTCGACGTCGCCGTCGGCAACCCAGCGCAGCACCTCGCTGTGGGTGGCGGCAAAGACTTCGGGATCCTCCACTCGGACAGCGGCGAGCTCGCTGACCGCGAAGAACCGCCGGTAACCTAGGTCCGCCCGCCAGGAGACGAGCCGATAGTGCTGCGCCTCGTGTACATCCAGTGGGCTGCCGGCTGCTGCCGTGCCGGGCGCCAGCGGGAACGCGCGCTCGTGATAGCGCAACAGTTCGCCGTCCACCAGCAGGTCGGAAAGCGCATCCGGGGAGTCAGCCAGGACGGGCAGGCGCAGTGGCCAACCGGTGATGTCGAACCACCGCGCGAAGCGCGACGCCGGTCCGTGCTGCAACAGGTCCCACCAGGCCGGGTTGGCCTGTGGATCGGCGACGCCGAGGTGATTGGGCACGATGTCGACCACCAGCGCCAACCCGTGCTCGCAAACCGCGGCCACCAGCGCGCGCCGGCCAGACTCCCCGCCGATGACGTCGGATACCCGCCCGGGGTCGGCTACGTCGTAACCGTGCTGCGAACCCGGCATTGCTTGCAGCAGCGGCGAGGTGTACACCGCGCCGGCTCCCATCGCCGCCAGGTAATGCACCACCGCAGCGGCATCGGCGAAGGACAGATCCGGCCCCAGCTGCAGCCGGTAGGTCGAGGATGGCAGCGTCATGCAATGCCCTCCAGAACTACCAGCGAGCGCGCGGTGACGGTGATCTTGTCTTCTCCCGCGGCGGTGGCACCGCAGGTGCCCGGCGGTTCGCCGGTCGCCGTGTCCAGCACGGCGGTCCACTGCCGCCCGTAGTCGTTGCCGGGCAGCTGCACGATGGTGTCCTCGTGGTGGGCGTTGAAGCAGAGTAGGAAAGAGTTGTCGATGACCGGCTGGCCACGGCCGTCGGCGTCTGGGATGCCCTCGCCGTTGAGGAACACGGTAAGGCACTGGCAGATCTCCACCTCCCAGTCCTGCTCGGTCATCTTCTCGCCGGATTCGGTGAACCACGCGATGTCGCCCAGCTGGCCACCACCCCGGATCGGACGCCCGGCGAAAAATCTGCGGCGGCGAAACACCGGGTGGTCGCGGCGCAACGCGATCAGCCCCGCGGTGAACGTGATCAGCTCCTGATCGGCCGCGCTCCAGTCCACCCAGGAAAGCTCATTGTCCTGGCAGTAAACGTTGTTGTTGCCCTGCTGGGTGCGGCCGAGCTCGTCACCGTGCAAGAGCATGGGGATGCCTTGGGACAGCAACAGTGTGGCCAGCATGTTGCGCCGCTGCCGGGCTCGCAGGCCCAATATTTCTGGGTCGTTGGTGGGGCCCTCCACCCCGCAGTTCCAGGACCGGTTGTCATCAGCGCCGTCCTGACCGTTTTCGCCGTTGGCCTCGTTGTGTTTGTCGTTGTAAGAGACCAGGTCGGTGAGGGTGAACCCGTCGTGCGCAGTGACGAAGTTGATCGACGCGTGGGGCCGGCGGCCATCGGCTTGGTAGAGGTCGGAGGAGCCGGTCAGCCGCGAGCCGAACTCGCCCAGCGTGCCCGGCTCGCCGCGCCAGAAGTCGCGCACCGTGTCGCGGAACATGCCGTTCCACTCCGTCCATAGTGGGGGAAAGTTGCCCACTTGGTAACCGCCCGGTCCAAGGTCCCACGGTTCGGCGATCAGCTTCACCCGGCTGATCACGGGGTCCTGCTGAACCAGATCGAAGAACGTGGACAGGCGATCCACATCGTAGAACTCGCGGGCCAGCGTGGAGGCGAGGTCGAAGCGGAAGCCATCGACGTGCATCTCGGTGACCCAGTACCGCAGCGAGTCCATGATCAGCTGCAGGGTGTGTGGTTGACGCACATTGAGCGAGTTGCCGGTGCCGGTGTAGTCCATGTAGTAGCGCTGGTCGTTGTCGACCAGGCGGTAGTAGGCCGGGTTGTCGATCCCGCGCATCGACAATGTCGGTCCCAGGTGATTGCCCTCGGCGGTGTGGTTGTAGACCACGTCGAGGATCACCTCGATTCCCGCGGTGTGTAACTCCCGGACCATCGCCTTGAACTGCGAGACCACCTCGTGTGCCCGTGGCCCGACGGTGCCCGCGGCGGCGTAGCCGTTGTGGGGGGCCAGGAATGCGACGGTGTTGTAGCCCCAGTAGTTGGCCAAGCCCTTTTCGACCAGGCTGTTGTCGGTGATGAACTGGTGCACCGGCATCAGCTCCACCGCCGTGACGCCGAGTGTGGTGAAATAATTAATCATCACTGGATGGGCGAGGCCGGCATAGGTGCCGCGCATTTCCGGGGGAATCTCGGGGTGTGCGATGGTCAGACCGCGCACGTGCGCCTCGTAGATCACCGTCTCGTGGTACGGGATACGAGGGTGCCGGTCCTCGGCCCAGCCGAAGAAGGGACTGATCACTACGGACTTCGGCGCGTGACTGGCGGAGTCGGCGTCATTGCGCTGCTCGGGATCAGCAAATTGGTAACCGAACAG
>DASVWA010000107.1:0-7586 GCA_036389855.1 Pseudonocardiaceae bacterium
GTGATCGAGTTGGCCCTGTTGGTCATGCGGCGAGCAGGATGCGCTTGCGGAGCAGGTCAAAGTTGGCGCGGCCGTACATTTGTCTTTTGATCATTTTGATGCGGTTGACGTTGCCTTCGACGGGCCCCGAGCTGTGGGGAAGTGTGAGTCCGTTGCGGACTGCCTGGTAGTCGCGCCGTAGTCCGGTGACGAAGCGGTGCAGGTGGGCAGGTTCTCCGCGTCGACGGCTGCCATCCAGGAGTCCAGGCGATGACCGTGGCGTCGGGTGAGGATCTCGGCGAAGGTGGCCACGTGGGTGGCGGTGGCGTCTAGGTGCGGGCAGGCGGTTAGCACCTGCTTGAGTTGGAGCTGTTGTTCGATGTCGAGGTCTTCGGAGTGGCGCAGCATCCAGGAGGTGATCTGGCGGACCTTGGGTACCGCCGGTTTAGGCGGTGGTGCGGCGCCGAGCTCGCGGAACGGCGCGAGGTAGATAGCGACGGTGCCTTGGCTGCCTCGGTAGCCCTGCTCGGTGATCTCCCGGTAGAGCGTGCTGGCGTTGGTGATGCCGGCGTTGCAACGTTCGTGCAGGTAGGGCTTGTAGGCATCCAGGACACTGGGTCGGCCCGTGCGAGGCTTGGCCAGCAGTTCCTCGACGTTGGTGGCGCGGTAGAAGCGACGGACGGTTTCCTTGGCCAGGCCCAGCTCCCGCACGATGGTCTTGATCCCCTTGCCGTCGGCCTTGAGGTCATGGACGGCCTGGTAGCGGGCTTTGGTACGGGTAACCAAGGCGGAGTTCTCCTTGCGCTGCACCTGCGCAGCCTCGGCCCGTTCCACCAGGTCGTTGGCAGTGCCAGGCTCGATGCCAACCTCAGGTTCGATGGTGTCGGGTTGGCGTAGACAGCCGTGGTGAGCAGCGACGGTCTTGTCGACGTGCTCGGCCAGGTTGTGCCACAGATGCCACCGATCGGCCACCTGGATCGCCTCAGGTGCCCCGGTCCGGGCGCCCTGGGCGTAGGCACCGGCGCGGTCCCGGCAGACCACTTCGGTGCCCGGGTGCTCGTGTAACCATGCGGCGAAGGTGTCGGCCTCGCGATCAGCGAGCAGATCGATCGGCCGGTGGGTGTCGATGTCGATCAGCACTGTGCCGTAGACGTGCCCGCGGCGCAGCGCGAAATCGTCCACCCCCAGCACCGTTACGGTGCGAATCTCCGGGTCGGGCAGGGCCCGAATCAACCGCAACAACATGCTCCGGGTCGCCGGTAACCCCAGCGCGGTGGCCAATCGTGCCCCGGCCCGACCGGCTAACGCCAGCCCGATCGACTCCAGCATGCCGCGCAACAACACGGTGCACCGCGCATACCGCGCGGTCAGACCGGCGACTTGCTCGGCGTAGGTCCCTACCCCGCAGTCCTCGCTGTCGCAGAAAAACCGGCGCACCCGTAGTCGGATCTCCACCCGCTGTCCCGCCACCGCGACGTCGGCCAGCCTGCGCTCATACCGACTGTGCACCCGAGCCGACTTACCACCGCACCTCGGACAACAGGCATGTACGGCTCGCGGATGCGCCCAGATCCGCACCGACCCACCGACCTCGTCGATCCGCTCGATCACCACATCCGCCAAGTGCGGCAGGAGAACTCCATGATCATCACACGGATCACATGATCACAGTTCGATGATCAAGAAGGCGGCAACGACACACAACGGAGAGCCAACTCGATCACGGAAAGTGGGCCAGATCCCGAAAACTGACCCCCTGGCGACGGTGGCGAATTCCAGTGATCGTCGCAACATGAACGATCTTGCTGGCTGGGGGATTGTAGCTTTTGTCAGCGAATGATGGTGCGGGTGAGTTCGGGGACCGGTGTGCGGGTTTGCTGTGACCAGGTCTGCACGGCGGCGGCGAGGGTGAGGGCGCTGCCGTAGAGGACGTGCTGGCCTCCTTGGCGGGTGATCAGCGTGTCCAGCGAGCGGAACGCTCGCGCTTTGCGCGCGAGCACAAGGATGTCGGTGGCGGTGCGTTCGCCCAACCAGTGCCCGGAGGGTAGTCGGACCCGATCGCCCAAGCCGGTCGGTGTCTGTTGATCGTGTCCGGAGAGCCAGTTGTCGAGCAGGCCGAGGGCGAGCCCGATGCAGCCGGCGACGGTCGCGGTGGTGTTGTCTGGTGACTCGGGCTGGACTTGGTCAAGCAGCGCGGCGGCGCGGGTGGTGTTGTGCTCGGCGATCGCCTCAATGACCAGCCTTAGCGTGGTGGCGGCCTGCTCGCGGGTGTGCGCGACGGGGGTGAACCGGGCCATGTTGTGCCGTTCGACGGCACGGTCCAGCGCCCGTTGCAGGGTGTCGAGGTCGGGCACGTCGATGTCGTCGAGGTTGTCGACGTCGATGCCTTCCTCGGCCAACAACGGCGCGAGTTCGCGTAGCGTCTGGTTCGCCAGCCCAGGCGTGAACTCGATCTCCGGTAGCCCAGGGGCTGGCGCCGGGCCGGGTCGTCGCATGTCCTCCACCGCGCCATCCTCCCAGCGCTGAGCACCGAACCGCGCTGTCACCTCGTGCGGGTGTGCTTACTGGCGGTGGGGCGGGGCGGTCTGTGGTCTCAGCCGAGTCAGGCGCGCGGCGGGGGTGTCCCAGCCCAGCGTCTTGCGGGGGCGGGTGTTGAGCTCGGCGGCCACCGCGGCGAGCCGCTCGGCGCAGTGGAGGCGCAGGTCGCTGCCCTTGGGGAAGTATTGGCGTAGTAGGCCGTTGGTGTTTTCGTTGCTGGGCCGCTGCCACGGGCTGGCCTTTTCGCAGAAGTACACCGGCATCCCCAGCGCGCGGGTGATCTCGGTGTGCAGTGCCATCTCCTTGCCCTGGTCCCAGGTCAGCGACCGGCGCAGATGCGCTGGTAGCCCGGAAAGGGCCTCGATGAGGGCGTCGCGGACCGCGTCCGCGGTGTGTCGACCGGGTAGATGCAGCAGGATGGTGAACCTGCTTGAGCGTTCCACCAAGGTGCCGATCGCTGAGCGGTTGCTCGCGCCGGTGATCAAATCCCCTTCCCAGTGCCCGTGCACATTGCGGTCGGCGGCCTCAGCGGGTCGCTGGTCGATCATCGTCATATCCACCAGCGACCCAGCACGGCGAGCGTCGGCGCGGCGACGCGGCCTGCGGCGACGCCGGCCGGTGCGCAACACCCGCGGCAGCTCGCGCCGCAGCCCACCCAGCTCGGGCCGGTAGATCGCCTGGTAGACCGTCTCCGGTACGACATGCCGCTGCGGCTGGTCAGGGAACTCACCGCGCAGCGCGTGGCAGATCTGTTCTGGGCTCCACCGCTTCTCCAGCCGGTCGGCCACGAACGTCTGCAACCCCGGATCGCGGGCCAGCTTGCCGGGCCTTGGTCGAGCCCGCCGTTGCACGGCCATCCGTTGTGCGGTGAACGGGCGGTAAGAGCCGCTGGCCGGGTCGCGGTTGCGGCGCAGTTCCCGGCTGACCGTGGCCGGGCTGCGGCCCAACTCCGCCGCGATCTCCTGTATCCCCTGCCCGGCTTGACGCAGATCACCGATCCCAACCCGCTCATCCTCCGACAGGTACCGAGGCGAGAGCTCCCGCTTCCGGGTGTTGATCACCGGCGGATAATGCAGCTGCTTACCGCTACTACTGGTGATCGTCCGCCCGTGTCGCCAACGTTTCCCGGTACGCCGGTTGACACCGACGATCCGACACGCCTGCGAGTTACTGACGCCCTGCGCGATCAGGCGAGCGAACTGTTCCCGCTTCACGGTCTGCGGCGCTGGGCCCGGTGAACGGCCGACCATCGCAACTCCCGAAACCCTCGGATGTTGCGACGATCACTGGAATTCGCCCGGGGGTGAGTGGCCCCACCTGAGTCAGGTGGTGGTGCACCGTGCTGGCGGGTTGGGAGGGTTAGCCCCAGAAGATGCAGGTGGGGTCGCGGTCGATCTCGAGCAGGACGTCGTCGATGGTTGGCGACGGCGCGAGTAGGTCATAGATGTGGAAGCGCAGGTTTCGGTCGCGCCAGTACAAGGTCCATGTCTTGTCGGCCGCGGTGTAGCGCAGGCGTGCGATCGGAAAGGTTGTCCATTCTGGCCCGAAGTCTGCGCGCCATGACGCGCGACGCTCGACGATTGTCAGGTATCGCGGCGCGACCTGGCACTCGATGCGTACTTGGTGGCGGGCGTGCTCGGGCACCCGTGCGGCGCACCAGCGCTGTACTCGTGTGATGTCTAGTTCCGGCAGGGCCATCGCGGTCAGCGTGTCAGCGGGGGTCGAGGAGGACGGCGAGTCATCTGTCGTACGTCTGCGCTGCGTCGGTGAGAGCGTCGAGTGCGGTGTCGAGGCGTTGCTGGCGGCGTCGGTTGGTCTGGTGGTTGGCTTCGGCGGCGACGAACCCGATCAGCTCGTCGAGGTCGTCGTCGGTGGCGGGCATGATGATCCGGGCGTCGTCGGATCGCATTCCGAACACGAGACGCTCGCAGTCGAGGTCGAGCAGCTGCAGTTCGCGCAGCGCCGCGGCGACCTCCTCGGAGATGACGACCTCGGTGACTGGGCGGGCGAGGGCGAGCTGTTGGCGGCGCAGATCGTAGGGCGAGTCCTGCCAGTTGCTGATCACGCCCTCGTCGTGGCAGACGCTGCACTGCCATTGGATAGGCGCTTGGGATTCGGAGCGTAAGACGATCATCCGGCCCTGGCAGGGCCGGCGGGCTGGCCGACGTGGGCACGGCAACGTGCTCATCCAGGCGGTGCCGGCATCGCCCGCCGTTGCCGCCCGCACGATGTTGCTCAGGTGCTCTGCCAAGCGGCGTGTTGGGCCCGGTGTGTCGTCGGGAAGGTCGAGAAAGTGGTGCAAGTCGGTGACCAACATTCCCCGGGACAGTACCGACCCGGTCCGGCCTGGCTGGGCCGGTCGCCTGGTCAGCCGGCGGCGCGTTGCTGGCGGGCGTGGGCGAGCCGGTAGCTGGTTGTGCCGGTTTCGATAATCTGTCCGGCGAAGGTGAGTCGGTCGACGATGGCGGCGCAGAGCCGTGGGTCGGTGAAGGTCCTGGTCCAGCCGGAGAACGGCTCGTTGGAGGCGATCGCGATGGCCGAGCGTTCCTCGCGTTCGGTAAGGACCTGGAAGAGCAATTCGGCGCCGCGCCGGTCGAGTTCCAGATAGCCCAGCTCATCTAGACACAGAAGATCGACTCGGCCGTAGCGGGCGATCGTCTTGGACAGCTGCTTGCCGTCGGCGGCCTCGACCAGTTCGTTCACCAGCTTTGAGGCGAGGGTGTAGCGGACCCGGTAGCCGGCCTCTGCGGCGGCGGTGCCGAGACTGATGATCAGATGCGATTTTCCGGTGCCGCTGTCGCCGATCAAACACAGTGGGTGCCCGGCTTTGACCCAGGTGCAGGTGGCCAGCTGGTGGATCACCGCTGCGCTGACGGAGGAGTTGGCGTCGAAGTCGAAGTCCTCGATGCGTTTGTTGCGGGGGAAGCCGGCGTCGTGGATGCGTCGGGCGGCTCGGCGCTTATCGCGGTCGTCGCATTCGGCCATCACGAGTTCGGCGAGGAAGCCGAGGTAGGACAGCTGTTCGCGTTCGGCTGCGGCGGCGATCTCTTCGAATCGATCGCGGATGGTGGGCAGTCGCAGCACGCGGGCGCCGGAGTCGATCGCGGCGATGGCGGCTTGCTCAGTGACGCCGCGGCGTGTGCTCATGAGCTGGCCTTTCCGAGTAAGTCGTCGTAGGCAGCCACCGACGGCAGGGGCCGGTCGTCGCCGGGCAGCTCGGCGAGGCGGCGGTCGGTAAGGCTGATGACCTGGCGCTGACGCGGTGAGACCTCGACCGGTGCTGGTGGGACGCCGCGCTGCTGGGCTGCTTTGCGGGCCTCGACCGCGACCACATCGGCGTTGACCGAGCCGACGGCCAGGGCGGCACTGATGCCGGCAAGCACGTCGGCGTGCTCGAGGTGACGGTGCAGCAGCAGCACCTCGATCAGCGCCCGGGTGCCGGCGGTGTCGCCGAGTGCCTTGCGAGCGGCAGCCCACAACGCGTCGTGTGTCGCGGTGAAGACACCGCTCGCGCGGGCTTGGGCCAGGGCGGTGGCGCCAGGCAGCGCCCCGGGCTTGCGTAGCAGGATTTCCAGGTAATGGTCCAAGTCGAGGACCTTCACGCCTTTACCGATCGCGCGCTGGTGCCGGGCGACCACGGTGGCGCGGTCGAACACCCTCACCGTCGAGGCGGACAGCTTGACCCGCAACCGGTGGCCGATGAACCGGGCCGGCACCGAGTACTGGCAACAGCGCACCATCACCTGCGCATAGCGATCGACTCGCGGTGTGAGGGTGAGCGCGGTGTCGAACGGCTCAGCCGGCAGTGGCCGCAGCAGCGTGTGTTCGAAGGCCCAGTCGTGCCCCACGCTCATCGTCCGGTTGCCGATGCGGCGCCGGTCGTCAGCGTCGTCCCACGCTTCGAGCAGCTCGTTGAGTTCCTCAATCGACTCGACGACCGGCATCGGGACGCAATGGGTGCGGCGGAACCGGCCACCCTCACCCTCGACGCCGCCTTTCTCGTGGCTACCCTCATGCCCCGGGCGGCAGTAAAACGCGTCGAAGCCATAGTGCGAGCGAAACGCCACCCAGCGGTCGGACTCGACCCTGGTGCGGCCGAACAGCACCCGTGACACGGCCGGCTTGAGGTTGTCGTAGCGGATCTTGTCCAACGGGACACCCCCGAGCCGCTCGAACGCGTAGACATGGCTTTCCAGAAACGCCTCCTGCCCCTGCGACAGCGACGCCCGATGCGCGGCCCGACCCGAAAACGACAAACGCATTGTGAACAACGCGGTCTTCGTCTTGATCCCGCGCAAGACCACCCACAGGTCGTGGAAGTCCACCTCGGCCTCGGCCGCCGGTGGATGAGCTTGCGGAACGCAGCCCTGCTCCAGCGGTTTGCCCGCCTCGGCGGCGATCTCCGGACGACGCTTGGCGACGTAGTCACGCACCGTCGAGTACGACAACTCAACCGCGCCATGCTCGTCCACCAGCCTGGCCAAGACTCGCCGAGCGGTGTGGCGCTGCTTCTTCGGCGCATCCAGATCGCCGCGGAGCATGTCATCAATGACAGCCTTGAACGGCGCCAGCCGCGGCGACGTCCGGGTCGGTATCTTGCGCGGCGGCGGGACCGCGCTCGCCAGCGCTTGCCGCACCGTGCGCCGGTGCACGTGGTACCTGTCTGCCAACGCGCGGATCGAGCACCCCTCGACCCGCGCGTCGCGTCTGATCGCGGCGAACAACTCCACCCTCGACCTCACCCCTCGGCCCCTTCCGTGATCACCAGTCGGTCGCTGATCACGCTCAGGTGGGGCCAGATCAAACCGTCACAACCGCCCCGGCGTGTCGGCAGATGGGGCCAAATCAGACCGCCACAACGACGTCGACGCGCCGTCGAGGTGGAGCCATTTCAAGCCGTCACGGAGGGGCCAACTCAGGCTGCCACGGCCATCAAGACCGACGTCGGCGCCAGGACCGTCATCGCCGGGCACGCCTTAATTCAGAACATCCGCCGTGGCCACTACGAACTCGCCACCGACGCTCCACCAAAGCTCCGTGTCGCAACGGCCTTCGATGAACTCGCTCAA
>DASVWA010000108.1:0-1611 GCA_036389855.1 Pseudonocardiaceae bacterium
TCCGGCATCCGCCCCGACTCGATCGATCAGGTTGACAGTCATGTTGTAGCCGGGCCGAAACGAGCTGCGCAACGGGTAGGTGCGGGCCGACGCCAGCCCCGCTACCTGGACAGGGTCCACGCCGGGTTGCCAGAGCACCACAGCATGGCCCTCGATGTCGATGCCGCGCCGCCCGGCTCGACCGGTGAGCTGGGTGTACTCACCGGGCGTGAGATCAAGATGGGCCTCCCCGTTGAACTTGACCAACCGCTCCAGCACTACCGTGCGGGCCGGCATGTTGATCCCCAGGGCCAGGGTCTCGGTGGCGAACACCGCCTTGACCAACCCGCGGACGAACAGTTCCTCCACGGTCTCCTTGAACGCAGGCAGCATCCCGGCGTGGTGGGCGGCGACGCCGCGCTCCAGGGCGTCACGCCACTCCCAGAAACCGAGCACGGCGAGGTCACCCTCGGGCAGGTCGGCTGTGCGGGTGTCCACCACCGCGCGGATCTGCGCGGACTCGTCGGGGGTGGTCAGCCGCAGCCCGCTGCGAACGCACTGGCTCACCGCGGCGTCACAGCCGGCCCGGCTGAAGATGAACGTGATCGCGGGCAGTAGCGCGTCGCGGTCCAGCCGCGCCACCACGTCGGCCCGGGCCGGCGGCCGGAACCGGGGCGCGCCACGGCGCGGCCGATCCCATCCGCCATGGCGCTCGAGTTCCTGCACGCGCTGGACGAGTTGAGGGTTGACGGTGACGCGTGCGCCGTTGTTGTCAGCGAAGAGATCGAACAGTCGCGAACCGGCCATCATGTGCTGCCACAGCGGCACCGGGCGGTGCTCATCGACCACCACTGTCGTGTCGCCGCGCACGTCGATCAGCCACTCGCCGAACTCTTCGGCGTTGCTCACCGTGGCGGATAAGCCCACCAGCCGCACGCTGCCCGGCAAGTTGAGGATCACCTCCTCCCACACCGCCCCGCGGAACCGGTCGGCGAGGTAGTGCACCTCGTCCATCACCACGTAGGCCAGCCCACCGAGCGTGGCTGAGCCGGCGTAGAGCATGTTTCGCAGCACCTCGGTCGTCATCACGACCACCGGTGCGTTCCCGTTGATCGAGGTGTCCCCGGTGAGCAGGCCGACGGCGTCCGCACCGTGCCGGGTTACCAGGTCGGCGTACTTCTGATTGGACAGGGCCTTGATCGGTGTCGTGTAGAAGCATTTGCGACGCTGCGACAGCGCCAGGTGTACGGCGAACTCACCGATCACGGTCTTGCCCGCACCGGTGGGCGCGCACACCAGCACCCCATGCCCGTCCTCGAGGGCCGCACATGCTTGCCGCTGGAAGGGGTCGAGTTCGAAGCTCAGTCCGCTGGCGAACTCCGTGAGGAGCGACGCTTCGGTGCGCGAGCGGCTGGCCATTGCCCCAGGCTAGGCCACGACGGTGAGCGCCCCGGGTTCGCAGTGCATGGTCACCGGCAGGGTGCCCTGTGGCTCGCCGTCGGCGTAGACCGGCCAGCGCGGGTCGCCGTCGATGCGCACCGTTGCGGCCCGCAGCACGGTCACCTCCGGCTCGTCTACATGGGCGCCGGTGCGCAGTGAAGGGAAGACCCGCAGCAGCCGGCGCCTGTTCAC
>DASVWA010000109.1:0-11623 GCA_036389855.1 Pseudonocardiaceae bacterium
CTCGTAGGCACCGAAGACGTTGCCGTGGTCGGTCATCGCCAGCGCGGGCATGCCCATCCGAGCGCATTCGGCGAACAGGTCGTCCAGCCGAGCCGCACCATCGAGCATGGAGAACTCGGTGTGCGTGTGGAGGTGGACGAAGGAGCCGTTGGGCACCGGGATCTCGACCTCCTTGATCACCACCGCAGTCGTCAGGTCGCGGTCCGTCACAGACTGGGTCACCCTAACCTGGTCCCCTGACTTTCCTGACACGTCCCACGCCCGGCTTGCTTACCCAAGCCAGTCAGCGATACATTCGAACACATGTTCGGTACCAACACACTGGAGTGGCCGCCGTTACCAGTGATCGCACCGCCTGAGGAGGTCATCGACTGCCTGGTCGATGATCGGCCTGGTGTGGTGGAGCCGGTGCGTTGGTCGGAGTACCTCCCGGATGGTCTGCTAGCCGATCTCCTGGCTGTTCCCGCCGAGACTGACCCGGAGCATCGCGAGTTCGAGGCTTTGGAGCGGGTGGGGGCCTGGGAGCGGGTGATTGCCTGGGCCCAGGCTCGGCAGGCCCGGGAGATGACCTCATTTGTTGACAGCGCGACGGTGCGCAACCGGGTATTGGGAGCTTGTGATTCCCCAGGCCCACGACTCGGCGGTAGCCGAGGTCGGTTTGATGCTGACCACCTCGGCGCGCACCGCGGCGTGCCGGGTCGGTGACGCCTGGTCGCTGTGCACCCGGTTGCCGGCCACCCTGGCCGCGCTGGAAGCCGGCCGGATCACCCTGGGCAAGGCGCGCATCATCGACGCCGAGACATTGAATCTGTCTGATACCCACACCGCAGCGGTCGAACAGCAAGTCCTCGTGAAGGCCCGCCAGCAGACCCCAGGACAGCTACGGGCGGCGACCCGGCGCGCGGTGGTGGCCACCGACCCCGCCGCCGCCCAGCAACGCGCCGAACGAGCCCGCCGCGAGCGCGGGGTACGGCTGTGGCCCGAACCCGACGGGATGGCCACCCTGTGCGCCTACCTACCCGCCGCCGACGCCGTCGGAGTGTTCGCCGTACTTGACGAATACGCCCGCCACGCGGGTTTCGCCGATGATGAGCGCAGCATGGACGCCCGCCGCGCCGACGCCTTGGTCGATCTGGTACTGGGCCCGGTCGGTTACGGCAGCCAAGCCACCGCCGAATCCGGCCGCACCTCAGATCGCGCTAGTGACGACTGTCAGACTGCGCAAGCCAGTGGCCCAGCCGGTTGCCGCTGCGAATGCGGGCGGTGCCGCCGCGGCGGTGGAGTGGACGTGCGAGTCACCATGCCTTACACCGCGCTACTGGGCTCCAACGACCAGCCCGGTGAGCTCGCCGGCTACGGACCCATCCCCGCCACGGTGGCCCGGGATTTGGCCGCCGGAGGCACCTGGCGGCGCATCCTCACCGACCCGGACTCAAGCCGCCCGCTCGACTACGGCACCACCCGCTACCGACCACCCGCACACCTCGCCGGACTCGTCATCACCCGAGACCAAACCTGCCAATTCCCGGGCTGCCGGATGCCCGCCCACCGCTGCGACCTTGACCACAGCATTCCCTACAACCCGGCAGACGACACCGGCCCGACCAACGAATTCAATCTCGGCCCCCGATGCCGGAGCCACCATCAAGTCAAACAGGCCCCCGGCTGGTCAGTCACCCAACACCTCGACGGCTGCACCACCTGGACCACCCCCACCGGGCACGTCTACCACTCCCAACCACCACCACTGACCGACCCCGAACCACTCTCCACACCCCCACCACCCGACTCGGACGAACCCGCACCCTTCTGACCTTTCACCGGCGCCACTGAAGTGCAGAGACTTCGCCGCAGGCCGAGCTCAGATGATCAGGGCGGCACCGCTCCGTCGTCCGGTACCGGTCCCGCTGTGTCGACCTGCTCAGGCAGCAGCGGCGAGATCGCGAGGTCCTGGATGGGCGTATCCGGAAGTGCGGCGTGCACCACCCGGACGCCTGGACGGACCGCCACGGTCTGCAGCGCCTCGCCATCACCGGACACCAGAAACGCCAACACGCAGGCGCAGCCACCACGCAGCTGGGTGGCCTCCACGGCGGCCACAGCTGCAGACCGGCCGCCCGGCACGTTCCGGACCGCAACGGCGGCGCGGTTCTGCGCCGCGGATCGCTGAGCCTCGATCAGTTCAGCCACCGGGCGCTGTCCGGGTAGATCTTCAATGATCAACGCGGTTTGCACCCGCGGCAGCGGGACGCGCAGCACCACCCGTGAGAGCCGAACGCCCTGGGCCAGCTCAGCGGCACGCCCCGGCGTGAGGTAGCCCTGCAACTGCACCAGCGCCCAGACCGATCTCGACTCTGAAGCCGGCAACGAGGCACCGGCGCGCCGTAGGTAATCCGCGACCGGCTCGCCGGCCTCAGGCCCGAGCCGCTGCACACCGGTAACCGGCAATGGTTCGCCCGGCCGTCCCGCCACTACGACCGCGACGCCAAGTGCCGCCACCAGCACTGCCAACACCGCCCAGCGGGTCCACCGCGGCATCGGCTAAACCTCGGCGGCGAGCACGTCCAGTGCACCGCGCAGGTCGTCGGGATCCGGGCTGGTGAACTCCACCCAGTGATCGTCAGCGGGATGCGGGAAGCCCAGCCGCGCCGCGTGCAACCACTGCCTCTGCAACCCGAGCCGCTGGGCCAGCGCGGGATCCGCACCATAGGTCAGGTCCCCACAACACGGGTGGCGCAATGCGGCGAAGTGCACCCGGATCTGGTGGGTGCGACCGGTCTCCAGAGTGACGTCGCACAACGACGCGGCCCGGAAGGCTTCGATCACCTGATAATGCGTCACCGAGGGTTTGCCTCCGGCCACCACCGCAAAACGCCAGTCGTGCTTGGGGTGCCGGTCGATCGGGGCATCGATGGTGCCCCGGGTGGGGTCAGGGTGGCCCTGTACCAGCGCACGATAGTGCTTAGCGACGGTGCGATCCCGAAATGCCCGCTTCAGCGCCGAGTAGCCGCGCTCAGACTTGGCGACCACCATCAGCCCGCTGGTACCGACGTCCAGCCGGTGCACCACACCCTGGCGCTCGGCCGCGCCGGAGGTAGCCACCTGGATGCCGGCCGCGGCGAGGCCACCGAGCACGGTCGGCCCCTCCCAGCCCGGGCTCGGGTGCGCGGCCACGCCGACCGGCTTGTCCACCACCACCAGGTCGGCGTCGTCGTGCAGTACCTGCAGCCCTACCACCGGCTCGATCAGTACCTGGGGCCGCTGCGCCTGGGGCAGAGTTACCTCAAGCGATGTACCAGTGGTCAGGCGGTCGGACTTGCTGACGCGACTTCCGTCGACCAACACCGCACCGGCCTCGGTCAGCCCGGCCACCACCGTGCGGGACAGCCCCAATAACCGTGCCAACCCAGCGTCCACCCGCATACCGTCGAGCCCATCCGGCACCGGCAACGTCCGAACGTCGCTCATTTCGAACCCCAGGTGGCGCGGCTGCCGTCGAAGTCACGACCGGTGGCGGCGAGCAGGACCAGCATCACGCCACCACACACGATCGCCGAATCCGCGAGGTTGAACACCGGCCACACGCTGCCGTCCGGCGCCAACAGCGACAGGAAGTCCACCACGTGCCCGCGCAGCGGGCCAGGGGCGCGCAGCAGTCGGTCCACCAGGTTGCCCAGCGCTCCACCCAGGACCAGCCCGAGACCCAACGCCCAGCCGGTCGAACGCAGCCGGGGTGCCAAGCGGACGATCACCACCACAACGCCCAGAGCGATCAGTGACAGCAGCCAGGTAAACCCGGTCGCCATCGAGAACGCCGCACCCGAGTTGCGGTAGACACTGAGGTACAGGCCACCGCCCAAGAGCTCCACCGCCGGACGACCTTCCAGGACGGCCACCACGGCGATCTTGCTCAGCACATCCAGTAACACCGTGCCGGTCGCCGCGGCGGCCAGCACGCCGGTCGGTCGGCGTCCCGGCGACACCTCGGGGATGTGCTGGTCGCCGGCGGCCGCTTCCCCGCCGTGCTGAGATGGGTTCACATCCCCCATTGTGACCGGTCCGCCGACAGCCGATCAGGCACCGGTCTCTCCCCGCCACTGAGCCAGCCGGCCGGCCCGGTGCACTGCCCGAATCCGTCGCTCGGCCTGATCCCGGTTGCCGGCCGCGGTGACGACCAGCATCTGGTCGCCCTCCTCCAGCCGGGTGCTCGATTGCGGGGTGAACACCACGCCGTCGCGCACCACCAGGCTGACCATCGTCCCGGGAGGTAGCCGCAGCTCCGAGAGGTAGACGCCATGCAGCCGCGAGGGGCGAGGCACTCGGATCTGCAGTAATTCGGCGTCCATCTGGTCCAGTGGCGCGAAGTCGACCTGGATCTCGCTGCCCTGCTCCGGTTGGGACAGCCGCAGCCACCGGACGACCACGGGCAGCGTGACGCCCTGCACTACTGTCAGCAGCACGACCAGAACGAAGACCACATCCGCCAGGAGTTCGGCGCCGGGGAAACCCATGGTGAGCGCAACCAGCGCCAGCACGATCGGTACCACGCCTCGCAGTCCCGACCACGACAGGAACATCTGCTCCCGCCAGGGCACCCGAAACGGTGTCAAGGCGAGCGCTACCGACAACGGGCGCGCCAGCACGATCAGCACCGCGCCGACGACGAGCGCGGGAATCACCGCATCAGGCAGCCGAGACGGCGAGATGTAGAGGCCCAGCAGTACGAACAGGCTGATCTCAGCGAGCCAGCCGAGCCCTTCAGCGAATGACAGGGTGTCGCCGCGGTGCGGCAGGCGAGCGTTACCCAGCACCAGCCCGGCCACATAGGTCGCCAGAAAGCCCGAGGCATGCAGACCCTGCCCGGCGGCGAAGGCCAGCACACAGACCGCAATGGCCGCCAACGGGTACAGACCGGTAGCAGGTAACGCCGCGCGGCGCAGCACCCACGCTCCCCCAACGCCCAATGCAGCCCCCACCACCGCCCCTACGAGCAACTCGTAACCGACGAGCAGCGGCGTCCACCAGCGCAGCGGGTCCCCAGCCGCGAGTAGCACCACCACGATGTAGACCGGCGCGTCATTGATGCCCGACTCCAGCTCCAGCGCACCCGCCAGCCGGGGCATCACCTTCAGGGTCCGCAACACGCTGAAGACCGCTGCCGCATCGGTCGAGGACAGCACCGCACCCCACAGCAGCGCGGTGCGCCAGTCCAGGCCCAGCAGCAAGTGCAACGCCGTGCCGGTGACGACGATGCTCACCGTGACGGCCACGGTGGCCAGCGCAATCCCCGAACGTAACGCCGGACGGATCAACGACAACCGGGTGGTGAGACCGCCCTGGGCCAGGATCAATACCAATCCCGCGATGCCCAGCGCGGCGGTGAGCGGCGCATTGGAGAACTGGATCCCCAGCCCGGACTCGCCGATCAATACGCCGATAGCGAGATAGAGCAACAGCGACGGCAGCCCGAGCCGGGAGGAGATCCGCACGGCGAGCACAGCAAGGAGCAACACTGCCGCTCCCGCCCCGAGCGCGCCCTCCACCCCACTCACGACCGGATTCTCCCTCGGGTCGTCTCGGCGCCTCGCAGGTCAATCGGACCAGAAGAGCGTGACCAGATTGCGGTGGCGTGGCCCCAATCTCGCCACCGCCTCGGCGACCTCGTCCCGGCGCTGCACCGGCAGGCATAGCCTGCGCAGCGAGAAGGTGATCTCCGCCTCGAGATCGCGCAGCTGGGCGGGCCGGGTCCAGCGCTGGGCCTTGGGGTGTATCCCCACTTCGGCAAGCACGGCCAGCACGTCGTCCACGGTGGCGGGTGGTGGCCGGTGCAACCCGTGAAAATGCGCCCACAACGGGTCCAGCCAGGCACCCGGATGCACAGCGTGTAACTCGATGACGACCCCGCGCCGTGCGGCGGCACCCAATGCGGCGACGAACGGCCCTAAATCGAGGGTGTTGTATCCCACGTGATGGCTGACCACGACATCGGCGACACCCGCCTGCGCAGCGACCTGCGGCCATGGACCATGCACGCTGCGGTGCGCTACTCCCCGCTCAGTGCAGGCCCGCTCGAACGCGCGCAGCATGTCGTCGGCGTGATCCACCCCGGTGAGGTGCGACACCTTGGGTACCAGCGCGAGTCCGGCGGCACCAGCACCGCACCCGACGTCGAGCACGGTTGCCACGTCGGGACCGACCAGCTGCAACGCGGCACGGCGTGACGGGGTCTCCTCCGGTGTCGCAGGCGGCATGAAGCGGGCCGGATCGTGCCGGCTCGGGTCCTTGGGCGCTGCAGCCAAAATCTCGGCCGGAATCGCGCGGCCCTGCAGCAACTCGCGCCAGCGGACAGCGGCGGGGCCGCTCGTGAGTGGGTTTGGGTGCTGTAACACTGTTACCCACTCACGAGGTCGACGGCGACCCGCACGCTCAACCCGTCACCGACGATGCCGGGGAAGCCGGCGGTCAGGGGGCCGTAGTCGATCCAGCGGGCCAGGACCTCGCCCGCGATGAACTTCTCGTACTCTCGGGCTGCCACGAGCACCGCCTCCGGGGCGTCGACGGTCAGCACGATCCGGTCGGTCACGTCCAGTCCGGCCTGCTTGCGGGCCTGCTGCACGACGCGCACCAGGTCCCGGGCAATCCCCTCGGGAACCAGGTCCGTGGTGACCACTGTGTCCAGTACCACCAACCCGGAGCCGGCCGGCAACGCGGCGGACTCGCCGGTATCGGCGGCAACCAGCCGCTCGGTGTACTCCCCGTCCAGCAACGGGATCCCGCCCGCCGTCACGGTCCCGTCCGGGCCTCGTTCCCAGTCCCCTGCCTTGACCGCGCGGATCACCTTCTGGGTGTCGCCGCCCAGCCGGGGCCCGCAGGCCCGCGCGTTGACGGTGAGCTCGAAGCGGCCATGCGCGGCGACGTCCTCGGTGAGCGTGACCGACCGGACGTTCACCTCATCGCGGATCAGGTCGGTGAACGGTGCAAGCGCGGCAGCATCGCCAGCCGCGACCGTCAGCGTGGACAGCGGCTGGCGGACGCGGAGGCCCCGCGCCTTGCGCACCGACAGCGCGGCGGACACCACCTGGCGGACCCGGTCCATCGCAGTGACGAGATTTCGATCCGCTGGCAGTTCCGCGGGATCGGGCCAGTCGGTGAGATGTACTGAGCGCTGCCCGGTCAGCCCACGCCACATCGCCTCGGTGGTCAGCGGCAGCAACGGAGCCGCGATCCGGCACGCTACCTCGAGCACGGTGTGCAAGGTATCGATCGCCTCGGGCTGACCAGCCCAAAACCGGTCCCGGGATCGGCGCACGTACCAGTTGGTGAGCACCTCACAGAACCCGCGCACGCTGTCGCAGGCGCCGGCGATGTCATAGCGGTCCATCCGGGCCGTGACATCAACGGCCAGGTCGTGCAGCTTGGCGAGCACATACCGGTCCAACAAATCCGGGCTGTCGGTTCGCCACCGGCCTTCGGTGTCCGCGGCGTTGGCATACAGCGACAGGAAATACCAGGAATTCCACAAGGGCAGCAGCGCCTGGCGCACGGCCTCCCGGATGCCCTGCTCGGTGACCACCAGATTGCCGCCCCGCAGGATCGGTGAGGCCATCAGAAACCAGCGCATCGCGTCCGAGCCGTCCCGGTTGAACACCTCCGTGACCTCGGGATAGTTGCCCTTGGACTTGGACATCTTGAGCCCGTCGTCACCGAGCACGATGCCGTGCGCCAGGCAGGTGCGAAACGCCGGCCGGTCAAACAATGCCGTGGCCAGCACGTGCAGCGTGTAAAACCACCCCCGGGTCTGACCGTTGTACTCGACGATGAAATCGCCCGGATAGTGGTGTTCGAACCAGTCGACATTGTCAAACGGATAGTGCACCTGCGCGAAGGGCATCGCGCCGGACTCGAACCAGCAGTCCAGCACCTCCGGCACCCGGCGCATGGTGGAGCGCCCAGTGGGATCGTCCGGGTTAGGCCGGGTCAGCTGATCAACGAACGGGCGGTGTAAGTCCACCGGACGCACCCCGAAGTCGCGTTCCAGCTCATCGAGGGATCCGTAGACGTCCACCCGTGGGTAAGCGGGATCGTCGGAGATCCAGACCGGCAACGGGGAACCCCAGTATCGGTTGCGGGAGATGTTCCAGTCCCGGGCGCCCTCCAGCCAGGTGCCGAATTGCCGATCTCCGACATTGTCCGGGACCCAGGTGATCTCGCGGTTCAGCGCCACCATCCGATCCCGAAACCTGGTCACCTCGACGAACCAGGACGACACCGCACGCTGGATCAGTGGGGTGTTGCAGCGCCAGCAGTGCGGGTAGGGGTGCTCGTAGGTGTCTTGACGCAGCAGCACGCCGTTGACGTGGCGGGCGCCGTCGCGCAGATCTCGGATGATCGCCCGGTTGGCGTCGAAGACCTGCATCCCGGCATACGGAGGCACCTCGGCGGTGAACTGCCCGGCCGAGTCAACCGGAACCACCGCCTCGATACCCGCAGCATCGGTGACGGCCTTGTCCTCTTCGCCGAAGGCGGGAGCGAGGTGTACCAGACCGGTGCCCTCATCGGTGGTCACGTAATCGGCAGCGAGCAGCCGGTGGGCGTTGGCGCGGCCGGCGAAGAAGTCAAACGGTGGGGTGTAGCGGCGGCCGAGCAGCTCTGACCCCCGGTACCGGGCCACCACCCGCGGCGCCTCGCCGAGCTCCCGGGCGTAGACCGGCAGCCGGTCCTCGGCGAGCAGGTAGCGCTCGCCACCTACCTCGACGGTGACGTACTCCAGACCAGGATTCACCGCCACCGCCAGGTTGGACGGCAAGGTCCACGGCGTGGTGGTCCAGATCAGCGCCAGTTCACCACTATCGAGCCGCAGCCCGACGGTGACCGCCGGGTCCTGCCGAGTGCGGTAGACATCGTCCATCCTCGTCTCGGTGTTGGACAGCGGTGTCTCGCAGCGCCAGCAGTACCACAGCACCCGGAAACCCTGGTAGATCAACCCCTTGTCCCAGAGCGTCTTGAACGCCCACAGGACGCTTTCCATGTAATTCAGGTCGAGAGTCTTGTAGTCGTTGTCGAAGTCCACCCAGCGGGCTTGGCGGGTGACATAATCGCGCCACTCCCGGGTGTAGCGCAGCACCGAGGCGCGGCAGGCGGCGTTGAAATCGGCCACGCCCATCTGTTCGATCTCGGACTTGTGCGTGATGCCGAGTTGCCGTTCCGCCTCCACCTCCGCGGGCAACCCGTGGCAGTCCCAGCCGAACCGGCGCTCGACCCGGCGGCCGCGCATGGTCTGGTAGCGCGGCACCACGTCCTTGACGTAGCCGGTGAGCAGGTGCCCGTAATGCGGTAGACCGTTGGCGAAGGGGGGGCCGTCATAAAAGACGAATTCACCCGCACCGTTGTCCCCGGCCGGGCGAGCCGCCACTGACGCCGCGAAGGTGTGGTCGGCCTGCCAGTACCGCAGCACGGCGAGCTCGACGGCGGGAAAAGAAGGCTGGGCCGAGACGGGCTCTGTGGCACCCGCGGCAACCTTTGGGTAGGCCATGGTGGCATGCGCTCCTCAGGGCAGTGATATTGCCGGTCGTTCCAGTGCAGTGGTGTTCTGCTCGCTGCATTGGGGACGACCCGCAGCTCACGCCACGGACCGCGGTACCACCCCGCTTGCCGCCTGGGCTGGTAGACGGCCACTCATTGAGCCGGCGATGACGGGCCGGACCCGTCCGGTTCTACTGGAGGCTCATCCACCGGTCATCTGATACGTGGACTTGTCTCGTTCTTCCGGAGGCTCCCCGGTGATGGCCGGATCGGTGCCTTTAAGACCATCCTACCCGGCTGCATCAGCGAGCTGTGCCCGGCTGACCTCAGCTTCTGCCCGTGGCCGCGCTCGCGGCCCGGTGCCGGCGAGCTAGTGCAGCATCCGGCCGGCACCGGTCACACGGTGTGAAACCCAGCTCCCTGGCCTCTCGCACCGGCAGCCGCTCGCCTCGCTCGTGGTCGGCCCAAGTGCAGCGGGTGAGGTGGTAACGCGGGTGCTCGTCGACAACAAGCACCTCGTCATTCAGCTCGTAAACCACCAACAGATCCGCAGCATCGGTGTCTTCCTCACCGGGCCCGCCGGACTCGCCTTCCTCGCCAGCCTCGATGTCCTCGCCAGCCTCAGCGCGCTTATCGGGCGCTACCGGGGCCGCTTCCACCACCGGATCGCCATGCTCCGCAGCTACCACCGACGCAGGCAGCGGCGATGGTTCGCTCGGGGCGGCGTCGCGCGCAGCCTCACCCGGCTTGTCACCCGGCAGGGCATCGGCCGTCTCGTCGTCCAATAGCACACCGGGCTCGACCTCAGGTTCGTCCCGGCGCCGCCGCCACCGCATGACGATCAAGGCGGCGACGACAGCACTGAGCGCGACCGATACCCAAGCCAAAGCCAGGTGGCCAGTGCCAACCGCGGCAATGAGCAGTCCCACCGCCACGAGTAGCAAAAGCACGGTACGAAGCATCACCGCTCACCCATGCGTTCTGGGCCCAACGGTGGTGGTGAGTTCACCGGGCTGACCCGGCGCTCCCGGCGCGCGTCAGCTACCGGCTTCGGCACGCGCGCCGAACCCGGAGGTGACGAAGCCCTGCTGGCTGCGCACCGTGTCTGCCGGTGCGGCAGATCCGCGCCCGTCCAGCTCGCGAAGCTGCGACTCCAGATAGGTCTTGAGGCGGGTCCGGTATTCACGTTCGAACGTGCGCAGCTCGTCGATCTTCTTCTCCAGGGTGGTCTTCTCCTGGTTGATCGTGCCGAGGATCTCGGTGTGCTTGCGCGCTGCGTCGCGCTCCAGCGATGAAGCCTTCTCGCGGGACTGCCGTTCCAAGGTTTCGGCCCTGGTACGGGCGTCGCTCAGCATGGTCTCGGCTCGCGTTCTGGCCTCGTTGACCATGCCGTCGGCCTTGGCTCTGGCATCGGAGAGCAACTGCTCGGACTTGGTTCGGGCCTCGCCCAACATCCCATCCGCTTCGGCCTTGGCCTCGCCGGTCAACCGGTCAGCCATCTCCTGGGCCAGGCCCAGCACCTTGGCAGCTTGGACATGGTGGTCACCACCTGGCGTGGTCTGCTCGACCATCGGCGGCGGCACCGGGGCCATCACCGGCCGAGGCGGCTCCAGCGGACGAAGATTACGTCCGGTGTCGATCGGCGCAGCGCTGAGCTGGCGATCGAGCTCCTCAACCTGGTTGCGCAGATCGTTGTTTTCCTCGATCAAGCGAGCCAACTCGGCCTCAACCAGGTCGAGGAAGGCGTCCACCTCGTCCTCGTTGTAGCCCCGCTTGCCGATCGGCGGCTTACTGAACGCGACGTTGTGAACGTCGGCGGGGGTCAACGGCATCGGATCACCTCACGCACTCCTCGACTATGCACACGCTGTGTGATCGGCCCCAAGCCAGGCGGCCGCTACGTTCTCGGATCTATCACTCGCATCAGTATGAACACTACGAGCAGCAGAACCATAATGGACAGGTCCAGGCCCACGCCTCCGATACGGATGGGTTTGACCACCCGGCGGAGCGCCCGGACCGGTGGATCAGTCATGGTATAGACCGACTCAAGCGCGATTGCCACCCCTCCGACCGGCTGCCAGCTGCGAGCGAAGGCGCG
>DASVWA010000110.1:0-7284 GCA_036389855.1 Pseudonocardiaceae bacterium
CACCAGCTGGCAGCCCGCCGCAGTGGCCAACGCGTGCACCCGGGCGACGACCACCTGAGGAACCGACTGGACGGTGCGCATCACCTCCGTGCACAGCGCCAGCAACTCTGTGACCCCGGCAAGGTCACGCGATGCCACGTCGGCGAAGTCGTGGCCAGCAGAGAACACCTTGCCTTGTGCGCCGAGCACGATTCCGGTGGCGTCTGACCGGCCCGCCTCTGCGAATGCCTCGCGCAGCTCGACAAGGTGGTCGGCGGACAGCGCATTGCGCCGCTCCGGACGGTTCATGGTGATCCGGATCGTGTGCTCGTCTCGCTCAACCTGCAGCGCAGCAAAGCTCATACCTGACGTTAACCCAGGTTCCCGCGCAACCCCGTATCGTCAGCACTCGGTTAGCGCGGGCGGATCAGATCCACGATCTGGTCCATGATCTCGGTGAGTTCGAAGTCCTTCGGCGTGAATACCTTGGCCACGCCGCTGGCGCGGAGTGACTCGGCGTCCGGCAGTGGGATGATCCCACCCACCACCACCGGCACGTCACCGGCGCCGGCCGCACGCAACCCGTCCACCACGGCCGGCACCACCTCCAGATGTGAACCAGAGAGCACCGAAAGCCCGACCACATGCACGTCCTCGGCGACTGCAGCCGCGACGATCTCCGCCGGAGTGAGCCGGATGCCCTGGTAGATCACCTCGAAGCCGACGTCGCGGGCCCGGACCGCCACCTGCTCAGCACCGTTGGAGTGCCCGTCCAGGCCGGGCTTGCCGACCAGCATCCGCAGCCGTTCACCTAACTCCTCGCCCACCGCGCGCACCCGATCCCGCACGCGCGCGATCGCGTCACCGGCCGTGCCTGCGGACGACGCAGCGGCGATCCCGGTTGGCGCCCGGTACTCGCCGAACACCTCGCGAAGCGTTGCCGCCCACTCCCCCGTCGTGACACCCGCGCGAGCGCAGGTCATCGACGCCTCGACCAGATTGACGTTGGTCTTGGCGGCCTCAACCAGCCGCCGCAGTGCATCGTCCACAGCGGCCGGATCCCTACCAGCCCGCCAGGCCCGGATCGCCTCAATCAACGCTGCCTCGGTCTGCGGATCGATGGTCTCGATGGCCCGGGCTCCCTCAGCTTGCAGCGGGCTGGGGTCGGTTTCGGTGAACCGGTTCACCCCGACGACCACCTCATCGCCGTCCTCGATCCGCCGGCGCCGCGCCGCCAGCGACGACACCAGTTGCGACTTCATGTATCCCGACTCGACGGCGGCAATCGCCCCGCCCATGCCCTGCACCCGATCGATCTCCTCCCGAGCACCCGCGGCGATCTCGGCGACCCGCGCCTCAACCACCCGGGAACCGTCGAACAGGTCCTCGTACTCCAGCAGATCGGTCTCATAGGCCAGCACCTGCTGCATCCGCAGCGCCCACTGCTGATCCCACGGGCGCGGCAGGCCCAGCGCCTCGTTCCATGCCGGCAGCTGCACCGCCCGGGCCCGGGCGTCGCGGGACAGCGTCACCGCGAGCATCTCCAGCACGATGCGTTGGACGTTGTTCTCCGGCTGCGACTCGGTCAATCCCAGCGAGTTCACCTGCACGCCGTACCGGAACCGGCGCAGCGTGGGATCCAGTACGCCGTAGCGATCCCGGCAGGTCTCGTCCCACAACCGCCCGAAAGCGCGCAGCTTGCACATCTCCTCGACGAAGCGC
Source organism: Pseudonocardiaceae bacterium (assembly GCA_036389855.1). Taxonomy (GTDB): domain Bacteria; phylum Actinomycetota; class Actinomycetes; order Mycobacteriales; family Pseudonocardiaceae. Next base: position 1,702 of record DASVWA010000110.1, read on the forward strand.
ACCCCGGCGTTGACGAAGAACGACATCCGCCCGACGACCTTGGCGAGGTCCTGCGGCGCCACCTGCCCGCAGTCACGCACCGAGTCCAGGACTGCGATCGCCGTGCACATTGCGTAGGCAACCTCCTGCACCGGTGTCGCGCCCGCCTCCTGCAAGTGGTAGCTGCAGATGTTGATCGGGTTCCACCTCGGCATGTGGTTGACCGTGTGGACCACCATGTCAGTGATCAACCGCAGGCTCGGCCCCGGCGGGAAGACGTAGGTTCCCCGCGACAGGTATTCCTTGATGATGTCGTTCTGCGTGGTGCCCGACAGTTGCGACAGCTGCGCCCCCTGCTCCTGGGCTACCGACGCGTAGAGCGCCAGGAGCCACATCGCGGTGGCATTGATCGTCATCGAGGTGTTGGCCTGCGCCATCGGGATGCCGTCGAACAAGGTGCGCATGTCACCGATATGACTGATCGGCACACCGACCTTGCCGACCTCGCCGCGGGCCAGCTCGTGGTCGGGGTCATAGCCGGTCTGGGTGGGTAGGTCGAAAGCCACTGACAGCCCGGTCTGGCCCTTGGCGAGGTTGCGCCGGTACAGCACATTGGACTTCTGGGCTGACGAATGCCCGGCGTATGTTCGCATCACCCACGGCCGGTCGCGCTCACGATCGCTCGGGTAGGGCATCGGGGCAACCTCCGCAGCTCTGCCTGCCGAGACTACTGGCCGGTAACGGACAGCGGGAAGGGGCACGTGGTGGACAGCACGATGATGGACGTCCCACTCACCGTGGGCATGATCATGCGCCATGGCGCCACCGTGCACGGTGACAGCGAGGTCATCACCTGGACCGGTGACGGCGCACGCCGCGCACGCTACGCCGAGGTGGGGCGGCGTGCCGCGCAGCTGGCTGGGGCGCTGCGGGGCTTGGGCGTCACCGCCGACCAGCGGGTGGCCACCTTCCAGTGGAACAACCAGGAGCACCTCGAGGCCTACCTCGCCATCCCGTCCATGGGCGCGGTGGCACACACCCTGAACCTGCGACTCGCCCCCGATCAGGTCGCCTGGATCGCCAATCACGCACAGGACGACGTGGTGATCGTGGACGGCTCGCTGGTGGCGCTGCTGGCGCGGGCGCTACCGGAGATGAAGACGGTCCGGCACGTCATCGTGGTGGGCGCCGTGGATACCTCGGTGCTCGATGGTTCCGGCAAGGAGTTGCACTCCTACCATGAACTGCTGTCCGCCCAGCCTGAGGAGTTCGACTGGCCGTCCAACATCGACGAGCGCTCTGCGGCCGCAATGTGTTATACGAGCGGCACCACTGGTAATCCCAAGGGCGTGGCCTACAGCCATCGCTCGGCTTATCTGCATTCGATGTGCGCGTGCGCTGGCGAGACTGCCGGGCTGATTCCCTCAGACCGGATCCTGCCGGTGGTGCCAATGTTCCATGCCAACGCCTGGGGGCTGCCTTATGCAGCGCTGATGGCCGGTGCCAGCTTGATCATGCCCGACCGCTTCCTGCAAGCTGGACACCTGGTCAAGTTGATCGAGGCGGAGCGACCCACGATCACCGGTGCCGTCCCGACGATCTGGAGTGACGTGCTGCGTCACCTGCGCGAGCACGGCGGGGACATGTCCTCGATCCGCCGGGTGCTCTGCGGCGGCTCTGCCGTACCGCTGGCACTGATGAAGGCGTTCTCCGAAGAACTCGGCATCGAGATCAGGCAGGCCTGGGGGATGACCGAGACCTCCCCAGTCGCCTCAGTAGCCACCCCGCCGGTCGGCGCTCAAGGCGACGAGCTGTGGCGCTACCGGGCCAGCGCGGGACGGCTCGTCGCTGGCGTCGAGGGTCGCATCGTCGGCGACGGCGACATCGTGCTGCCCAGTGACGGCAAGTCGGTCGGCGAGATCCAGGTCCGCGGCCCGTGGGTCACCGCACGGTACTACGAGTCCGACACCGGAGATTCAGGCTCCGCCAGGTTCCACGACGGCTGGTTGCGCACCGGGGATGTCGGCACCCTTGACGAGCTGGGCTTCATCACCATCAGTGACCGCGCCAAGGATGTGATCAAATCCGGCGGCGAGTGGATTTCCTCGGTGGCCCTGGAGAACGCACTGATGGGCCACCCGAAGGTAGTGGAAGCCGCAGTGGTCGCCGTCCCGGACGACAAGTGGGGGGAGCGGCCGCTGGCCACGGTGGTCATCGCCAAAGATGCGCAGGTCAGTGCTGGGGAACTACGCGATCACCTGAGTGCCTCGGTGCCGGCCTGGCAGCTGCCCGAGCGCTGGTCGTTCCTTGATGACATACCCAAGACCTCGGTGGGCAAGTTCGACAAGAAGCTCATCCGCACGCACTACGCCAACGGCGACCTCAACGTCCTCCAACTACCCCGATATGGAGACATATCGGGGTCTTGACACATCAATATCTGCGATATGTCTCCATATCAGGCGCGGTGGTTGCCGCTTCGGGTGGCTCAGCGCTCTGGGGGGGCGGTGACGCGTTGGATGTCGGCACCCAGCGCCGTCAGATTTTCCACGAAGCGGGGATAGCCGCGGTCGATGTGGAAGACGTCCCAGACGTCAGTGGTGCCGTCGGCACACATCCCGGCGAGCACCAGCCCCGCGCCGGCCCGGATGTCAGAGGCCCACACGGGGGCGCTGGAGAGCCGCTCGACGCCCCGGACGACTGCGTGATGCCCATCGGTGCGCGCATCGGCGCCCAGCCGGATCATTTCCTCGACGAACCGGAACCGGGCCTCGAACACATTCTCGGTGATCATCGACGTGCCTTCGGAGATGGCTGACAGGGCAATCGCCATCGGCTGCAGGTCGGTAGCAAAACCCGGGTAAGGCAGCGTCACGAAGTCCACCGAGCTGGGCCGGTCGGGCATCACCACCCGGAAACCGTCGAGTCCAGCGTGATCGGCCGGTGCTTGCTCGACTTGGGCGCCGGCCAGGCGCAGCTTCTCCAGCACCAGGTCCAAGTGGTGCGGGTCGACACCCCGCACCGTGACGTCGCCGCGCGTCATCGCGGCGGCGAAGGCCCAGGTGGCGCCGACAATGCGGTCGCCGATCACCCGGTGTTCGGTGGGCCGCAGCACGTCCACGCCCTCAATGGTGAGCGTGGACGTGCCGGCCCCGGAGATCCGGGCACCCATCTGCTGGAGCATCACGCAGAGATCCATGATCTCCGGTTCGCGGGCCGCGTTGTCCAGGACTGTGGTGCCCTCCGCGAGCACCGCGGCCATCAAGATGTTCTCGGTGGCGCCCACGCTGGGGAAGTCCAACCAGATCTGCGCCCCATGCAGCCCTTCAGCCTCGGCCACCACGCAACCGTGCTCGATCTCGCTGCGCGCACCCAGCTTGCGAAGCCCGTTTTGGTGCATGTCCAGTGGGCGGGAGCCGATGGCGTCGCCGCCGGGCAGCGCAACCCTGGCTCGCCGGCAGCGGCCCACCAGCGGCCCGAGCACGCACACCGAGGCGCGTAACTTGCTGACCGAGCCATAATCGGCCTCATGCTTGGGCTCAGCCGGCGCACTGATGGCGACTTGTGAGCCGATGACATCGACGTCGCAACCCAGGCCGCGCAGCACGTCGGCCATCAGCGGGACGTCCAGAATCTCCGGGCAGTTCGTCAGCGTCGTCGTGCCCTGAGCCAGTAACGCCGCCGCCATCAGCTTCAGCACGCTGTTCTTCGCGCCGACGACCTGCACCTCGCCGGTCAACCGGGCACCACCACGGATCCTGAAGTGCTCGCTCACGGGACTGCACGCTAGCGGGTGCGTTCAGGCGGGCGTGCACGCCGTAGCGTGCATCCCATGGCTGTACACCTCACCAGGATCTACACCCGTACCGGCGACGACGGAACCAGCGGACTGGGCGACTTCACCCGAGTGCCCAAGACCGACCCACGGCTGGTCGCCTACGCCGACGTGGACGAGGCCAACTGCGCGCTCGGTGTCGCGCTGGCATTGGGGTCTCTGGAGCAAGACCTGGTCACAGTGCTACGCCAGGTGCAGAACGATCTGTTCGACGTAGGTGCCGACTTGTGCACGCCCATCACCAAATATCCCCAGCACCCTCCACTGCGGATCGACGAGAGTTACGTCACGCGGCTCGAAGGCTGGTGTGACGAGTTCAACGCACCGCTGCCGAAGCTGGACTCGTTCATCCTGCCCGGAGGCACCCCTGGGGCGGCGTTGCTGCATACCGCCCGGGTAGTCACCCGGCGGGCCGAGCGCAGCACGTGGGCGCTGCTGGCAGTCGACGACGAGCGCACTAATGCGCTAACCGCGCGCTATCTCAACCGGCTCTCCGATCTGCTGTTCATCCTGTGCCGGGTCGCCAACCCGGACGGGGAGGTCTTGTGGTCCCCTGGCGGGGGCCACAAGACCTCGTGAGTGCGTAACAGTGTGAGAGCACTGTTACGGCACTCACGAGCCCCCCCGCGACCGCGGGGGGGCCGATTCCAGCCAGGACAGGAACCCGGTGAGGGTGTCTGCCCGCATTGCAAGTTCCAGCTCATCCACGTCGGTGCGGCAGCGTAGGACGACCGATCCGCTGGGCATCGCGTAGCTCTCCGGCAGCGTCGGACTGCGACGCGCCACGACCTTCAGCTGCTCCCGGTCGAGCACCCGATCGGGGCCCGATCTCAGGCTGGAGACGCGAAACCAGGCAAAATCGTCGCCCTGATAGCGGCCCACCCCCTGATGCCATCCGCGGCCAGTGTCATTCGGCTGCCAGCGCAGCGCGACATCAATCCCGCCCTGACGCACCAGCCGGAGCCGTCGAAAGGCCAACGCAGCGATGATCAACGCGCCGGTCAACAGGACCAGCCAGACGATCTCCCCTACCCCCATGGCGGCCTGCCGTGAACCTGAAAATTCTCAAACGTTCTCGCCGGCGGCCTTGAGGCGGGCCGTGGCCCTGGCCCGTATCGAGTCGACCCGGTCCTTGTCATCCTCCGCGTCGACCTGCGCCAGGGCATCTCTCGCGGCCTGCGGGTCGATCTCCTCGGCGAGCTCGGCCGCCTCGGCCAGGACGCTGACCTTCTCCCCGGTGACCGATAGAAACCCACCGAAGACGGCTGCCGTCACGGTGTCGCCGTCGGTCGTGGTGACCTTGACGATCCCGCCCTCAACGAGCTCGCCGAGTAACGGCGTGTGCCCGGGCAGGACACCCAGCTCGCCTTCGGTGGTCTCGGCGAAAAGCGAGGTCGCGTTCCCGGACCACACCTTGCGTTCCACCGCGACAAACTCGACGGACATCTCAGCCACGCATGTCTCCCTGCGCTGTTGTTGCACACTCCGTATCGCCCTCGGGCGCAAACCTTCGCCCGCACCGTGCAGAGTCTAACGGTCAGCTCTTGGACAGCTGCTGGTACTTCGCCTCCAGATCCTCCAGGCCACCACAGAGGTAGAAAGCCTGCTCGGGCATGTGGTCGAACTCACCCTTACTGAGCTTGTCGAAGGCCTCGATGGTCTCCTTCAGCGGCACTGTCGAGCCCTCCTGACCGGTGAACTGCTCAGCCGAGTACATATTCTGGCTCAGGAAGCGCTCGATCCGGCGGGCCCGGTTGACCGTGACCTTG
>DASVWA010000111.1:0-2101 GCA_036389855.1 Pseudonocardiaceae bacterium
TGCCATCGCTGGAGGTCCAGACCTGATCGAAGGCCAATGTGGAGCCCGGTGGGGTCGGTTCCGCGGGCAGCGCACGCACCGGAGGCGTGGCGGCGATCTGGTGTGTGGGGCCACCACCGATGGCCACCCCGGCAAAGATTATCCAGGCGGCGAACATCATGAATCCGATCGTGGTCAGCAGGCTGAGTACGGCGCGTGCGATGCCCCCCGGATGAGGACGAAGGCCGTTCATCGAGCGCGACGGTCTCGGCGGTGCGAAGGAACCGTACGACTGCGCAGGCACGAACACAGAAGCCCCCCCTGGAGCGAGTCGAACAGCTGCCGCTACAACCCCGTGCCGGTTACCGCAAGTACCCATCACTAGGGTTTCGCTGCGTGGACCAGACTCGTTACCAACTCTAAGGAGTGAATCCGTCACTATTCGTGATTTACGCCACCGATCAGTCCACCAGTGCCTGGTTGACGAGCTGACGCAGCTGGGTGCGGATCGGGTAGACCGAGGACGGCACCAGCTGGGTGAGGAACAGCACGACCAGGTCCTCCACCGGGTCCACCCAGAATGCGGTGCTGGCCATCCCACCCCAGTTGAACTCCCCGACGCTGGTGAGCGTGCGGTAGGCGACCGGGTCCTGCACCACCGCGAAACCGAGCCCGAATCCGACGCCCTCGGACCCGGCCTCGGCGAACAACGGGCGCCCGAATGTCTCGAGGTCGGCGCCGCCGGGAAGGTGGTTGCGGATCATGTAGCGCACCGTGCGAGGCCCGAGCAGCCGTACCCCGTCCAGCTCCCCGCCGCAGGCCAGCATGCGCGCGAAGCGGTGATAGTCGTGAGCCGAGGACACCAGGCCATCGCCGCCGGACAGCGTCTGCGGCCTGCGCAGGGCGATGTTGCCGTACGCGTCCAACCGCATGGCCCGGCCGGTACCGGGTTGTGGGGTGTAGAGCGCGGCGAGCCGGCCGGCGTGGGATCCGTCCACCCAGAAGCCGGTGTCGGTCATCGCCAGCGGCTGGAAGATCCGCTCCGCGAAGAAGTCGTCCAGCGGCTTGCCGCCAACCACCTCGACCAGCCGGCCCAGCACATCGGTGGAGATCGAGTAATTCCATTCGGTGCCCGGCTGGAACAGCAGTGGCAGCGTGGCCCACACCGCACACGACGCCGCGAGATCCTTTCCGGGCGACGCGGAGAACTCAAACCCGGCTGCCCGGTACATCGCATCCACCGGGTTGACGTGGTGGAACCCGTAGGTCAAGCCAGCTGTGTGGGTGAGCAGGTGCCAGACCCGGATCGGCTCGGTCGCGGGCACCGTGACCGGCTTGGCGGCGGTGCCCTTGACGAAGACGTGCATGTCGGCGAACTCGGGGAGGTACTGGCTGATCGGGTCGGTCAACTGAAACGCGCCCTGCTCATAGAGCATCATCGCGGCCACAGATGTGACCGGTTTGGTCATCGAGTAGATCCGGAACAGGGTGTCCGGCTGCACCGGCAACCCGGCTTCGATGTCACGTTGCCCGTAAGTCGACAGGTGCGCGATCCGCCCGCTCCGGCTGACCAGCACCAGCCAGCCCGGCAGTCGCCCGTCGTCGACGTAGCGGGCAAAGTGCTCGTCGATCCGGCGCAGCCGCGCGGCGTCCAGCCCCACCTCGGCGGGCTCGACGTCCGTCATGACCGGAAGCTGCTGGCCGCGGCGAGGAACGCCTCATTCTCGGTCGGATCGCTTACCGTGACTCGAACGCCGGCGCCGGGGAACCCGCGTACCACGACTTTGTGATCCAGGCAGTGCTCGTCGAAGGCGACGGTGTGCTCTCCCAGCGGCAGCCAGACGAAGTTGGCTTGCGAGTCCGGCACGGGGTAGCCCATCGCGATCAGCTCGGCTTGCACCCGGTCGCGTTCGGCGGCGATCCGCTGGCAACGGGCCAGCAGCTCGTCGGCGACGTCGAGGCTGGCCAGTGCGGCAACTTGGGCCAGTGAGTTGACGCTGAAGGGCACGTACACCTTGCGCAGCGCAGTGATGATCGGCTCCGGCGCTACGCAATACCCCACCCGCAGGCCGGCCAACCCGTAGGCCTTGGAGAAGGTTCGCAGCACCGCGAGGTTGTCCCG
>DASVWA010000112.1:0-1668 GCA_036389855.1 Pseudonocardiaceae bacterium
CGGCCAGTCGGTGCGGTTGGTGAAATGCCCGTCGCGGGGCTGCACCGTCAGCGTGCGGGTCGTGACTGCACCGAAACGCTCCAGCGGCACGAACCGGGAGATCGGGCTCATCCCGTAGGGCACCAGACCAGGGTCGGCAGCACCATAGCCAAGCAGGCTGGACGACGTGACCAGCCGGTTGCGCAGCCGGATGTCACCCAGCCAGACCTCGTTCACAAGGCTCCTCGCACTCGCGGACCCCAGCAAGGATAGGTCGACGGGCGTGCTCCTCGGCGTGGTGCAGGCAGCACAGCGAGATCCGTCCGCGGAAAGTCGTCTCCGGTACACAGCAGTGGGCGCCCCGCAAGCCGGCAGGTCGCGTAGGTCAGGCAGTCCCCGAAGTTCAATGCGGCCCGATGTCGCCCCTTGCCGTAGCGGGCGAAGGCCTCGACAGCAACGGGCCAGTGTGCGGCCGTGCATGGGACCGTTTCGGGGGACCTGGGGCCACGCCTCATCCACGAGGAAGCGCCGCAGCCGGTCCGCCGGATCCTCGACCACTGCCAACGCGTGCAGCCGCTCAAGCCCCGCTCCCGTAGGGCGACCCGGACCGGTCACCGACCGCTGCCGAAGGCGACTTGACCTTAAGATTAGTTGAGCTTTGAGGCTTCGCACTGGTCGCCGGTGGGACGCCGGGATCTCATGGCCCTTCGAGGACCCGGTGGTGTGCGATGGACATGGAAGTCACTGCGTGGATGTCCATGTACAACGCGATGCATGCGCAGCAGGAGCAGCGCCCGTTCTCCAAGGCCACGCTGCGGCGAATCACCTGGTTCGCCCGGCCGCACCGTGCACAACTGGGCCGCTTCCTCCTCCTCAGCGTCACAACGGCAGTCCTGGCGGTCGCGACACCGGTGCTCGCCGGTCGGGTCGTCGATGCGATCGTGCAGGGCACAGCGTCTGACGTCGTGATCGGGCTTGCATCATTCATCGCCGTCATCGCAGTAGCCGAGGCTGGCCTCGGCCTGGTGACACGGTGGCTGTCAGCGCGCATTGGCGAAGGACTGATCCTTGATCTGCGCACCACCGTGTTCGATCACGTGCAGCGCATGCCGATCGCCTTTTTCACCCGCACCCGCACCGGCGCGCTGGTCAGCCGGTTGAACAACGACGTAATCGGCGCCCAGCGGGCGTTCAGTGACACGCTGTCCGGGGTGGTCAGCAACGTGGTGACGCTGGCGCTGACGCTGGTGGTGATGATCGGAATCTCCTGGCAGATCACCCTGCTCGCGCTGTTGCTGCTGCCGGTATTCGTGTTACCGGCTCGACGGATGGGCACCCGGCTGGCCCGGCTGGAGCGCGAGTCGGCCAATCACAACGCGATGATGAGCACCCAGATGACTGAGCGGTTCTCAGCGCCCGGCGCGACGCTGGTGAAGCTCTTCGGGCGACCGGCGCGGGAATCGGCGGAGTTCGCCGCCCGAGCCAGGCGGGTGCGCGATATCGGTGTGCGCACCGCGATGGTGCAGTCGGTGTTCGTCACCGCCTTGACGCTGGTCTCGGCGCTGGCGCTGGCCGTCGTCTACGGGCTCGGCGGGTTCTACGCGCTACGGGGGCAGCTGGAGCCGGGCGCGGTGGTGGCGCTCGCCCTGCTGCTCACCCGGCTCTACGCGCCGCTGACCGCGCTGGCCA
>DASVWA010000113.1:0-9383 GCA_036389855.1 Pseudonocardiaceae bacterium
CGGCCGTTCGCCGTCGACCTCGGCGGCGGTGAGCTTGGTCACTTCCCCGAGGCTAGGCGCCGGCGGCAGTGAGCAACATGTCGATGACGAAGCCGGCGACCAGCCCCGCCCACACGCCCCAATAAAGCAGGTGCCGATGGCTGCCCGCGAGGGCGATCGCGACGAGGTGGATGATCACGTAGAGGATCGAGCCGGCAGCCAAGGTCAAGAAAACCATGCTTACCGCGTCGTTGGTCAACTCGTGACCGACCGCAGTTCCCAGCACGGTGGGGGCACCGCCGATAAGGCCCAGCAGCAGCAGGAATCGCCACTCAGCCCGCTCGTCGTCAGCGGCGAGCGGGGCCACGATCCCGAATCCCTCGGCCGCATTTTGCAGGGTGAACCCGGTCACCAGCAGGGCAGCCAGCGCGATCTCGCCTTGGGCCGCGCTGCTCCCAACCGCGAGGCCTTCACTGAAGTTGTGTAAGCCGATCCCCACTGCCGTCAGCAACGCGAGCCGGTGCCCTACCGTCCAGGATCGACTGGCACGCACGGCCAGCTCGTCGGCAGCCATCGCGCCAGGACCCAGGAAAATGGGCTCCTCGCTATCTCCGGTAAGCCAGCGATCGTAGGCGGCCAAACTCAACAAACCCACGCCCAGCCCGGCAAAGCACAGGGCGCCGAGCCCGAGGACGGGACCCATCCCGCCGGAACCATCCTGCACATTGCCCAGCGTGGCGCTGATCATTCCCCAAGCACGGGTGAGCAAGTCCCACACTATGAAGATCAGAATGCCGAGCGCGATGGCGTTGAGAAGCACTCGCGTGCCCGGCATCGTGCGACTGTGACGGGGGCTCCGCAGCCGGCCCAGCGGTAGCCCAAGAAAGATAGCGACCCCGACGATAAGTCCCAGGGTCAGCGTCTGGACTTCGCCCACTGACGATCAGTCCGTCCGATATCAAATCGCATTCGTCCCCCTACCCGGTTACTGATCAGCTTTGACCCCTTGTACAAGACCTGTCAAGAACACGCCTGCCTGTATCCTGACAGTAATTGTTCCGCACAGTGCGTGATCCTCATCTATCAGACTTACTCCCTCGTCTCGCCGTGACTCGCACCTGTCCACGGCGAGACCATCCGCTTATCCTGAGGCAGTACGCGCTCCCCCGCGTCCAGGATCGAATCCCTCGACCGCTGTGCGGGAGTACGCCGTGGCCCTTGGTCCGATGAAGTTCGACATACCCCGGCGAGGGCCAGTGGTGCCGACGACACCGGTCTGGGTTCATCTGGAACTGTTGTACCCGCGTCCCGGTGATAGCCGGCGGCGCACCGTGGGGGATGGGCTGGACTGGACCGGGCGAGTCCGTGGTGAGCTATATCGGTGGTGGCGCACCGCCGAGGGTGTCTGGCTGGGGCAGGTCACCTATGAACTCGGCTACGCCGACGGTCGCGATTCGTGGCTGCGTGTCGAGGATCAGCTCATCCCAGCCACCGCCTTGAGCAAGCGGCTCGACGGCAAGCGCATCCGCCACACGGCGCGCAGTCTGGCCACCAGGTAGCCGGAGTCGCCGTGGCGATCTCCGGATCGCAATAAGAGCACCTGCTGCCTCCGGCGGGCTAGGCGCGACGAGGTGTGATGTGGGGCTTGAGGGGGTACGGGATGAATGAGACATGTGGCACAGCCCTCATGCCTTTACCGGACGGAGGAGAGCATGACAGTCACCGGCATTTTTACCGCCATCATCGTCGGCTTGATCATCGGTGCGCTGGCCCGCCTGGTCTTGCCGGGCAAGCAGGCCATCCCCATCTGGCTCACCATTGTCATCGGCGCCATCGGCGCCTTACTGGGCACCTTGATCGCCCAGTACCTCGGGGTGGCTGTCACACCCGGCATCGACTGGATCGAGATCGTGATGCAGGTTGCGATCGCCGCCGTCGGGATTGCGCTGGCCGCCGGTGCCTACGGTCGACGTCGCGTGAATCGCTGACCAGCGAAGATATGGCTGAGTACGCGGCGGTACAGACCCAGCTACTGAACTGACGCCGCGCACAAGCGCAACGAGGGCGCAACCTGATGGTTGCGCCCTCGTCGGTGGCGGCGATTATCGGTCCCAACGGCACTGACGCAGCCGCTCGATGCGGGCCCAAACAGACGGGGTGATTCGAGAACGATGATCTACTTGATTCGCGCGTTGAATGAATCGCAGTAGTATGCCCGGAAGAGTAGTGATTATCCTGGCTGACAGATTTGCAGGTACAGCCGCCTTTCCGCTGGTGTCGCTCAACGGCAGCTTTGGTGGTTTTACCACTAGAAGTGAGTCCCCGCCATTTACTTTGCTTATAGTTGGGATTGCCCATGATCCCTTCCCAGTGTGTTTCCAATGGCATATGCTGTCGATCAGCGCCTTTTAGCGCCCTGTGATCGGCCATTGACAAGATGACGTGTGTGCCACGCCTTCTCGACGCGCATGGCAGGCAGGAATACCGCGAGCGGATCCATTGCCCGATCCGCGTGGCATGCTCTTGTTGAGGATGCGCGAAGGAACCCTGTGCATACATCGTCACAAAAGGCCCTCGAAACCAACGTTGCCGATTCCTCCTTCAATGCTTGCGTCGACCCGAGTGCGACCAAGGCATGTGTTCGTTACAAATGCTCACGTAGCACAAAGTGTCGAACCGCGCGCTAGCTCGCGAACTCGTACCGTTCTCCTGGGGCGAAGATGGTTGAATCCGTGCGAGGCGCCCATGGGCAGGGTCCAGCGCTTAGCACTGATTGCCGTGTCCAGGCCGCCGACGCCACGCCGGCACCGGGATGTCAACGTGGATCTGCGTGCAGGATGCCGCGGGGCGCAGCGGTGGTCGGTGCCGAGTGGATTCGTCGAACTTCTGGTTTTGTCGGTGGTCGGTGCTTTGCTGGTGGGTGTCCGATCCCCGACGTGGAGGTTCACCATGCCCACCCGGACTGACCCATGGCCCACCGGCACGCCCTGCTGGGTCGATCTGTCGGTACCCGACCTCGCCGCCGCCAAGGAGTTCTACGGCGCGGTCTTCGGCTGGTCTTTCTTCGACAGCGGAGAGGAGTTCGGCCATTACCAGATCTGCCAGGTCGGGGGCCGCGCCGCGGCTGCCATTGGTCCGCTACAGAGTGAGAGTCAGACCTCGGCCTGGACCGTCTACGTGGCTAGCGACGACGCCGACGGTACCGCGAAACTGATCGATGAGAACGGCGGCACGGTGCTGGTCGAGCCGTTCGACATCCCCGGCAACGGACGAATGTGCATAGCGCAGGACCCGCTGGGTGCGGCCTTCGGCGTGTGGCAGACCGCCGGAATGAACGGTGTCCAGGTCTACGCCGAGCCGGGGTCGCTGGTCTGGACCGATGTGCGGGTGCCCGACCCGGAGGCCGGCCGAACGTTCTACGCCTCGGTCTTCGGCTACCGCTACAAGCCCATCGATGGCGGGCCGCCTGACTACACGACCATCCACTTCGACGCGGCTAGGGACGGCGAGCCGGTCGGCGGCATCGGTGGGATGATGGGCGTGCCGGAAGGCACCCCGGCGCATTGGCTGGCCTACTTCCTGGTGCCCGACGCCGATGCCGCGGCGGCCAGCGCCCGCGCGGCTGGTGGCAGCATCCTGGCCGAGCCGTTCGACACGCCGTACGGACGGATGGCAGGGATCACCGACCCACACGGAGCAACCTTCTTCGTCGTTGGCACGATGCCATCGTGATCATGAGCTGTGGGCGGGGCCGGGCGCAGTCGCCGCCCCGGGCCCGCCCCCAGCGCTCGAACACCACACGCTCAGACTGCTATCGCGACTCGACCGGGCACGGGTGGATGCGGCGCACTGCACCCGAACTCAGGTCGACTGGGTCAGACCTTGGCCAGGGCCTGGTCGAAATCGGCGATGAGGTCCGCGGAGGCCTCGACGCCGCAGCTCACCCGGACCAGGTCGTCGGTGATGCCGATCCGTTCGCGATCATCAGGGCTCATCCCCCCGTGGGACGTGGTGGCCGGCCGGGTGATCAATGTCTCCACCCCACCGAGGCTCGGCGCGACATACGGCAGCCGCAGCGCGTCGAACAAGCCCTCCGCGGCCTCCGTACCGCCGACCAGCCGGAAGCTCAGCATCCCACCGAAGCCGGACAACAGCTCTGCTGCGTGGGCGTGATCAGGATGGGAGGGCAGGCCCGGGTAGCTTACCTCGACGATCTTGGAATGCTCGGACAAGAACCGGGCCAGCGTCAGGGCGTTGTCATTGCTCGCGCGTACTCGCAGCGCCAGAGTCTTGAGACCGCGGGCAAAAAGAAATCCGGCGTGCGGATCCAGGCTGCCACCGTAGTGATTGAGTGTCCGGCGCACGCGGTTGACCAACTCGGCGCTACCGGCGACGCTGCCGGCCACGATATCGGAGTGACCGTTCAAATACTTGGTGGCGCTGTGGAAACAGAGATCGAAGCCGATGGTGAGGGGCCGAAAGTTCACCGGGCTGGCGAAGGTGTTGTCGATCACCGTGGTCAGCCCGTGTTGACGAGCGAAGGCGCCCACCTCACGCAGCCGCCCAACCCGCATCAGTGGGTTGGTGATCGTCTCCACCAGGAACGCTCGGGTATGGGCAGTTCGGGCAGTCTCCCATGTTTCGGGACGGCCCGGATCGACGAGTGTGTAACTCCATCCAAGGTCTTCGGCGTGGTGGGTGAGGAAGTCGTGGGTGCCGCCGTAGAGGCAGTCGCTGGCCAGAAGATGATCGCCGGCACGCAGCAGACTGAGCAAGATCGTGGTTACCGCTGCCATTCCTGATGAGGTCGCGAGAGCAGCCTCACCGCCCTCCAGGGCGGCCAGCTTGTCGTGCAGGTAGACCTGCGAGGGTGTCGAGTTCAGCCTGATATATCGGATGTCGTGGTAGTCCGTGCCCGGCTCGACCGCGTACACCGTGCCCTGGTAGATCGGGAAAACCACCGAACCGTCGGGCCCTGGCCGGCGCTCGCCCGCATGGACGGCGAGGGTGTCGATGCGGGGATTGTTGTGGCTGGACATCTCGCACCCTCTCGCGATCGCATGGTGGTTACACCATGACCCTACGGGGGCTGGCCGTGCTGGCGCAGGCACATTGCGCCAGCGGCCGGTGAAAAGGTTCTACTTCCGGAGCAGGGCATCAGGCTCCTGGAGAGCATTCCTTATCACAGTATGATTAACAACACTGGCATGATGCTAGATGGAGTCAGTTTCCAGTAGTTGCACCATCGCTCGACGCAGCCGTTTTCGACCATTTGCCCAACGTTAACCCGCGCGTCCCTTGCGGCGCTCCTGCCTGCTGCCCATAGTGCAGCAAGTATGCCCGAATTAATCGAAGCGTGAAGCATTTTCGAAGCAGTTATGCCGGGCAGGCGGCCGGTCGACGCGGCGGCTCCAACAGTGGGAACTGCCACCGGCGTCACACTTCTGCTCATGTGGACATCTGTTCGCCCACCGACCGGAGCTGCCGACCCGCAATGATCAACAGCTGACAGTTCCGGAGGAACGCATGACGAGATCAGGTTACGAACCGGCCGTCCAACGAACGGGAATCGGCAGGCGTCGATTCCTGGCGGGACTCGGCGCCGGTGTGGCCGGCGTGCTCGCACTGGATAACGTCGAAGCACTCGCCGAGATGGTCGAAGGACCGGTTCCGACCTCGGCCCCGGATCCGCGGTTCAGCCGGATGTTCCAGCTGCCGGCATTCGCCGACCCGCAGTCCACGGCCGTCCAGAACGCAATGATGGACATCGGTAAGCCTGGCGGGCTGCTGGACGCCAAAGACCCCCTGAGCGAGGGCCCGGTCCGGCTGATCACCAACCCGGAACTCAGCCCGGACAACGCCGATCAGGACGTCAGCAACATGACCGCGGGCACGACATTTGTGGGGCAGTTCCTCGACCACGATGTCACGTTCGACAACACGTCGCGGCTGGGCGTAGTCACCGACCCCGCACAGACGCCCAATACGCGCGTCCCGAGACTCGATCTCGACTCGGTGTACGGCGGCGGACCGTCGGTCAGCCCGCAGCTTTACCGAGTTTCAGACCGTGCCACGCTCCGGTTCGGCGACGGCGGGCTGTTCGAAGACCTGCCACGTAACCCCGACATGACCGCGATCATCGCGGACCCACGCAACGACGAGAACCTCATGATCGCCGGTCTGCACGCGGCGTTCCTGCTGGCACACAACCGGACCGTCAACCTCCGGCGTAAGGACAACCTGCCAGGCGACCCCTTCGTCCACGCCCGGCGCACGATCATGCATCACTGGCAGTGGATCGTGGCGAACGAGTTCCTTCCGCAGATCGTCGGGCGGGCGATGGTGCAGGACATCCTGCGCAACGGCCGGCGCTGGTACCGGTTCAGCAACCCGACCATGCCGGTCGAATTCCAGACCGGCGCCTACCGGTTCGGGCACAGCCTGGTCCGCCCGTCGTACCGGGCGAACCTCAAAGGAGGCCCCCGCGGCGATCCCTCGACAGGCGCGCCGGCCTTCTTCGGTCTCATCTTCGATCCGGCCGCTGAAGGCCAGGCCGACCCGATCGACATGCGCGGTGGGGCGCGCTCATCACGGCGGTTCATCGGCTGGCAGACGTTCTTCGACTTCGGCGGCGACCAGACCCAGCACGTGCGACCGAACAAGCTGATCGACACGAGCATCTCCACACCGCTGTTCCAGCTCCCGCTCACGGCCATCGCCAGCCGCGACGCGCCGACGTCGCTGCCGCAGCGAAACCTACTGCGCCACCTCACCTGGTCGCTGCCGTCCGGCCAGCGCATCGCCGCGTCCACCGGGGCACCGATCCTCGGGTCGAGCCATTTCCCCGAGTTACGCGAGTACGGTCTCGGCCTCGATGCCAGCACGCCGCTGTGGTACTACGTCCTGCGCGAGGCCAGTGTCTTCACCAACGGCGTGCGGCTCGGCCCGCTTGGTGGCCGGATCGTCGCCGAGACGATCATCGGAATGCTTCAGCTCGACAAGTCCTCCTACCTCAACACCAGGTTCCGGCCATCCCTGCCGAGCAAGACTGCCCGCACGTTCACGATGACCGACCTGCTCCGGTGGGCAAGGGTGGATCCCGCCAGCCGCGGCCAGTAACTACTCACTGCGCGAGTTCGATCCGCTTCATCTCAGCGGCGGTAGCCTGGCGGGACCACGAGGAGTCGCCGGTGAGCAACCACGAAATGCCGCCCCCGCCGCAGCAGCCCGGTGTCCTACCGCTGTCGGCGACACCGATGCGCAGCAAAACGGATCTACAGACTGCGATCCGCTGCGACCGGCGAGCCGTGCTGGTGGTCAACACCCGCTCTCGACGCGGCCAACGCCGTTTCCGCAGCGCCCGTGAGCAGCTCACCGCGACCGGCTTCGATCTGCTGGGTTGCTTCGGAGTTGATCAGCCTGGCCAACTCACCGCTACCCTGACCGCCGCGATCGCCCGGCAACCGGACCTGCTCATCGCCGGCGGCGGGGACGGCACCATCAGCGAAGCCGCCCGCCACCTTGCCCACCGAGACATGGCCTTGGGTGTGCTGCCGCTGGGGACCACCAACAACTTCGCCCGCACCCTCGGCATCCCGCTCACCCTCAGCACCGCCATCGCCGTGCTCACCGACGGCAAGGTCGCCGACGTCGACCTCGGCCAGGTTGACGATCATCTGTTCGCCAACCTCGTCTCCGTCGGCGTGTCGGCACAAGTCGCCACGCACGTGCCGGCCGGCCTCAAACGGCTCGCCGGCCGAGCTGCCTACCCACTCACCGCCCTGACCCGTCTACCGGGGCATCGAGCGTTCCACGCCGACATCACGACCGCCGGCGGGCACACCCGTCAACTCCGCACACATCAGCTCAACATCGCCAACGGCAGCTTCCATGCAGGCACCCCGATCACCAGCGACGCCAGCGCCGACGACCGGCTGCTGCTTGCCTACGCGCTCGGTGCCCACGCACGCCGGCACCTGCTGGCGGCCACCGTTCGCCACATCCTCACCGGACGACGCCGCACCCTCACCGATGCACCGTTTTTGGCCACCGACGACCTACAACTGGAAACTGACCCACCGCTCCCGCTTGACATCGACGGCGAGATACGCGGACATACCCCGGTACGCATCCGCATCGTCCCCAAAGCCCTCCGTGTCATGGTCACCGCCGACTTTCCCGACACTTGATCACTACGGCGGCGCTCGGAGGACCGAACCAGCTGCAGCCGACACAACGGGTGAGGACGCCGGGTGTGCGGTATGGTCACCAGGTCACGAAAGAGGGCGGCTAGCCGTGGAGCATCAACACACCGTGCACGACCTCGCTGATGCGTTTGGCCAGTTCGATCGGGCCCGTCTTGTCCGAATGAGCGAGGCTGGTCGGGCTGGACAGCTAGAAGCCCGCCAGCTGCTCTATGACTACGTGGACGGGTTGTGGGCAGACGTCAAACGGGCCGGGGAGAGCCCCGCCGTAGGAGATAAGTATCAGGCGATCGCCGCGATGCGGGAACTGACCGGGATGCTACGGACGGTCGCTTTCGAGGCGGTGTACGACGCACCGCAGTGAGTCCGACGACGTGGCACGACACCACACCGCGACGTCAGGTGCGGATCCTCACGACCCACGACAGCACTCACGACCGATGAAGGGCACAACTTGACTGATCATGCAACACCGCACAACCATGACGGCGGATTGTTCCGCACGCCTGGGCAGGAAGACGGGCGACAGGTGGCGCCAGGCACCGCGGACGTCAAACCTGTCAAGCGACCGTCCCGGGACCTGTTCCACCAGGCTGGTGGCCCCGACGCTCCCGAGGATCAGCACCCGGCTGCTCAGCGCGACGCGGCGGTGATGCGGTCGCTACAGTTTCCCTTCGACGACGGTGACCGTGGCTAGCCTGATGAGCCAACTTGATGTGTGGGCTTGGCCATCGGTGGCACCGGAGGGTCGGCTCAGAGACAACTCGTCCGCGACGCGTCTGAGGTGCGCCATCCTCGGAGCGCATTTCGCGCTCGGGGAGGTTGCATCGGAGATCACTGGTGTCGCCGGGATTCGGGTCAGGAGGTCAGGATGGTGAGCGTCGCCGCGCATCCCGTACGTCGCCGAGGGACTAGGGCACCCGAGAAGACGCAGGAGGCGCAGGTCAAGGACGTGGAATGCGACCCCGGTGAGCCCAGTTCGATGCCGATCGAGCCGTCCAATGACAGCGTCCCGCTCGCTTTGGAGGACACCGAGGATCCTCAGGAGCCGGTGGACAGCATCGAGTCCGCGGAGCTCGTCTGGGACGAGGAGGAGTCCGAGGCGCTGCGGCAGGCCCGCAAGGACGCCGAACTCACCGCGTCGGCCGACTCGGTACGGGAATATCTCAAGCAGATCGGCAAGATCGCCCTGCTCAACGC
>DASVWA010000114.1:0-3460 GCA_036389855.1 Pseudonocardiaceae bacterium
CCGATCTCCGCGACCAGCTTGTGCACCACGTCCTTGTCCCGGATCACTCGCATGATCTCGCGGCGGTTGTGCAGGTCCGCCTTGCGGGCCTTGGTGATCAACCGCTCGGCGAACGGACGCAGCCGTTTGGCCTTGGCCTCGGTGGTAGTGATCTGGCCGTGGGTGAACAGCGACGTCGCCAGGTTGGCCAGCATCAGCCGCTCATGGGCCGGCGACCCACCAAGCCGGGCGCCCTTGGTCGGCGTTGGCATTATGGCTCCCTTCGGTTCGCCTCGTGAGTGGCAATCGGTGCTCTAGCACCGATTGCCACTCACGAGTGCTAAAGCTGCTCGGTCTCGGCGTAGTCCTGGCCGTCGTCATTGCCGTAATCGGTGCCGTTGTCCACGCCGTTGTCGCTGACGTCGCCCCAGCCGTCAATCGAGTACTCGGCCGCCGCAGCTGAGGGATCGAACCCAGGCGGGCTGTCCTTGAGCTGCAGGCCCAGGCCGGCCAGCTTCAGCTTCACCTCATCGATCGACTTGGCGCCGAAGTTGCGGATGTCCAGCAGATCGGCCTCGCTGCGGCTGACCAGCTCACCAACGGTGTGGATGCCCTCCCGCTTGAGGCAGTTGTAGGACCGGACGGTGAGATCCAGGTCCTCGATGGGCATCGCGAAGGCCGCGATGGTGTCCGCCTCCGCCGGCGAGGGGCCGATCTCGATACCTTCGGCTTCCACATTGAGTTCGCGGGCCAGCCCGAACAGCTCCACCAGCGTGCGACCAGCCGAGGCCAGCGCGTCCCGAGGAGACAGCGACGGCTTGGTTTCCACATCCAGGATCAGCTTGTCGAAGTCGGTGCGCTGCTCGACCCGGGTGGCCTCGACCTTGTAGGTCACCTTCATCACCGGCGAGTAGATGGAGTCCACCGGAATCCGGCCGATCTCCGCGCCGGACGTCTTGTTCTGCACCGCGGGCACGTAGCCGCGGCCCCGCTCGACGACCAGCTCGATCTCCAGCTTGCCCTTCCCATTCAGGGTGGCGATGTGCAGATCCGGGTTGTACACGGTGACGCCGGCCGGCGGCACGATATCGCCCGCGGTGACGTCACCAGGGCCCTGCTTGCGCAGGTACATCGTCACCGGCTCGTCCTCTTCGGAACTGACCACCAGTTCCTTGAGGTTGAGGATGATGTCGGTGACGTCCTCCTTGACACCCGGAACGGTGGTGAATTCGTGCAGCACACCATCGATGCGGATGCTGGTGACCGCCGCCCCCGGGATGGACGAGAGCAAGGTGCGGCGCAGTGAGTTGCCCAGGGTGTAACCAAAGCCTGGTTCCAGCGGCTCGATAACGAACCGGGAACGGGTGTCGACGACCGGCTCCTCGCTGAGGTTGGGTCGCTGGGTGATCAGCATAGTGATGCTCCTCCTTGGCGCCCGCTATTTGACGCCATCGCGGATCTTCAATTATCAGCCTTCCCCGTCATGAAGCCATGTCGGGTCATAATGCGGGTGACGCCCCCCGATATGGCTCCATATCGGGGGGCAGCCAGGTTACTTGGAGTAGAGCTCGACGATCAGCTGCTCCTGCAGTGGCACGTCGATCTGGGCCCGCTCCGGCAGCCGGTGCACCAGCACTCGCAGCGTAGACGGGACGACCTGCAGCCACGCCGGCACGGGGCGGTCTCCGAGAGACTCCTTGGCCACCACAAAAGGTAGCGTCGGGATCGACTTCGGTTTGACATCGATGATGTCAAATTTGGATACCCGGAAGCTGGGAACGTCCACCTTCTTGCCGTTGACCACGAAATGCCCATGGGACACCAGCTGGCGCGCCTGGCGACGGGTACGAGCCAAACCCGCCCGGTAAATGACGTTGTCCAGCCGAGACTCCAGGATCTGCAGCAGCGTGTCACCGGTCTTGCCGGGGCGACGGTTGGCCTCCTCGTAGTACCGGTGAAACTGCTTTTCCATGATGCCGTAGGTGAAGCGAGCTTTTTGCTTTTCCTGCATCTGCAGGAGGTATTCGCTCTCCTTGATCCGCGCACGGCCGTGCTGGCCGGGCGGATACGGACGGCGCTCGAACGCCTGATCCCCACCGACCAGATCGGTCTTGAGCCGGCGGGACTTGCGGGTTGCGGGTCCGGTGTACCGAGCCATCTGTGCTATCCCTCCCGCGCCTCTAGACCCGACGCCGCTTTGGCGGCCGGCAGCCGTTGTGCGGCTGCGGGGTCACGTCCTGGATGGTCCCGACCTCAAGGCCGGCGGCCTGCAGCGACCGGATCGCTGTCTCCCGGCCCGAACCCGGGCCCTTCACGAAGACGTCGACCTTTTTCATACCGTGCTCAGCGGCCTTGCGGGCCGCGTTCTCGGCGGCCATCTGCGCTGCGAACGGGGTGGACTTGCGCGAGCCCTTGAAGCCGACGTGACCCGCGGAGGCCCAGGCGATCACCGCGCCAGTGGGGTCGGTGATCGACACGATCGTGTTGTTGAACGTGGACTTGATGTGCGCATGGCCATGCGCGACGTTCTTCTTCTCCTTGCGCCGGACCTTCTTGACGCCGGTACCTGTTCGTGCTCTGGGTGGCATGCGGTTGCACTCCTACAAAGTCTGGGGTCTGCGGGATTTACTTCTTCCCGGCCTTCTTCTTGCCGGCGACCGTCTTCTTCGGGCCCTTGCGGGTGCGGGCGTTGGTCTTTGTTCGCTGACCGCGCACCGGCAGCCCGCGGCGCCACCGCAGCCCCGCATAACAGCCGATCTCGATCTTCCGGCGGATATCGGCTTGGACCTCGCGGCGGAGGTCTCCCTCGACTCTGTAGTTGTTCTCGATATAGTCCCGCAGCGCAATGAGGTCCTCGTCGGACAGGTCCTTGGAACGCAGCTCAGGGCTCACCCCGGTAGCGCTCAATATCTCGTGCGAGCGGGTACGGCCGATGCCGTAGATGTAGGTCAGCGCGATCTCCATCCGCTTATCGCGGGGGAGGTCTACGCCGGCGAGTCGTGCCATGCGACGGTGTCTCCTGTCTCGTCGTCCCCAGGTCTGCTCCCCGTCCGTCCCGTGCCCGACTCGTCGTTCACGGGCCCCGGCCTGGCGTCCGGGGGTGAAACCGATCCCGTGTGGATCGGTTGGATCGGGGAGGTCTTCTCGCGCCGTAGACCGGCGACATCGTGCACTGCTAGCCCTGACGCTGCTTGTGGCGCTGGTTCTCGCAGATCACCATGACCACGCCGTGGCGGCGGATCACCTTGCACTTGTCGCAGATCTTTTTGACGCTCGGCTGCACCTTCACGTCATCTCTCCTGGTGCGCTACTTGTAGCGGTAGACAATGCGGCCGCGGGACAGGTCGTAGGGCGAGAGCTCCACGACCACCCGGTCCTCGGGCAGGATGCGGATGTAGTGCTGGCGCATCTTGCCGCTGATGTGCGCGAGAACGCGGTGACCGTTCTCCAACTCGACTCGGAACATCGCGTTGGGGAGTGG
>DASVWA010000115.1:0-2718 GCA_036389855.1 Pseudonocardiaceae bacterium
TGTGGCCGCTGGTCTGGCGGGAAGTGCTGCCCAACCTCCGGACGACCCTGCTGACGTTGCTTGGTCTCCGGTTCGTCGAAGCCGTTTACGTCGTTACCACTGCCGCCTTCCTGGAGATCGGCCCGCAACCTCCGGAGGCGAACTGGGCGCTGATGGTGCGGGAGAATGCGGCCGGGATCCTGCTCAACCCATGGGCGGTAATCGCGCCGAGCCTGGCGATCGGGGCGCTGGCGATCGGGGTCAACCTGGCGGCGGACGCCCTGGCGCCCGCCACGGTGGATACCTCCGCGGCGGTGACCACATGAGTCCGGTGGTGGACGTCCGCGATCTCACGGTGTCCGACCAGGCGGGCCGGGTCGTGTTGGTCGGGATGGACTTGACCGTCGAGCGCGGCCGGGTGGTGGCGCTCGTCGGTCCGTCCGGAGCCGGAAAAACGACCATGCTGCGCGCGGTCGCCGGTGCGCTGCCTGCCGCCCTGCGCCGGCGATCGGGCAGCGTGCACGTGCTCGGCCGCAGCGTGCCCGACCTTTCCGCCGACGAGCTACGCCGCCTGCGCAGGGCACAGATCAGCTTCGTCGGCCAGGATCCGGCATCACGGCTGAATCCCCGGATGCGGGTGCACCGGCTACTGGCCGAGATAGCGGTCCAGCGGGACCCGGCTGCGTTGGAAGCACTGCTCACCGAGGTGCGCTTGCCTGCGACGGCCAGCCTGCTGCGGCGGCGGCCCGGCCAGCTCTCCGGAGGGCAGCAGCGGCGGGTGGCGCTGGCCAGAGCACTGGCGCGGCGGCCGGCGCTGCTGCTGCTCGACGAGCCCACCGCAGGGATGGACGCCGCACTTCGGGAGGAGATCGGTGCCCTGCTCGGTGAGCTCGCCACCCGGCAGGAGTTAGCCATCGTGATGGCCTGCCACGACAAGAAGCTGGTCGATCAGATCGCGGACAGCGTGGTCGAGTTCGAGCACCGCGGCGCGGCGCGTACCGCGACACCGGCACCGGCGCGTACCGCCACAGCAGCGCACGCCGGTGAGGCGCACGTGCTGTCCGTCCGAGGACTGTCCGCCTGGATCGGCAAGCCTGGTCAGCAAGCCATCATCCGAGACGTCGACCTCGGCCTGCGTGCCGGATCTGCCCTGGGCATTGTGGGGTCATCCGGTTCCGGCAAGACCACATTGGCCCGGACCATCGTCGGGTTACACCATCCGGCCACCGGTCAACTCGAACTCGCCGGTGCGCCGCTGAACCTTCGAGGCAGCATGCGGTCACGAGAACAGCGCCGCCGGATCCAACTGGTGCCCCAGGATCCGCTCGGCACGCTGAATCCCAGCCAGCGGATCGGCACCACCATCGCTCGCCCGCTGCTGCTGCACCAGCGGGCCACGAAGGCCGACTCCCCGCGCCGGGTTACCGAACTTCTGGCTGCAGTTGGGTTGCCGAAGGATTTCACCGAGCGGTACCCACACGAGCTGTCCGGCGGGCAGCGACAGCGCGTGGCTATCGCGCGTGCCATCGCCGCCGAGCCGGATGTCCTGCTGTGCGATGAAATCACCTCTGCGCTGGACCCGCAGACCACCGAAGCGGTCATGCAACTGCTGACCCAGCTGCGCACCGAGCGCGGACTCGGGCTGTTGCTGATCAGCCACGACATGCCCCTAGTCACCGCGTACACCGACGCTGCCCTGTTAGTACAAGACGGGGTATGCGCACCATTAACCTCGAGCTGGACCCACCGTCCATGATGCGAGGCCGACTGAGCGCTTGTGGGTATTTTTCAATGAGAAGAGGCCGCGGGCATGCCGATCGAGAGGTCTGACCTGCCCCGTTCAATACGTCCTAGTCATTCTTGCCGCCGATAACTTCCGCATGTGTCTTCCCCTCTCCCAGAACTTACGGTGAGACCGTTCACCGTTTTTTGGTGACCGTGCACCGCGCCACAGTTAGTTGTTGTTCTGGGTCATCTTCGGCATCCGAAATTGTCGGTGCTGGTTGCGACAATATGTGTCATGGCGGCACCGGTGGTCGATGAGGTGCAAGCTGCTGGGGATGCCCAGTGGCTGGCTCGGCTGCGTGCCGCGGATCGAATCCCGGATGGCGCAGGCTCGGGTGTTGCAGATCATCGGGGAACGCGACGCGGTTGGTGTGGCCGGGCGGTCTGGGTATGGCATGGTGGCGCGGATGGCCGCTGCGGTGGCATTGATCGGTGCCGGTGAGGCCCGTAACCGAGTCGCTGCCGCCGAAGCACTCGCACCCCGCCAGTCCCTGATCGGTGAAACGCTGCCACCGCGGTGCCCGGCGACTGCCGCCGCCTTCGCCGCGGGTGAGATCAGCTCTGCTGCCGTGCGGATCGTCACCGACGCGATGCGCCGCATCCCTGCTGGGGTGCATCCGAGGCCGAGGTCGAGCAGACCCTGGCCGGGCATGCCCGCCGGTTCGAACCCCGGCCGCTGGCACAGATCACTCACCGGGTGCTGGCGCACCTGGATCCCGACGGGCCGCCACCCACCGAGGCGCCGCCACCCCAGCGCGGGAGCTGCACTACGCCCGAATGACGACGGGTCGCTGCGCTTGGAACGGGCACCTGGACAACGAGGCCGCCGCGATAGTGCGGACCGTGCTGGATTCGCTCAACGGCCGACGCCCGGACACCGACCCGACCGGGCCAGACCAGCGCACCCCGCCCCAACGCAACGGCAACGCCCTGGTCGAAGGCTGCTCCATGTTG
>DASVWA010000116.1:0-2046 GCA_036389855.1 Pseudonocardiaceae bacterium
TCTGACAATTTTTGCTCTGATTGCTAAGATACTTGCAGAGCCGAATGATGCAAGCTTCCTGTACCAGATGGGATTCGACACCATCTTGCATCTCCCGACCCGGGGGCAATGCCACGTAGCGTAAGTTGATCACTGTGTTGACCTGGTAGTTCTTGATCGGCTCGGCGTGGCGTGGTCATGTTCGCCGGGGTGGCTGGCACGGTCGCTGATCATGGTTGAAGCTGTGGTGGTGCGGCCGGATCAGGTGTCGTTGGGGGTGCTGGTCTCGGCGGTGCCACGCGATGCGGTGGATTCGGCGGTGGCGGCGTTCGGGGTCGGCGCCAAGCGCTCGGACGGGAAGCTCCCTGCGCACGTCACGGCGTATCTGACGATGGCGTTGTGCCTGTTCACCGACGACGATTACGAGGAGGTCGCGACCAAGGTCACGGGCTCGCTGTCGGAGTGGGGGTGCTGGGACGCTGACTGGTCGGTGCCGACCGCGAGTGGGATCACCCAGGCCCGTAAACGGTTGGGACCCAAGGTGCTGGCGGAGGTGTTCGAGCAGGTCGCGGGGCCAGTGGCAACGGCATCGACGCGGGGAGCGTGGCTGCGGGGGTGGCGGCTGCTGGCGATCGACGGGTTCGACGTCGACGTGCCCGACACTGATGCCAATGCTGCCGAGTTCGGCTATGCGGGATCCGGGGAGAATCGGTCGGCGTTCCCGAAGGCGCGGGTGGTGGCGCTGGCTGAGTGCGGCACCCACGCGTTTGTGGCCGCGGAGGTCGGCGCCTTTTCTGTCGGGGAGAAGACCCTGGCCAACCGGCTGTATCAGCGCCTGCGCTGTGATGAGCTGCTCACCGCTGACCGCAACTTCTACTCCTTCACCGCCTGGGACCTGGCATCCCGATCCGGGGCCGGGCTGTTGTGGCGGGCCCCGACCGGGCTCGGTCTGCCGATCGTGAAGATCCTTTCAGACGGCACCTACCTCTCAGTGTTGATCAATCCGTCGATCCGCGGGGCCCGGCGTCGCGCGGCGATCCTCGCCACCGCCGGCGAGATCGCCGCCGGTGGGGTTGCCGAGCTCGACCCCACCCAGGCACACCTGGTACGGGTCGTGGAGTACGACGTGCCCGACCGTGTCGGCAACGGCACCGGCGAATTGATCGTGGTGCTGTCCAACATCCTCGACCCGGCCGCCGCCCGCGCTGATGAACTCGCCGCGGCCTATCATCAGCGATGGGAGGAAGAGACCGGCAACGACCAGCTCAAGACCCATCTACGCGGGCCAGGCAAGATTCTGCGCTCCAAGTTACCGGAACTGGTCCATCAGGAGATCTGGGCGTGGTTGCTGGTCCACCACGCGACCAGCGATCTGATCACCCGCGCCGCTGAGGCCGCCGACCTCGACCCCGACCGGGTCTCCTTCACCCGGGTTCTGCGCATCGCCCGCCGTAGTGCCACCGGTACGGCGGGCTTTCCCCCCTGAGGACTTCGACCGCGTCCTGCCCAGCGTCCTCGCCAACATCACCCGCAAGATCAACCCGCAGCGGCGCCACCGCAGCTACCCGCGCGTGGTCAAACGAGCCCGCCACAACAGCTACCGCGTCAAACGACCCGGCGACACCGGCACCCGACACACCGGCCCGGCCACCATCAATATCAGCACTCTGACACCCCGAGCAGCTTGATCAACTTAAGCTACGTGGCATTGGACCTAGGTGAGGCCCAACGATGTGGCCGGTATATTGCACTGGACGCCTCCGAAGTGCTGTCGACGTTCATGGTGGAGTGCATGCCGGACGGGGCGCGCTTCAGAGCCACCATTGGTGAACTCGTTGCCCAAGCGGTAGAGGGCCCGCGCGATGTGCGAATCTACGGTGAGATGGTCGCGGTGCTGTGGGGCCAGGGGAATGTCGCCGCCGCCATCGCGTTAGAGGACCTCTGGAACGACCTCGGCACCAAACATCCGTTCTCGCTGTTCTGCGCGTATCCGATACGCGCCTTCGATACAGACGCGTGCACAGAACCATTTCGGAAGATCTGCAGTCAGCACTCGAGAGTGATCTC
>DASVWA010000117.1:0-2181 GCA_036389855.1 Pseudonocardiaceae bacterium
GTGCACCACGGTGCCGGTCGGGCTGCGACGGAGGATTGCGTTGCGCAGCGCGGTGACGGCCAGTGAAGCCTTCATCCGCGAGTCGATGGAGTAGCCGACGATCCGGCCGGAGTAGGCGTCCTTGATCGCGCTGTGGTAGAGCTTGCCCTCAGCGGTGGGGTGCTCGGTGATGTCGGTCAGCCACAGCAGGTTCGGCGCGGCGGCGCGGAACTGGCGGTCGACCAGGTCGTCGTGCACCGGCGGGCCGGCCTTGCGGTTCAGCCCGGGCCTCTTGGCGAACACCGACCAGATCCGCTGCTGCGAGCACAGCCGGGCGACCCGGTTCTCGCCCGCGGTGAGCTTGTGCAGCGTCATCACGACCTGACGCTAAGAAGCCCTGTCCCACCAAGATCACCCTGGATGCACTAGCCCGGGGCTTTCACGCTGAGCCGGTCAGGCGACCTTTCTGGGAAAGCGAAAGGTGCTCCTGAACTGCAAGGATGTGGCTTGTCTAGGGTCACAACCTCGCAGGAACCGGAGCACCTTTCTGGTGAAGCAGCGTAGCGGGCGATATCCGCGTCTGGCAGTCGACGGGCAGGGCCGCAAGGTGGTCTCCGGGGCCGGTGGGGTGCTGCTGACCCGCACCGCGGCCACGGTGGGGCTGGACCGAGCGTTGAGCGCGGTCTTGGCGCCGTGGCGGCGGCCGCTGACCCGCCACGATCCGGGCAAGATCGTGCTGGATCTGGCGATCTCGCTGGCGATGGGCGGGGACTGTCTGGCCGACATTGCCCAGTTGCGGGCGCATCCGCAGGTGTTCGGCCCGGTGGCCTCCGATCCCACGGTGTCCCGGCTGATCGACACCCTCGCCGCCGACTCGGCCGCGGCGCTGGCCGCGATCAACACCGCCCGCGCCGCCGCTCGCTCGAGGGCCTGGTCGCTGGCCGGTGAGCACGCCCCCGACCACGAGACCGACGCCAGCACGCCGCTGGTGATCGACGTGGACGCCACGCTGGTCACCGCGCACTCGGAGAAGGAGCGCGCGGCGCCGACGTTCAAGCGCGGCTTCGGCTTCCACCCGCTCTGCGCGTTCCTCGACCACGGACCCGAGGGCACCGGGGAACCCCTATCGGTGCTGCTGCGGCGGGGGAACGCCGGCTCCAACACCGTCGCCGACCACATCTCGGTCATCCGCGACGCGCTGGCCCAGCTACCCGACCACGGTCGGCGACCGGGCAAGAGCGTGCTCATCCGGGTCGACGGGGCCGGTGGCACGCACGGGCTGATCGACTGGCTGACCCGCCGCCGACTGGCCTACTCGGTCGGCTTCTGCTTGCCCGGTGACCTAGCCACGATCCAGAGGACCCTCGCCGCCGTCCCGGCGGCGGCGTGGACACCGGCCTACGACGCCGACCGGCGCATCCGGCCCGGCGCCTGGGTCGCCGAGGTCACCGGGATGTTCGACCTCTCGGGCTGGCCGCCGGGGATGCGGCTGATCGTCCGCCGGGAACGCCCGCACCCCGGCGCGCAGCTGCGGATCACCGATTGCGACGGGCACCGGATCACCGCGTTTGTCACCAACACCACCCGCGGCCAGTTGGCCGACCTGGAACTGCGCCACCGACGCCGCGCCCGTGCCGAGGACCGCATCCGCTGCGCCAAGGACAGCGGCCTGGCCAACCTGCCACTGCACGACTTTGGCCAGAACGAGATCTGGTGCGCCATCGTCGCCCTCGCCGGGGACCTCACCGCATGGATGCAGACCCTCGCCCTGACCAGTCACGCCGCCCGGCGCTGGGAACCCAAGCGCCTCCGCCTGCGACTGCTCTCCATCGCCGGACGCCTCGCCGCCACCGGCCGGCGCACCTGGCTGCACCTCGCCCAGCCGGCACCATTCACCGACCTGGCCCTCGACGGCCTCCGCAGACTCGATGCTCTGGCCGCTCCCGGCTGAGCACGGCGACACCGTCCCGACGACCCACCGCAGCACCCGGGCCCGTGGAACCCGGCGACCACCCCGACGACACGGGGCCATCTGTCACACCCCGAACCCAGAATCACCGACCACAGCGGTCAAGCACCCGCTGCGAGGCTCCTGCGACCGAGCCATGCAAGATCCGGGCTAGCCATCGTCATCCACAACGGAGGGTTGGAGCTTCTGAGCCAAAACCGCAGCGCCCACGAGTAGCGCCTGGCCTTCACAGA
>DASVWA010000118.1:0-21504 GCA_036389855.1 Pseudonocardiaceae bacterium
CTGCTGGACCGGCTCGCCGCATGGCGGCCCAGCGGGGGCGGCGACCTGCGCGACGAGGTCGCCTGGTTACGGATCAGTGATTCCAGCCTGACCCTGCTGCCCAGCCCGACGGGGCTGTCCCTGCCCGGTGGACCACGTGAGCCGGGGGAGCGGGGAGCGGCGGCGCTGTGCCGGCTGCTGGAGCAACGCTGGTCGGTGCGGTTGAGCCCAGAAAGACTGCATCCGGCGGCAGCGCTGGTCGTGCCGGAACCGGACGGCGCGTGGCGGCGAGTGAGTTGTTATCGGGCCAACGGCCCACAACCGGTGGTGCCCGGCGGGGTGTCGCGTCCGTTGGGGGAGACCACCGCGTGCGATCCGACGGCTGCGGCGTTGCAGGAACTGCTCCGCCAGGGTCTGGTGCTCTAGGTCACCAGCCGGCCGGTAGCGGGCGGCCCTCGGCGAATCCGGCGGCGGACTGCACCCCGATCATCGCCCGCTCGGACAGCTCCGGCAGCGTCCGGGCGCCGGCGTAGGTGCAGGCGCTGCGCACTCCCGCGCAGATGTGATCGATGAGGTCCTCCACCCCGGGCCGGCTCGGATCGAGGTACATCCGGGCAGTGGAGATGCCCTCCTCGAACAGCGCCTTGCGAGCCCGGTCGAAGGTGTCGTCGTGGGTGGTGCGGGCGGCGACGGCGCGCTTGGAGGCCATCCCGTAAGACTCCTTGTAGGGACGGCCGTTCTCGTCGTGCTTGAGGTCACCCGGCGACTCGTAGGTGCCCGCCACCCAGGAGCCGATCATCACGTTCGCTGCCCCGGCGGCCAGCGCCAGCGCGACGTCTCGTGGGTGCCGGGTACCACCGTCGGCCCAGACATGGCCACCAGCCGCATGAGCCGCCGCGGCACATTCGGCTACTGCGGAGAACTGCGGCCGGCCGACCCCGGTGAGCATCCGGGTGGTGCACATCGCGCCCGGCCCCACCCCCACCTTGACGATGTCCGCGCCGGCCTCCAGCAAGTCCCGGGTGCCCTGGGCGGAAACCACATTCCCGGCCACCACCGGCACGCCCGGCCGGCCTGATCGGACGGTGCGCAGCGCGTCAAGCATCTTGGCCTGGTGGCCGTGTGCGGTGTCGACGACCAGCACGTCGACGCCTGCTGCCAGCAGTGCCTCGGTCTTGGCCGCGACGTCGCCGGTCACCCCGAGTGCCGCCGCCACCCGCAGCCGGCCCCCGGCGTCCAGCGCGGGGGAGTACAGCTCGGCCCGCAACGCCCCGGTGGGAGTCAATACCCCGACCAGGCGGCCGCCGGCGTCCACCGCGAGCGCCAGCTCCTGGCGGCGGTGATGTAACTGTTCGAATATCTTGCGCGGCTCGGTGTCGGCGGACACCACCACCAGGTCGGTCTGTGCCACGTCGATCAGCCGGGCGAAGCGATCCACTCCGGTGAGCTCGGCCTCGGTGACCAACCCCACCGGGCGGCTCGCGCCGTCGAGCACCACCACGGCGCGGTGGGCCCGCTTTGGCAGCAGGTTGGCCGCATCGGCGACGGCGTCCTGCGGGCCCAGCGTCAGTGCGGTGTCCAGCACCAGGTGCCGCGACTTCACCCACGCCACCGTCTCGGCAACCACCACTGGATTCACGTCCTGGGGCAGCACCACCAGCCCGCCACGACGGGCCACCGTCTCGGCCATCCGGCGTCCCGCGACCGCTGTCATGTTGGCCACCACAAGCGGGATGGTGGTGCCCGACCCGTCCACGGTGGATAGATCCGCATCGAACCGGGACGCCACCTCTGAGCGCGACGGCATCAGGAAGACATCGTCATACGTGAGGTCGTGAACTGGCCTGCGATCACCAAGGAAACGCACCCCAGCGACGTTACCCGGCTGCACTACCCATCTTGGACGGATTCAGCAGCCTGAGCGGCTTACCGGGCACTCAGTAACCCCGCTGAGCCGCTGAATGTGGCCCAGGGTTTCCTGGGCGGGTGCGGGGTGGTGCCGGGGTGCTGCTGGCGGTCGGCGCCGTGGTGACGGTCGGGGTCCTGCCGGTCTTCCTGGTCGGTGGGTTGGCGGTGCAGATCCGAGCTGAGCTCGGGCTCTCGGTGAGCCTGCTGGGACTGGCCGGGTCGATGTTCTTCGCCACCAGCGCGCTGGTGGCCCGCCCGCTCGCGACTGTGACCGAGCGGATCGGCCCCACCGCGGCCCTGCGGCTGGCCGCGGCGGGCAGCGCGGTGTGCCTTGCGGCGCTGGCTGCAGCCCCGTCCACGCCGTGGTTGCTGGTGGGGCTGTGCCTGGCCGGAATCCCGACGGCGCTGAGCCAGCCCGCCGCCAACGAGATGCTGATGGCGCTGGTGCCGCTGCGGCGGCGGGGTTTCGCGTTCGCTGTGAAGCAGTCCGCCATCCCGGCCTCGATCCTGCTCGCCGGGCTCGCCGTCCCGGCGGTGGCCCTGACCGTGGGCTGGCGCTGGGCTTTCTTGCTCGCTGGGGTGCTGGGGCTGCTCGCGGTGCCTACCGTGCCTCGGTTGCGGTGGCACCGCCCGGACCGATCCCAGGTCTCCGCGCGCAGCTCAGGGCTCCTGCTGCTGGCACTGGCCATGGTGACCGGGTTAGGTGCGGCCGCGGCGAACGCGATGGGCACTTTCGTGACGGTCAGCGCGGTTGGTGTCGGCTACAGCGAAGCCGCGGCCGGGCTGGTGCTCGCGCTGGGCTCGGCGGTGGGATTCGCCATGCGCCTTGCTGCCGGGGCAGTCGCCGATCGCGCGAAACCCGATCTGCTGCGGATGGTCACCGTCATGCTCGGCCTGGGTGGGGTCGGGTACTTGCTGCTCGCCGTGGGACAGCCGGCTGCCTTCCTGGTCGGGCTCGTGCTGGGGTTCGGCGCCGGATGGGCCTGGCCCGGCGTGTTCAACTATGCCGTCGCTGCGCGGTTCCCGGATCGAGTCGCTACCGCGACGTCGGTGACCCAGACCGGTGTCTACGTCGGCGCGGCGGGCGGTCCGCTGCTGTTCGGCCTGATCGCAGAGCACTTCGATGTGACGGCGGCCTGGTTGACCAGCGGCGCGCTCACCACACTGGCCACCGTGACGTTGATCGTAGTGCGGGCGAGGAGCCGCTGATGCGGTCCCGCGGGTTGTTTGTGGGGCTGACCACGCTGGACCTGGTGCATCGGGTGGCTCGGCGGCCGGGTATCGACGAGAAGGTCGTCGCCCAGCGCAGCGATATC
The DNA here is from genome assembly GCA_036389855.1 of Pseudonocardiaceae bacterium. Classification (GTDB taxonomy): domain Bacteria; phylum Actinomycetota; class Actinomycetes; order Mycobacteriales; family Pseudonocardiaceae. The sequence goes on from DASVWA010000118.1 coordinate 3,204, forward strand.
GCCGCTGGGGGACCGGCCGCTGTTGCCGCGGTGACCTTCGGCGCGCTGGGTGGGCACAGCGTGCTGCTCTCCGCGTTGGGTCCTGGCCCGGTCGGTCGGCTGGTTGCGGGGAAGCTGGTTGACGTCGGCGTGCAGGTCGTGGACGCCTGGGCAGCCGGTGCGGATCTCAGCATCTCGGCGATCACTGTCTTGGACAGCACCGGACAGCGATCGGTGGTGTCCCGCAATGCCCAAGACCTCACCGCCGTGGTGCCTGCCGACCTGCCCGCCCTGGTCAGGGCGGCCGATGTCGTGCTGATCGATGGGCATCATCCTGACCTGGCGTTGGCGGCCGCGCGGGCCGCCCAGACGACCGGGATTCCGGTAGTGCTGGACTGCGGCAGCACCAAGCCGGTGTACGCCGGGCTCGTGCCGCTCGCCGACGCCGCGGTGTGCTCCGCGGGCTTCACGGCGCACGGCCGCGCGGGCTTCGACGCGGTGTCCGCGGCACTGCTGGCCGACGGTGCCGGTCTGGTAGCGATGACCACCGGTGCCGCGCCGGTGCGCTGGCGAACCTGGGGAGCCGCCGGCTCTGTTGAGGTGCCGGCGGTCGCGGTCCGCGACACTCTGGGCGCCGGGGACGTGTTGCACGGGGCGGTCGCCTTCGCCCGGGCTCGCGGGGTGGCCGATCCTCAGCGCAGTCTGAACTTCGGCGTTGCGGTCGCCTCGCTGCGCGTGCAACACGTCGGTCCACGGAGCTGGATGGACGACCCACGACTGGGCGTCTTGGTCGCACAACTCGGATAAATCACCAGCGGCGAGTGTGGGTCAGTCAGCTGCCGCTGAGGGCGCTGGGTCGCGCAGCCGGCGAACGAGTGGCTCCCGCCCAGCCGGCTGCGCGAGGCGATCGGTCGACGCCGCCGGCGGGATCGGCTGAATCTGCGGCGATCCTGCCGTGAGCGTGAGGGGCTGCCCGTGGTGCCTCAGCTCCAGCTCGGCACCTTCCAGCAGGCGGTACTCCGCTTGCCCAGGGGTGATCTGCACCTGTAGCCGCCGCCCACGCCAGCGCAGCCGGAATGCGATCCTGTTTAACGCCTCGGGCAACTGGGGAGCGAAAGCCAGGCCGCCGTCGTTGAGATGACGCAGCCCGCCGAACCCGGCCACTACCGCCGACCAGGCACCGGCCAGCGCCGCGATGTGCAGGCCCTGGCCGGTGTTGTTCGCCAGATCAGCCAGATCCACCAGCGCGGTCTCGCAGAGGTAGTCATACGCCAGGTCGAGGTGCCCGGTCTCGGCCGCCAGCACCGCCTGGGTGGCTGCCGACAGCGACGAGTCGCGGACGGTGATCCGCTCGTAGTAGGCGAAGTTACGGGCCTTCTGCTCAGCGGTGAACGCTTCCGGGCACAGGTGCATGGCCAGCACCAGGTCGGCTTGCTTCACCACCTGCTTGCGGTACAGGTCGAAGTAGGGAAAGTGCAACAGCAGCGGGTACTGGTCAGCTCTGGTGCCGGCGAAGTCCCACACCGCATGCTCGGTGAAGCCCTCGGCCTGTGGATGCACGCCGAGCTTCTCGTCGTAGGGCACGACCATCCCGGCCGCCGCGTCCCGCCAGGACGCGGCCTCCTCCGAATCGACGCCGAGCGCAGCCGCTACGTCCAGGTGCCGCCCAGCGGCCGCGGCAGCGGCACGCAGGTTGTGCTGCGCCATCAGATTGGTGAAGACGTTGTTGTCGGCCACCGCGCTGTACTCGTCCGGCCCGGTCACGCCGTCGATGCGGAAATTGCCCGCCAAGTCGTGATGGCCAAGCGAGCGCCACAGCCGCGCCGTTTGAACCAGCAGTTCCAGCGCGACGTCACGTTCGAAGTCAGCGTCGCCGGTCGCGTTCACATGGCGAATCGCCGCATAGGCGATATCGGCGTTGACGTGGAAGGCCGCGGTACCCGCCGGCCAGTACCCCGAACACTCCTGGCCACGGATGGTACGCCAGGGAAACGCCGCACCAGCCAGGCCTAGCTGCCGAGCACGCTCCATGGCCAGCGGGAGGATCTGCTGCCGCCAGCGCAGCGCATCGGCGGCAGCGCCGGGCACGGTATGGCTGAGCATTGGGAGCACAAAGGTCTCGGCGTCCCAGAAGGTATGGCCGTCGTAGCCCGGTCCGGTCAAGCCCTTGGCCGCGATCCCTCGCCCCTCGGCGCGCGCGCCGGCTTGCAGGACATGGAACAACGCGAATCGGACCGCCTGTTGCAGCTGCGGGTTGCCGTCGACCTCCACGTCGGCCGAGGCCCAGAAGTCGTCGAGGTAGCGGCGCTGTTCGGTGGTCAGCCCGTCCCAGCCGGTGTAGCGGGCTGCCGCCAGCGCCGCCCGGACTTGATCGTTCAGTGCTGGAAACGACCGCTGTGAGGACCAGCCGTACGCCAGGTACTTCACGACCCGCAACCGCTGACCGGGATCCAGTCGGCAGATCACCGTCGTCCGGGCGACGTGCTCGGTCGCCGACGAGTGGAACTCCGTGCGCGAGGGACCGGTCACGTCGTGGTCCATCGTCGCGGCCATCCGCAGCCCAGAGTGGCGGGTGCTGTGCATCAGCGTGGCGCCGGTGTCGTTGCGCCGGTGTCGTTCGGCGACCAGCGGCTCGGAGAGCGCCGCAGCGACTCGGGGGTCGTCGGTGGTGGGAGGCAGTTGCTCGTTGGCAAACAACTCGGACTGCAGGACTAGCAGCACCGGCATATCCACCGGTTCGACCTCGTAGTTAATCGCGACCACAGCCCGTTGGGCCAGCGACACCAGCCGCTGCGAGCGCACCCACACCGCCTTACCGGCGGGGGAGACCCATTCCATCCGGCGGGTGAGCGTGCCAGCCCGCATGTCGAGCACCCGTTCGTGGGAGCGCAGCTCGCCGTAGCGCACATCCAACGGCTCGTCATCGACCAGCAGCCGGATCAGCTTGCCGTTAGTCACATTGATGATGGTCTGTCCGGACTCGGGGTATCCGTAGCCGCCCTCGGCGTAGGGTAGCGGCCGCAGCTCGTAAAACGAATTGAGATAGCTCCCAGGCAACGCGTGCGGATCGCCCTCGTCGAGGTTGCCGCGCAGCCCGATGTGCCCATTGGCCAGCGCAAAGACTGATTCCGTCTGGCCCATAGCGGCGAGGTCCAGCCCGCATTCCCGCACTGCCCACGGCTCGACGGCAAACCAGTGCTGATCGATCACGGCCGGTCCAGCAGCTCGGCGAGATCGCTGATGACGACGTCGGCGCCGTTCGTACGTAACGCCTCGGCTTGACCGACTCGATCCACCCCGATGACGTATCCGAAGTGCCCGGCCTGGCCGGCCGCGACGCCGGCCAACGCGTCCTCGAAGACCACGGCAGCCTCCGGTGGTACGCCGAGCAGCCGAGCGCCGGCCCGGAAGGTGTCCGGTGCCGGCTTGCCGGTCAGACCCTCGCGGGCGGCGACCACCCCGTCGACGCGAGCGTCAAACAGCTCGGGCAGTCCCGCCGAGGTGAGTACCTGTTCGGCGTTGGCGCTGGAGATCCCCACTGCGCAGGGCAACCCAGCACTGCGCGCCGCGTGCACATAACGCACCGAACCCGGGTAGACAGTGACCTCCTCAGTACTGATGAGTTCCAACACCAGGGCATTCTTACGGTTGGACAGGCCGGCGCCCCAGGCGGGTCGTTGGGCGTCCCCGTGGGCAGCTCGATCCGCCGGGACGCGGGGAAGGATTCGGTGCCGGCCAGTCGCGGCTTGCCGTCGACATAGGCGTCGTAATCGGCGGAGTCAAACGGCACGAACGATTCGCCCGTGTCCTGCCCGCTGCGCCAGGAAGTCGTCGAACATCAGCTTCCAGGCCCGATGTTGCTTGGCGGTCTGGGTAAGCACGCCGTCAGGTCGAACAGAAAGGCACGTGCGGTATCTGGTACTCCCAGCGCACTGATCGGTGCGGGGGTCGGCGCAGCCGGGGCGGGACTCGCGTCGATGACGATAGCGTCTGGTGTGGCCGGCTCGGCGCCGACGAACGGGCTTGGTCGAGGTTCGCGATGGTGTTGATTCAGGCGGGTTTGATGTTGGCGTTGAGGTGGAAGGTGTTGTCCGGGTCGTACCTGGCCTTGATCCGGGCCAACCGCTCGTACTTGGCCGAGCCATAGGACGCGCGCACCCGGCCCTCGTCGTCATCGGTCATGGAGTTCACGTAACCTCCCGAATGTTGGGCGAACGGTCGCAGCGCATTCCATACCGACCGGACCCACGCCCGGTCGGCAGCCAGCAGCTCGGGCGACGGGCCGATTCCGGCGATGTTGACGACATAGCGCGGTGCTCGCCCACCACCGAAGGCGGTCTCGTCATCGCCGATCGCCGAATATGCTCCATCCAGCCGGTACACTACGCAAAAGCTCATCGGCGAGCTTTTGGCAGGCATCCGTTCAACGATCACCGCAATCGCGTCGTCGGTGAGCTCGTCGAGGTAGATCACTTCTTGGTAGCCGAGGAGCCCCCAAGGAGCGGTCTCGTCGAGTGTCCGTTGTAATGCGACGTACGGGATCGGAGTGACCAGCTCGAACAGCGGCGGCAGCGTTTCCCGAATCGGCGCGATAAGCCGGGCATGTTCCTCCGCCGAGGAGAACCCGACCACGATCAGCAAGTAGCCCGGGACGAAGTGGTGCTGCTGGGGCACGAATGGTGCCGGGGGAGCGTTGAGTCCGATCGCGATCTGGGCGCCGGCGTCGTGGGGAAGGGTTGGCATGAGGTCGCGCGCAAGGCGCAGCACCTGCTCGCCGTCGTCCATCCCCCAGAAAAACAGCCCCAGATGCACTTCAGGACCGACCGGCTGCAGCTGGAACTCGAACGTCGTGACGACGCCGAAGTTGCCGCCCCCACCGCGGACCGCCCAGAACAGGTCTGGGTGTTCGTCGGCCGACGCATGCACGTAGCTGCCGTCGGCCAGGACGACGTCGACCGATACCAGGTTGTCGATGCTCAACCCGGACCTGTGGGTCAACCATCCGATACCGCCGCCCAGCGTCATGCCTCCAATCCCGGTGTGGCTGATCACTCCGGCGGGCACCGCCAGGCCATGCGTCTGGGTTGCCGCGTCCACCTCCGCCACGGTGGCGCCGCCTCCCACCTTGGCCACACCAGCGGCGGCACAGACCGAGACCCCACGCATCGCGCTGAGATCAATCATCAGCCCGCCGTCACAGACGCCGGCACCGGAGAAGGCATGGCCACCGCCGCGCACCGAGATCTCTAATGACTGCTCTCGGGCAAAGGTGAGCGCTGCCGCGATGTCGGCCGGGGAAATGCAGCGGGCGATCGCAATCGGACGACGATCAATGTTGTTGTTCCATTGTATGCGTGCGGTGTCGTAGTCGGCGTCGTCCGGCGTGATCACCTTGCCGGCCAGCACGGTGCGGAGCGCCTCCAGGCGGTGAGTAGAGATTTGAATCATGGAACAGCTCCCAGGCCTCGGGCGAGCACCCGGCGTGCGCCTGGTGCGACTTAAGTACAGCGTTAGTACTCCGGGATCCTCAACGATCACACATTGGCATCACGTCATGCCGTTACTGCGTGCAACTAACGATGACGCCGCCAGCACTGCCATCGGTACTGCCGCCGTCGCGCCGAGCCACCACGGTGCTGTTGGTCTGCTCTCCGAACAGGTTGATGTTCAAGGGGTTCACCCCGAGGCCACCCCGGCCGGTGCCACCGCCACCACCCACGCCGCCGTCGCCGCAACGGCCGCCGCAGCCGCCGGCGGCGACGGGTAAACTCAGTGCGTCAGACATCGAATCCTCCTAGCTAATGTAACCCCCGGTGGTGCCCGGAGAAAAGCGCCTCATCGGTGGCATGCGATTCAGCAATGCATACACTGCCTAGTGACGCCGTGGCGGACAACCTGCAGTCGCACGTAAATCTGCAGGTTGACTACGTAGCTATGGAGTTGATTTTTGAATACGTAGCCCGTAGTGGCATGGACGTAGGTATTCGACGCCCGGTACGTAGTCACGACGTACGTTCGACCGGGCATACCGGGCGAGTTCAATGTGGGCACTTTGTTCTTCAAATACTCTGTGTGCGGCCCGCTTCGAAACCCGGTCGGCACGCAGTGTCAAAGGGGTTACTCAGCGAGTAATCAGCCGCTAGCTAATTCGCGCTTTCACGTCGCCGATTCAAAATGCATCGACCGTTGAGCAGGGTGCCGGCCTTGGGGAGCAGGTCAAGCACTGGTGGCACCTCGGCGTAGGCGTGGGCGAAGCCAGTCGGAGTGGCGATCTGATGCGCGTTCGCCGCGATGTAGGAGCGCGGCGCGGTGTCGAAGCGGTCGGCGCCGGCTTAGCGTTGGGCCTGTAAGAGCAGGCAGCGCCCGGGTTGTAGGCGCCCTCGATGTAGCGGTCGAAACCGCCGTTGTCCGCCCAGTAGGTCATCGGTTGCCCCAGCAGACTGACGACGCACCGCGAAATGTCGCGGTTGCGGTAATCGATGGCATCGCCGCCGGCGATGCCATCACCAAAGGTGGCCAGCGACTCCTCAAGCCACGGGTTCTCGGCCTGATTGTTGCCGATCAGGAGTAATGCCTGGCGTCGCCGGCGTCCGTGCCGAGAACCAGCCGGAACCCCGAGCTCAGCCCGAACCGACTCGCCTGGATCAAGACATTTGGCCACTGGTACCTCGATGAGGATGCCTGGGACGTCGGGTGAGCGCTGGCAGCAATCACCTAGCTGGTTACCGGGCGACCGTCAATCCTGTGTCGTGACCGTGAGCGAGAAGCCGTTGCCACGGCCGTAAGGAGCAACCAGGGCCGCGATCGCTCCGTTGGTGTATCGCGACAGCACGGTGATCCCGGTGGACTCGCGTCGCGGAACCATGTAGCCGCTCTCCTGGAAATACATCGGGCGCCTCCTGCCGCGCCAGATCACCGGGATGACGGCAGGATCCGCGGTGGTTACCGGTGCCCGCGGGAGGAGTAGCACTTGTCGACGCTGCCTCGGACGCATTCGGCACCGGAAGGGCACCGCCCGCGGTAGCGGCACGGATTTGTCATAATGTCAGTTATCGGATCGGCCCAACGTCGGGGGGAGGGGCCGTGCGGGTGTCTTGGTGGTTCTGCGCGATGGTTCTCGGCCTGGTTCAGGACGGCTTGCCCCGACGCACTGGTCGCTGGCTCGATCGATGATGGCCAGGTCGAGTACGTTGCTGCGTCCATGTGCGGCCGCGGTGGCGTGCACGATGCCCGTCAGGTGAAGAACCTCGGGATCGGCGAGAACGACTGGCCCATCGCTTGGAGGTCAACACAGGTCAAGGGCCGGAGCGCCATTTCCGGTGAGGGTGGGCTTGACGCTGAGCGCCGCCGGTGCGTCCACCCGCTAAAGCCTAACGAGGACGTCATGAGGGATGCATTCGGCAATTGGGTGCAAGGGCATTGCCTGCCGCGGGCTACCAATGTGTTGGGCGAGTGAGCGGCGGTGGCAACTTCGTGTCATTATCGCCCTTCGCTGCATCGAGCTGGGATTGGGTGAGAAATAGACTTTCGGTGAGGTTGGCGCCTCTGAGGTCTGCATCTGCGAAGTCAGCCCCGATAAGGTCGGCCATTCTCAGGTCGGCGCTTCTGAGGTCAGCTCCGATGAGGTATGCCCCTCTCAAGTTGGCACCTCTGAGGTCGGTGTTTCTGAGGTCAGCCCCCATGAGGTCGGCTGCTCTGTGGTCATTCTTCGGACGCCGGACTGCGGCTCGCGCGAGTTCGCTCGTGCGTAGCAGCAGGGCATTGACGTCTCGTCGGTGTGCTGCCACGTCCAGAGCCATGAGAGCGTCGGGACTGTTGTGAGTGAGGCGTTCGGTCGCCGAGCGCGAGGCTGAGCTCACCGTGAAGCGAGCGGGCCGATTGAAGTGCCAGCGCTTCGGTCAGATACCAGAGCAGCTCATGGAGCTGCCGCATGATGGTAAACACTTCGAACATCTGCTTTGCAGTTCGCGGGGCCCGCCGCCAGTCCTGCCCGCCAAAGGTGACCTGGGCCGCCTTTTGCCCTGCGCCGAAGCAGTCGTAAACGGCGCAACCCGCAAAGCCCTCCTGCCGGATGCGTTGGTGGATTCCGCAACGGAAATCCGATCGCAGATGGAGGCATGGCTTTTCGGCGTCTTTGTCAATCGTGAAGTCGGCCGAGGATGAGAAGGCCGGCGCGGCACAGCACAGCGCGAAGCAGTTCGCGCAGTCAGCTCGCAGGCTGAGGCGGCCGCTGTGGGCAAGAGGTCCTGCATATTCGCGTTTCTCGGACAATGCGCGTGGCCTCCTGTGCACAACTCCCTCGGCCTGGTTCCGACTACGTGGTGCGGAACCGGTCGAACACTCGATACATCAGTTGCGTACCGCGCGCCAGCGCGTCTACCCGGATGCGCTCATCGTTGCCGTGCATCCGGGCCATGGTGTCGTCATCGGTGGCGTAGGGGTAAATCCCGTACACCGGGATGCCGCGCTCGCGCCACGGGCCAGCGCTGGTACCCGCTTCAAACAGACCGGGCGTAACTGCCGCGTCGGGGTAGGTCTCACGAGCTGCAGCTTCCAGTGCCACGAAGACGTCGGTATCGATGCTTGCCGGTGGTTCGGCCATCCGCTGTGCGAGCCCGTCGAGCACCTGCTCCTCGGTCTGACCAGGCGACAGTAGGTTCACCAGCCGCAGCGTCACGCCGTCACTGGCACCCAGGGCGTCGCGCATCTGTGCCAACGTCGCAGCCACGTCCAGACCGCCCGGGACCAGTCGCAGGTTCAGCGTGGCGGTCGCCGTCCCGGGCTGGATGTTGACGCGGTACCCGGCGCGCTGGATCACCGGAGCGACGATGTGGCGCATCAAAGCGTTGTGCAGCGTCGGGTGGTTGCTGAGCTGGACCACGAGCGCGCCGGCCCGGTCGCGCTCGGCCTGCTCTGAGGCATTGAGCATGAGCCGCAGCGCAGCGGCCAGCTTGGGATTGTCGGTCCGCGAAGCCCATGCTTCGAAGTACGCCCGGGTCACGTCGGTGAGGCCGACCCCAGGTTGGTAATCGGCCAGCCGGACCGCTGCTCGGTTTAGCCGGGTGATCGCCGCGTCCTGCGACGGACGGGAAGAATGGGTGGTGGTTCCCCGGGCGACGAGCTCGAGCGCGGCCGACGTCTTGTCCTGCCGGGTCAGCGTGACCACCACCGGTTCCACCGAGCCGGGCGGGGCCAGCGCCCATCCCCCCTCGGTGATCACCGCCCCGGCGTCGATCTTGTCGTAATGCCGCTCGGCGAGCCACCGGGTGCCATGGGGGCCGGCTTCCTCGTCGCAGTCGGAGAGGAAGATGATGTCCCGGTCGAACCGGGCGCCCTCACTGAGATGCCGCAGCAGGGCCGCCATGAATGCGGCGTTGGTGCCCTTCATGTCCAGCGCACCGCGACCGTAAACCCAGCCGTCACCTACCTCCCCACGGTAGGGATCGACGGTCCAGCGGTCGGCCTCCACCGACACCACGTCGGAGTGGCACAGCAGCAGCAGCGGCCGCGCGCTTCCCACAGCGCTGCGGACGCGGGCGATGAAATGAGCATTGTCGGGCTTCGGGGTCGGGATGATCTCGGTGTGGGCCCCGGCCGCGTCCCAGATCGACTTCAACATCTCGGCATGCGCAACGGTCACACCGCCCTCGCCGTTGTGCGACGTGTTGAACCGGATCATGTCGATGGTGAGCTTCAGTGGGTCCAGGTTCACCGGGTCGACGATCGGAGCGGGCGGCAGTTGAGTGACCCCGCTGGTGCAGCCCGGCACCAGCGCCCCGGCCGCAGCTAACCCCACCGCTCGACCGCTGAACTGCAGCACCTCCCGCCGGCTGTACCGACCATGCTTATTGGTCACGAGTCCCTCCCCGACTGCTCGTGAGTGCGTAACAGTGTCATAACACTGTTACGCACTCACGAGCCGCGCAGCGGTGCCCCTCGGATCGAGGCGTCCAGCACGTTAACGGTGTGCGCCAGCGCGATGTGCTGGCCAAGACGTTGCGCGCTGGCCGCGATCTGCATCAGGCATCCAGGGTTGGCGGTGACCAACACTGATGCCCCGGTGGCCAGCACGTTGCGGGCCTTGCGGTCCCCCAGTTCGGTGGCCGGCTCGGGGTTGAGCAGGTTGTAGATCCCTGCCGATCCGCAGCACAGGTCCGCTTCAGCGATCTCGGTCAAGGTCAAACCAGGGATGGCCCGTAGCAGCTCCCGCGGCTGGGATCGGACACCTTGGGCGTGCCCGAGGTGGCAGGCGTCGTGGTAGGCAATCGTGACATCCAGCCGGTGGCGCGGGGCGACCGGGCCGAGCTCGATAAGCAGCTCGGAGACATCCCTGGTGCACTCGACGAAACCTCGCGCGCGGGCCGCATAGTCGGGATCGTCGCGTAGCAGGTGTGCGTATTCCTTCATCGCCGAGCCACAGCCCGCTGCGTTGACCACGACGTAGTCCACTCCGGCGAGCTCGAAGCGCTCGATCAGCGCCCGCGCGAAGCGGATTGCCTCCTGTTCCCGGCCCGTATGCAGCGACAGCGCCCCGCAGCAGCCCTGCTCGGGAGGAATCACGACGTCGCAGCCCTCGGCGGCCAGCACTCGCGCGGTGGCGGCGTTGACGTGAGGAAATAGCGCGTCCTGCACGCAGCCGGTGAGCATCCCGACCACCGCGCGGCGCTGGCCGCTCGCCGCCACCCGGTGTGGCAGCTTCTCCCGGCGGGTCAGCTTCGGAGCCAATGACTCCGTCATCCGAAGTGTCGGGGGCAGCCGGTCCAGTAACCCGCTGCGACGTAGCAGCCGGTCCAGCCCGCTGCGCTGATAGAGAGCCAGCGGCCCGCGCAGCGCCCGCAGCCGCCGTGGGTACGGGAACAGCCGAAAGATCGCTTCGCGGAGCAGCCGATCGGAGCGGGACCGCTCATAGCGACGCTCCACCTGGGCTCGAGTATCGGTGATCAAAGTGTCGTATTGCACGCCCGACGGGCAGGCCGTCACGCAAGCCATGCACCCGAGGCAGGCGTCGAAGTGCCCCACCATCGACGCCGACAGCGGCTCGCCATTGAGACCGGCTTGCATCAGGTGGATGCGCCCGCGTGGAGAGTCCATCTCCTCCCCCCACAGCACGTAGGTGGGGCAGGAGGGCAGGCAGAACCCGCAATGCACGCAGTCTTTGACCAATTCGGGCTGCGGTGGGTGATGATCGTCAAAAGCGCCTGCGTTCACTTAGATCCCTCCCACGAATCGCCCCGGTGACAGCCGGTGCTCGGGATCGAACTGGTCCTTGAGCCGGCGCATCAACTCCAGAGCGGGCACTGGTCCCCACACGTCCAGCGTTGCCTTGCGGTGCGGTGGTGCGCAGCGCAACACCGCGCTTCCCCCGTGCCGGGTGGCGATCGTGCGCAGCTGCGCCAGTTCAAGGCCCAGCCGGTCCCCGTCATCCAGGCCGGCGGCGAGTACCCCGGCGCCGGCGCTGCCGCGCAGCGCGCCGGGGGCAGTGGCGAGCAAGTTGGCCAGCCCGGTCGGCTCGCAGGTGACCGTTGCCCCAGGTCCCTGCGGTGGGTGCGGGGGCCGGCCCCACCAGTCCGGTGGTTGCTCGGCCACCCTGGCCGGCATGCCAACCGTGCCACCGAGCAGGCTTGTGACAGCCTCGGCGCGGGCATCAATGCCCTTGGCGACGCCCTCCACGGCGACCCCGACGGTCACCGGACCGCCTGGCGCGCCCCGGTCCACTTCCAGGGCCACCGGGTCGTGCTGCGATGCCCGGACCGCGGCAACGGTGGCCGCCGCCCCAGCGGCGTCCGGGACCGGCGCGAGAATCCAGCGGCTGGCCTCGGGCAGCGGGTGCAACCGGAACACCGCTTCAGTGATGACACCCAGCGTCCCCATTGAGCCGGTGTAAAGCTTGCCGAGGTCATATCCAGCGACGTTTTTCACCACTGTCCCGCCGGAGCGCGTGACGGTGCCGTCGGCGAGCACCACGGTGATGCCGATGAGCAGATCGCGCACCGAGCCGAACCGGTAACGCAGTGGACCCGACGCTGCGGTGGCGATGGTGCCCCCGATAGTGCCCGCAAGCGTGTCGCTGCCGTCCAGGGCGAGTCGCTGCCGGTGTGCGCCCAACTGCTTCTGCAGGTCGACCATCCGCAGGCCCGCCTGGGTGGTGACGACCAGGTCACCGGCCGCATGCGCAAGCACTGCGGTCATCCGGCTGGTGTCCACGATCAGGTCCAGGCCGGTGGGTGGGAGACCCCACGACAGCCGGCTACCGGTACCCCGGGCGACCACCCGCAGACCCAGCCCAGCCGCCGCCCGCAGCACCGCCGAGACCTCCTCGGTGCTGTGTGGCCAGGCCACCCAGTGCGCCGCTACCCCATCCACGGTGTCGTTCGTGGTTGCTTCGGCGACTTCAGCGCAGGCCGCGCGCAAACCGTCGAGGGTGGGGGCGACCATCAGAACTGCTCGGCCAGGCCCGCGGTCTGCAGTGGGTGCAGGCCCTTGCGCTTGCCGGGCACTTCCCCGCACAACCGGGGAGTGGGGAACACCTTGCCGGGGTTACATACCCCGGCGGGGTCGAACGCGCAGCGCAGCCGCTGCATGGTGTCAAGGTCTTCAGCGGTGAACATCCGCGGCATGTACTGCGCCTTATCCGTCCCTACACCGTGCTCGCCGGTGATCGACCCACCGTATTGGACGCACAGGTCCAGGATCGCTCCGGAGACCTCCTCTGCGGCGTGGGCCTCCCCCGGTTTCGCCTCGTCGAACAAGACCAGCGGGTGCAGGTTGCCGTCGCCGGCGTGGAACACATTGGCCACCCGCACCCCGGTGCCGGCTGACAGGTCGGCGATCTTGCGCAGCACCTCAGGTAGCGCCGTTCGGGGAATCACCCCGTCCTGCACGATGTAGTCGGGGCTGATGCGGCCGACTGCGGCGAATGCGGATTTGCGGCCCTTCCAGAACAGTGCGCGCTCAGCCGCGTCGCGGGCCACCCGGATCTCGAACGCACCGGCACTGGTGCAGTGCCGGTGCACCGCGGCGAAGGTGTGCTCGACCTCAGCAACCGGGCCGTCCAGCTCCACGATGAGTACCGCACCGGCGCCCTCGGGGTAGCCGCAGGCCACCGCGGCCTCCGCGGCCTCGATCGCCAGCGCGTCCATCATCTCGATGGCCGCCGGGGTGACGCCGTCGGCGATGATCGCCGACACCGCGGCGCCTGCGTCGTCCACTCCGGTAAAGGCGGCGAGCAGGCAGCGCACCGATTCCGGGTCCCGCAGCAACCGAACGACGATCTTGGTAGCGATCCCTAGGGTGCCCTCACTGCCGACGAAGGCACCCAGCAGGTCGTATCCGGGCACGTCGCGGGTGGTGCCACCCAGCCAGACCAACTCGCCGTCCGGCGTGACCACCTCGGCACCCAGCACATGGTGAGTAGTGAACCCGTACTTGAGGCAGTGCGCGCCACCAGAGTTCTCCGCGACGTTGCCGCCCACCGAGCAGATCTGCTGGCTGGAGGGGTCGGGGGCGAAGTACCAGCCCTGCGGCGCGGCGGCCCTGGTCACGTCCAGGTTGATCACACCGGGCTCGACGATCGCACGCTCGTTGGCCGGGTCAACCTCCAGGATGCGACGCATCCGCGAGGTGACGATCAGCACACCCTCGGCGTGCGGTAGCGCCCCCCCGGACAGCCCGGTACCTGAGCCGCGTGCCACAAACGGCACTCCCGCTGCGGCGCAAGCCTTCACCACCGCGGCGATCTGTTCAGCGGACTCCGGCAGCACCACGATGCCCGGCACCACGCGGTACTGGGCCAGCCCGTCGCATTCGTAAGTGCGCAGCCGTTGCCGATCGGTGATCACCGCCGCAGGCCCGAGCACAGCGGTGAGCTCGGCGGCCAACATCCCCAACCCAGCACCGTCGTATGTCGTAGTCATCGCCCGCTCCCCTGGCCCGGCATCGCCTTCGCCGGTCCTTCGCCCAGTGTCCCAGCTCGCCACGCCTGCAGTTGGCCCAAGACTGGCGAAGCTGACCTGAAATACAAGGTAGTCGTCGGGTCGGGCGCGGAACCTCACCACGGTGGGCTAATCCGTTGCGTCGCGGCCACCAGCCGCTCGTCGGGACGCACAACCAGCCGGTTGACAAAGGGACGCGGCTCAGCGCTCGCGGCGATCAAGTACAGGTTGCACATCGACGACGCCGCTCCACGCCCTTGCCGATCGCATCCAAACCCGCCCATGACGTGCTCGGCGGGCACAATGCCAGCCGTGGTCTCGCCCCGGCACCCGTATCTGGACGGACCCTTTCCCCGGGCGTTCGCACACCGCGGTTGGCACCTCGACGAGCTGACCGGGATGGAGAACTCGCTGGCTGCGTTTCGCCGCGCGGTCGCGGAGGGGTACCGGTACCTGGAGACCGACGTCCGAGCCACCCGGGACGGCGTGGTCGTGGTCCTGCACGACGCCACGCTGGACCGCACCACCGACGGCTGCGGCGTGGTCGAGCAACTGGACTGGGCAGCGGTACGTACCGCGCGGGTGGGTGGCCGCGAGCAGGTCTGCCGGTTGGCTGACCTGCTCGAGGAGCTCCCGGAAGCCCTGCTCAACGTCGACGTCAAGGCTGACACGGCGGTCACTCCGGTGCTGCAGCTGCTGCAGTCCACCGGCCAGTGGCACCGGGTGTGCCTCGCGTCGTTCTCCGAAGGGCGGTTACAGCGGTTGCGCGCCGCGGCCGGATCGCAGCTGCTGACGTCGATGGGCACCGCATCCGTGGTCGCGTTGCGGCTGCGCTCGATAGTGCCGCTGCCGTGCGAGCCGCCGATCCGCGGTCGGCTCGCGCAACTACCGGTGCGCCGGTATGGGGTCCCCGTGGTGGATCGCCTGCTGGTGCACTACGCGCACCGCCACGGCCTGGAGGTACACGCATGGACAGTGGACCGCGCCACCGAGATGGACGCTCTGCTCGATCTCGGTGTTGACGGTCTGGTCACTGATCGACCGGATGTCCTGCGAGACGTGCTGCGGGCTCGGCGAGCGTGGCCCGGTGCGCCCGCGAGAGGCGATGCAGGTGGGTGACTGGAAGGCTCTGAAAGTCCCGTCCGACGAGACCGGGCGTCGCCGTGACCAGCGTGCCTGGTGCTGGTATGACTGGGCGAACTCGGTGTTCGTCACCTCGGTCATCACCGTGTTCTTGCCCCTGTACCTCACCGCGGTGGCGGTGAGCGACGCACGGACCTCCGGGCAGGCCTGCCCTACTCATAACGCGCTGGTCGGCTGCGACGTCTCGCTGTTCGGACTGGAATTCCCGGCGGGTTCTGTGTTCGGTTATCTGCTGGCAGCGTCCACTGCCCTTCAGGTTCTGGTGCTGCCGCTGACCGGCGCTATCGCCGATCGGACCCAGGACAAACGACGGATGCTCGGGTTCTTCGCGTTCACCGGGGCCGGCGCGACCGCCCTGCTCGCGTTGGTGACCGGGACCAACTGGCGGCTCGGTGCCGTGCTGTTCATCGTGGCAACCACCGGCTACTACGCGTCCGTGGTCATTTACTACTCGGTCCTTCCGGATATCGCGACCGCCGACGAGCGCGACGGGCTGTCCTCCCGCGGCTGGGCCTTCGGCTTTTTGGGCGGAGGCATCGCCCTGGCCCTGAATCTGATGGTCTACGTCGGGCGCGATGCGCTGGGGCTGTCCGAGCCAGCGGCGGTACGGGTCTGCTTCGTCACTGCCGGGTTGTGGTGGGCCGGCTTCACTCTCATACCGCTGGCCCGGATGCGTAGCTATCGGCCGCCACAGGGCACCGAGCGAGGGATGGCTGTACTCACGGCTGGCTTTCACCAGCTGTCGGGCACGCTGCGCAGCGCCCGGCGATACCCCTTGACGCTAGCTTTCTTGGCTGCGTACCTGATCTACACCGACGGGATCAGCACGGTGGCCGGCGTCGCAGGCCAATACGGTGATCTGGAGCTGGGGCTGGCGAGGAGCACACTGATCAGCACGATCCTGCTGGTGCAGTTCGTGGCGTTTGTCGGCGCGTTGCTGCACGGCTGGGTGGCGCGCCGATTCGGCGCCAAGCGCACGATCATGGCAAGCCTGGTGCTGTGGATCGTCGTGATCGCTGCGGCGTACTTCGTTCAAACCGGCGATGAACTGCAATTTTACGCTGTGGCCGTGGGCATCGGGTTGGTGCTGGGTGGGACCAACGCACTGTCCCGGTCGCTGTTCAGCCAGCTGGTACCCGCGGGCAAGGAAGCGGAGTACTTCTCGGTCTCCGAGATCGGTGCGCGGGCCACCTCCGCGCTAGGCCCGTTGCTGTTCGGCGCGGTCGGGCAGGCCACCGGCTCGTTTCGCCCCGCCATCGCATCCCTGGTGGCGTTCTTCGTCATCGGCTTGGTGTTGCTCTCCCTGGTACCGGTGCGCCGAGCGATCCGGGCCGCGGGCAACAGCGAGCCTTCAGTCGTCTAGAGCGGGCACCGCGTGGCCGCCTTGGGTAGGGAGCTGCGCGATCGGGTGACGCGGTACGCCTGTGCCGAAGTAACGTGTCACATTGAGTCTGCGATTCACTCTTTGTGGGCGATCTGAGCGGGGGGAGGACGGAAAGGACATCGCCACCGCGGGTCTTCGGGGATCTGGGAACGTCAGGCGTCCTCGCGGCGTTGCACTCGGTGAGCTTGACCTAGGGGACGGGGGTCCCCTACAGGGAGAAGGGACACGATTATGGCCGACCGCGTCTTGCGTGGTAGCCGGCTCGGAACAGTGAGTTACGAGACGGACCGGGATCACGATCTTGCTCCTCGCCGGTCGGTGCACTACGCCTGCCCGAAGGGCCACAACTTCGAGGTTCCCTTCGCCGACGATGCCGAACTGCCTGCGACCTGGGAGTGTCGGTTGCACGGCAACGAGTCCATGCTGTCCGACGGGGTAGAACCGGAGCCGAAAAAGAGCAAGCCGCCGCGTACGCACTGGGACATGTTGTTGGAGCGACGCAGCATTCCCGAACTCGAGGAGCTGCTCGACGAGCGGCTGACTGAAGTGCGCGGACGCCGCTCGCGTTCGGCGTGACGCCTCGCAGCTGCCATTGCGTCGGGTGGATCAGGACTGATTGGCTCGGGAGGGACTGTCGGCCAGGTCGGGCCGGCGGCGCAACCGCTCCAGGCGGCGCTGCACGCCCCACACTGTCACGCGCCACAGCGCCTCGCGGACGATCGCGCCGTTCATCTTCGACTGGCCCTGTTCCCGCTCGGTGAAGGTGATCGGTACCTCCACCACCGCGAAACCGGCACGGACCGCGCGCCATGCCAGGTCGACCTGGAAGCAGTATCCCTGGGAGGCCACCGTAGCGAGGTCGAGGCATTCCAGTACTGGGCGGCGGTAGGCGCGGAAGCCGCCGGTGACGTCATGGATACCGACCCCTAGCGCCACCCGCGAGTAATAGTTACCGCCGCGAGACAGCCATTGCCGGTACTGGGGCCAATTCACCACTCGCCCACCGGGCACGTACCGCGAGCCCAGTACAACATCGGCGCCCGTCCCCGGAGAAGCGTCGACCAGGGCATGCAGCAGCCGAGGCAGATCCTCCGGGGCGTGCGAGCCGTCGGCATCCATCTCCACCACGACGTCGTAGCCGCGCTGCAGCGCCCAGCGGAAGCCCGCGACGTAGGCTGCGCCGAGACCCGTCTTGGCGGCACGGTGCAGGACGTGTACCCGGCCGTCGGCAGCGGCGAGCTCGTCGGCCAGCGCACCTGTGCCGTCCGGGCTGTCATCGTCTACGACGAGAATGTGTGCTACAGGTACTGCGTGGCTCAACCGGCGCAGGACCGTCGGCAGGGTGGCCCGTTCGTCGTAGGTCGGGATCACGACGACCGTCCGACCGACCCCTTCGACGTGCCCACCCCACTGATCAGTCATCGACGTCCTTTCGCACCGGCGCGCGTCGCTCCCGGTCCCCCGCGTTTGGCCCGCGCAGCATCACCAGGGCTGCGGCTATCCCCAGCACGCCCAGCACCGCCAGGGACCACTCCGGCACGGGGCCCAACCGAGTGGCCAGCGTAGTACCGGAGTGCAGCGGGACCCGTGCCATCAACGCGTCCGGTGTGAACAGGGTGGTGTGTTGCTCGACGGTACCGTCTGGGGCGATCACCGCGCTGACCCCGCTGGTGGCCGCCACCAGCACCGCCCGGCCGTGCTCCACGGCGCGCACCCGGGAGATCGCCTGCTGCTGGTATGTCATGTCGGTGAATCCGAAGGTGGCGTTGTTGGTGGGAACCGCGAGCAGCTGGGCTCCGGACTGCACGCTCTGGCGCACCAGATCGTCGAAGATCACCTCGGAGCAGGTGGCAATTCCGACCCG
>DASVWA010000119.1:0-5038 GCA_036389855.1 Pseudonocardiaceae bacterium
TGTCGCGACCCCAGCGTGCCGGTTGCGTCCCGGGCGGGGTCTGTTCTGCGTCGACTTCGAGTTGACTATGAGTTGTTACGTCTGCCCGAAAGGCTCACCACGGTGCCCGTAGCGACCGCGCTGCCGACCACATCCGCTCACCTGTCCGGCCTGCTGGAAGCCGTGCTGCCGGAACCCTCCCTGCGTGCGTTGGTCGAGAGGGCCGGGGCCCCCGAAATGCAGCTGCTGGGGCCACCAGCAACCCGTCCGTTGGCTGTCGCCGCGCTGGCCCGCGCAGGCCATCCAGTGCTCGCCGTCACCGCCACTGACCGGGAGGCCGGCGAGCTGACCGCCGAGGTGGCCGACGTGTTGGGCGCCGGGGTGGTCGCCGAGCTGCCCTCCTGGGAGACGCTGCCGCACGAGCGGCTGTCGCCCCGAGCTGACACCGTGGGACGCCGGTTGGCTGTGCTGCGCCGGCTGGCCCACCCCGAAGAAGGCCCTGCCGACTCCACCGAGCCGCTGCAGGTGGTGGTGGCCACCGTGCGGTCGCTGATCCAGCCGATGCTCGGCGGGCTCGGCGAGATCGCCCCGGTGCGGTTGCGGGTCGGGCAGGTGCACGACTTCGACGACGTGCTGGCCCGGCTGGCCGATCTCGCTTACACCCGGGTCGACATGGTCGACCGGCGCGGTGAGTTCGCGGTCCGTGGCGGCATCATCGATGTCTTCCCACCCACTGCCGACCATCCGCTGCGGGTGGAGTTCTGGGGTGACGAGGTCTGCGAGATCCGCTCGTTTGCCGTCGCCGACCAGCGCACCCTGGCGCCCGCCGACGAGCTGCACGCACCGCCGTGCCGGGAGCTGCTGCTCACCGACGCGGTGCGGGCGACCGCGGCACAGCTTGCCGCGCACGCGCCGGCTGGGCCGGTCGGCGAGCTGCTGGAGAAGGTCGCCTCCGGGGTGCCGGCCGACGGTATGGAATCGCTCATCCCAGTGCTTGCAGGCACTGAGCTCGCGCTGCTCACCGACATGATGCCGCAGGGCACTCACGTGCTGCTGGCCGATCCGGAGCGGATCCGGGCCCGGGCTGCCGATCTGGTCCGCACCGGTGAGGAGTTCCTGGAGGCGTCCTGGATGGTGGCCGCGGGCGGCGGTGCCGCCCCGGTCGACGTCGCGGCGCTGGACCTGTCCGCCTCGGCCTACCGCAGCCTCGGCGAGGTTGCTGAGCACGCTCGCGACACCGGGGTGGCCTGGTGGACGTTGAGCCCGCTGACCACTGACACCGAGGGCCCGCTGCGGTTGCAGATCATTCCCACGCAGCCTTACCACGGTGACGTCATGCGCGCTTTCGCCGACTTGCGCGCCCATACCGCCACCGGTGGTGCGGCGGTGCTGGTGGTGCCCGGCACCGGCACGGCACAGCGGGCCTGCGAGCAGTTGCACGACGCCGACGTACCCGCCGTGCATGCCGCCGACGGGCTTGTGCAGCCACCGGCCGCGGGCACCGTCACGGTGGTCCGGGGCACCCTGGAGGACGGTTTCCTGGCCCCCGCACTGGGGTTGGTGGTGCTCACCGAGACCGACATCACGGGTGCTCGTGGCGGGACCCGCACCCAGGACATGCAGAAGATGCCGGTCCGCCGCCGCAACGCCGTCGATCCATTGGCGCTGCAGCCAGGCGATCACGTGGTGCATGAGCAGCACGGCATCGGCCGGTTCCTGGAGATGGTGGAACGTACCGTCGGTGGGTCGACTCGGGAGTACCTGCTGGTGGAGTACGCGGCCAGCAAGCGGGGCCATCCGGGGGACCGGTTGTTCATCCCCACCGACCAGCTCGACCAGGTGACCCGCTACGTCGGCGGTGAGCTGCCGACCCTGAACAAGCTGGGTGGCTCGGATTGGGCCAAGACCAAGGGCCGGGCCCGCAAGGCGGTCAAGGAGATCGCTGCCGAGCTGGTGCAGCTCTATGCGGCTCGGCAGTCCTCGCCGGGGCACGCGTTCGGTCCGGACACCCCATGGCAGGCCGAGCTGGAGGACGCCTTCGCCTACATCGAGACCCCCGACCAGCTCGCCGCGATCAATGAGGTCAAGGCGGACATGCGCCGGGAGGTTCCGATGGACCGGGTGGTCTGCGGCGATGTTGGCTACGGCAAGACCGAGATCGCCGTGCGGGCCGCCTTCAAGGCGGTGCAGGACGGCAAGCAGGTGGCCGTGCTGGTCCCCACCACGCTGCTGGCCCAGCAGCACCTGCAGACCTTTACCGACCGGATGCGTTCGTTCCCGGTCACGGTGCGCGGGCTGTCCCGGTTTAGCGACGCGGCGGAGGCGTCCGAAGTATTGCGCGGGCTGGCCGACGGTTCGGTGGACATCGTGATCGGCACGCACCGGCTGCTGCAGTCAGGGGTGCGCTGGAAGGATCTGGGGCTGGTGGTGGTCGACGAGGAGCAGCGCTTCGGTGTCGAGCACAAGGAGCACATCAAGGCTTTGCGCACCGCCGTCGACGTGCTCACCATGTCCGCCACCCCGATCCCGCGGACCCTGGAGATGAGCTTGGCGGGGATCCGTGAGATGTCGACCATCCTGACCCCGCCCGAGGAGCGCCACCCGGTGCTGACCTACGTCGGGGCCTACGACGACAAGCAGGTCGGTGCCGCGATCCGCCGTGAGCTGCTGCGCGACGGGCAGGTCTTCTACGTGCACAACCGGGTGTCGTCGATCGAAAAGGCTGCCCGGCGGATCCGCGAGCTGGTACCTGACGCGCGGGTGGCGGTGGCGCACGGGCAGATGAACGAGGACCAGCTCGAACGCACCGTCGCCGGGTTCTGGGAACGCGAGCACGACGTGCTGGTGTGCACCACGATCGTCGAGACCGGGCTGGACATCTCCAACGCCAATACGCTGATCGTGGAGCGCGGTGACCTGCTCGGGCTGGCCCAGTTGCACCAGCTGCGTGGGCGGGTCGGGCGTGGCCGCGAGCGTGGGTACGCCTACTTCCTCTACCCGCCCGAGGTCCCGCTGACCGAGACGGCGCACGACCGGTTGTCCACCATCGCCCAGCACACCGAGCTCGGCGCCGGCATGGCCGTCGCGATGAAGGACCTGGAGATCCGCGGTGCCGGCAACATCCTGGGCGGTGAGCAGTCCGGGCACATCGCCGGGGTTGGTTTCGACCTCTATATCCGGCTGGTCGGCGAGGCCGTGGAGGCATTCCGCAGTGCGGCCGGTGCGGCACCCTCAGGTGCTGCCGCGGAGCCCGCCCCGGCGCGGGTGGAGCTGCCGGTGGACGCGCACCTGCCGCACGACTACATCCCCGGCGAGCGGCTGCGCCTGGAGGCGTATCGCAAGATCGCCGAGGCGGTGGACCCGGCCGGGTTGGCGGCCGTCACCGACGAGCTGACGGACCGCTACGGCGCGCTGCCCCCCGCCGTGGTCACCCTGCTGGAGGTCGCTCGGTTCCGTCAGGTGTGCCGGGCGCTGGGGATCGCGGAGGTCACCGCACCAGGCTCCACACTGCGCTTCGCCCCGGTGCACTTGGCGGACTCGCAGGTGGTGCGACTGGGCCGGCTGTATCCCAAGGCGGTCTACAAGCCTGCGGTGGCGACCCTGTCCGTGCCTCGCCCCACTGAAGGAACCGGCGCCCACCAGACTGCTCTCGGCAAAGCGCCGCTGCGCGACCGCGAGCTGCTCGACTGGTGCACGCGGCTGGTCACCGCGGTGCTCGGGCCGGGCCCCGCTCCGGCCGGCTGACCTCGCGTGCCCGGCTTCAGCGATACGCGGGTTCGCGCCGGTACTGCGGCAGGGTCCACGCGCTGTGGGCGTCGACCACCCTGGTGCCCAGTGGCACCAGCGCGAGCACGGACAGCTTCAGCGACGCAAGACCGAGCGGGATGCCGATGATCGTCAGCATCAGCAGGAACCCGGCGATGACGTGTGCGAAAAAAAGCTCCCAACCGAACAGCACAATCCACACAATGTTGCCGATCACCGACGGCACGCCCGCGCCGCGTTGGACGACCACCCGGCGTCCGAACGGCCACAACGAGTACCCGGCGAGCCGGAACGACGCGATGCCGAACGGGATCGTGATGATCAGCAGGAACGCCAGCACACCCGCGACCGCGTACAGCAGCGCGAGCCACCAGCCCGCTAGCAGGAACCACAGAATATTGCCGATCGTGCGCATGCCTCCAGGATGCCCGAACCTGGGCCTGCCGCCTGGTGCGCGCGCGTTAACGAGCTCGTATCGCACGAGCGGGGATCGACTTCTGGCGGTGCCGATCTCCTGACATAAGTGATGACGTGGTGGTGCTCACGCAACAGGCACATATTGTGCTGTTTCCTCTAATTGAAACATTGCCCCCTCCCGGTGTGCTGCTTGGCTTGTATACGTTAGCCCGATTTCGCACAGGTCCTCTCAGCAGCACTCGCGAAGAAGTTAGATGAGAATAAATGAAGGACGGGTACAAATGCTGGCGCACGAGTAGTCGAATACGGCACATGGCTCCAGCTCGCTGTCCCTGTCCAACGTCGCGGTCAGCCCGTGTAACCTCCGCAGACGGGAGGTACGCAGGCTGCCCAGCATCGGATGCACTGCGCTGACACGCGCATACTGATGAGAATGTCTTAAGCTCATGTATGAGCCTGTGGTGTTCTGCACGGTCATCCGTGGCACGATGCGAATGCAGTGCACTCAGTCGAGGCAGACCGACTTGCCAACCGGCGTACTCAGCCGGCCAGCTCCGAGGCTTTCGATTAACAGGCGCACGAACTCGCGGTTGTTGAGTGCGCCGGGACATAACGCGCACGGTCTCGATGGCTTCGGTGGCAACCCGGGCCCACCACCCGTAGCGGCGTCGCGGGGCGCAGAATCGTGCTCAACGCGGGCGTGCCGGCGCGCGCAGCGCCACGGACGTCAAGGTTGCTGAGTTCATCCCCACGGTTGAGCGCGCCCCGGTGGTTCACCCGCGGGCCCACTCGGGTAACACTGCCGCGATGACACGGGGAGTCGTGGCCGCTGGGCATCTGCTGACCGCCGAAGCAGGCGCGAGCGCGCTGCGCGCGG
>DASVWA010000120.1:0-17968 GCA_036389855.1 Pseudonocardiaceae bacterium
TCGCTAGTCTGTCCAAGGGCGTCCTAGCTGGTCCTCCAGCGACCACGAGACCGGCCACCGTGCCTGCGGTTCGGGACAACGCCGCAGGGCTGATGGACTGGGCGTCGGCGTGTAGCAGTCGTGTAGCAACCGATTGCTATCTGCCCCACACCGAGCCAGACGGACCGTGCGAAACCCCGCAGGTCGACAACCTGGGACATACCCCGGCACACGGTTCCCCTGCGACTTGAAAGCGAGAGGTGGGCAACCACCCGGGGGTTCGAATCCCTCCGCTTCCGCCATCGTGACAGTTCTGGCCACGGCCTCATCACGAGGACAGGTTGCTCGCCGTTGCTGTTTTGAGGTGCTGTTGTTCTTTGCTGGTGACCTTGCTCGGCGATGTCGTGTCGGACAGCACTGGCGAAGTACGGATAACGCGCCGCCGTGGCGGAGTGCGACCATCCCATGATCTCCATAACGGTGCGGTCGGGACGCCGAGAATCAGCGGGCTCGGCAGGGCAGGATCCGCGCCCTCTTGCCGCGAGTAGGTCCCGTTCATGCCGGGAGCGGGCAGCTAGTCGGCGGCGAACGGGAACAGGTAGCGGTCCGCGACGAGCGTGAGCACTCGTCGGGCTGATCGCGGCGACTCCACAACGGCGCGCGGTACGCTGGCACCGGCCCGCTGGTAGGCGCGCCCCGCCAGCTCTTCAAGCAGTTCTGATACCGGGCCCTGGGCGGTGGATAGCCGCAAGTCGGTGGCACGTTGCAGCCGGGCGATCTCGACCAGGCCCAGCGACCGCTCGGCGTACTCGGGAAACACACCGGCCAGAAACAGGGCGCCGTCGCCGATGCGTCGCCAGACTCCCGGCTGCTCATCGGCAGGCAAGGCCTCGCGCAGGGCGGCTAAGCGCACCAGGTCGAGCTCGTCCCAGCGCTGCCGCTGCCAGCCGCGCTCGCCGCGCCGCCACACGACTCCTGACGCCAGCCGGGCATATGACGCCAGCAGCTCGGCCAGGAACAGGCGGTGCCGCGGTTCAGTGGCGAAGGCCGCCAGGGCCGGCCCGTCGAAGACCGGCAACCGGGAGCGGGGACCGGTGCGGTCGGTGACATAGGACCTGCCGACGAGTGCGTTGCTCGTCCGGTGCACCGCCGCGGCGAATACCAAAAAGGGCGAGATGTAGCTGAACTGTCCCGGCTCATTGTGGCGCGCCGCGAGAACGGCGTCGGCCACGGCGGGTCGGTCGAGCAGGTCAACGACCAGGGCAGGCTGGCGCCGCAGCACCGGCACCTGTTCGGCCCGGCCTCCGGCGAGGGTCAGCAGGTCGTGGTCGCTCAGGTGCTCGCCGTACCGCCGGCCCACCGCCTCACGTTCCTCCACGCCACCATCTTGCGCGCCTTTTGTCAGTAACGTCACGGCAATGGATCACCCAACACCGCGAGATGGACACAGCGCCGGCTCTGGTCGCGCGGGTCTGGCGGTCCGGCGATGCCCGCCGCTTGGCAGGTGATGGAGTGCTGCCGTTGCCTACTCGCCGTCAGCGCATTCTGGGGCCTGTGTGAACGGGTGCGCGCAAACGTGAAAGAGGGTCCCTCGAGGGACCGGGGGTGTGAATCCCTCCGCTTCCGCCAGAGCCCTGCGCCGCGGCGCTGCCCCGCCGTCGGTAGCGGGAGCCGATGCGGTGGAGCTGCGGCGGTCCTCGGAACTCGCGTTGCCACGGTGGGTGATCCTCGACGGTGGTCCAAGCCGCCTACGACATGATGACTTGTCCATGGCTGCGACGCCGGGGTCACCCCTCGTCCAGCGTGCGGAAAGTTTGTGGCAGCTCCGCCGAACCGTCCGGGCGCAGGCTCGCGCTGGTACTGCGCACCAGGCCGATGATCGCCAGACCCAGGACTAGATTGACCGTCGCGGTGGCCAGCCGGGTCGCCTGGTCCTGGGACAGCGCCAGCGGGAGCAGTACCGCGATGGCCGTGCCGACCCCACCGAGCCAGCCGAAGAACCATCTCGGCCGCGGAGTGGTCAACAGTAGGAAGCGCATCGCGGCGGTGGCCAGCAACGCCACCAGCGCTGCACCACCGGCATAGCCGAACATGCTCGCGTACACGACCGCGTCATCCCCCCGGACACCGAGCAGGGGGTAGTTCAGCATGCCGTGGACGAAGAGAAACGCGGCGATCGTCAGGCCGAACACGATCACCGCGGTCACTGCGCCGCTCGTCCACAACTTGCGTTCGTCGACGACACCGCCGGACCGGTCGCTGCCGGATCGTGCGTAACCGAATCGCGCGTAAAAAGGCTCTCGGGAGGTGAACATGGCCCGTATGATGCCCGCAAAACCCTGCCAAGATGCACCGGCTCGCCGGAGACATTCACAGCTGGCGCCCTGGATGACGGAGGCCGCGGTCCTGGCTGCGGCCGCCGAGCTCCAGGTGGGTGGCGCTCGGCCTTGGGATTTGCCCGGTTCCACCGACGGTGAATGGTCTCGCGGCGTGCTCGGCGCCGCCGGAGGTGCTGGGTAAAGGCGGTAAAGGGCTTGTCGGTCTCATTTCGGGCTTCGTTCGGCCGTTTGAAGGCACTCCTGATGTGTCAGCAGTCTCTGAACCGCACGTCTGTGTGTTCCCAGGGCCCTCCCGAACGGGCGGCGCGGAGATCAGTTCACGCCAGCACACGCGGCTTCCGCTCCTTGGCCGCTGCGCGCCTGCGGTACGGGGTGGCTAGCCACCGAACATCCACCCATCACGCAGTACCGGGGCAACATTCCGATAAATCCAGTCCAGTGCTGTAGAAGTCTTTGCTCTATGAGGCAGTTTTCTCGTAGTCGTCATATAACGGTTGGATTCCCCGACGACGAAGCTACGTCGTACACAAAGTCGCCGACGCGGACATCTGAGTCACACCGTAGCTAGCGGTTCCGGCTTGGCTTCGCGGTCTTGCGCACGTCAGCCGGGGCCAGTCGATGTGGGACTCGAGACTCAACACTGGCTCACCCACCGAACCAACGCCTACCCACAAGCCCTAAGGAATAACGGGCCACCACCCGTCACCTAACTACCTACAACTAGGCGGCACCATCACCTACGCGACATCCATGGCGCCAGTGTGGGTCTCGACCGACTCACCGCCATCAAGATCATCTGAGCAGGCCATGCCGCGCCGACCAGCCACATCAACCCACACCAAAGCTCCCAGCGATCCCGCCCTAATCACTACACATGATCAACCTTAACAGTCGCGCAACCCTTCCGGATCTCTACGACTCCCGGACGCCGCCCGGACCCGCGCTTCTCATACTGCCACTTCCCTCGGCTCGTGATCGAGTGTAAACTCACCGTAAACTCGCGATTCGGGCAGGCAAGACTAGCAACGAACCCAATAGTGGCACGACCGCGTTCCGAGCCTGATTGAGTACGAGAATATTTCTCGCAGGTTGGAGGTAACGTTGAATGAGTTTGGGGAGCCGAGCCTCGGCGGTTGGTGGACGGGCCTGATCATCGGGTTGGTGGTCGTGGTGGTCGTGGTGGTCGTTGTAAGCATGCTCCTGCTGCTTGCATCCCGGATCAACGCGCATGTGCGCGCAGCGACTCGTGAGCTAGAGGCGACGCAGCCGACCACGCAGCCGCTCGTGGAGCTGCGCCGCACGAATGACACGCTCCAGAGCATCCTCCGGGGCGCTCGGGCCGCTCGACAAGCATTGGGAGGGTAACGATGATCTTAGCGCTCGCCGCCGAGGAGATCACGTTTTGGCAGGTTATGCTGGCTATCGGGGCGGTCGTGTTAGTTGCCGTGATCGCCCTTCTCAGCTTGCTCCTCTACCTCGTCCGCTCCATCGAAACCGGCGTGCATCGACTGTGGGACGTGGCGAAGGGGGTTCGCGGCAACACGGCCAACATCAAGGTTGCGCTCGCTGTTGCAGACAGCCTGGATGAGATCATGGACGAGTTGCGTAGCCACGCTCGACTTCTGGGGGTGGGTGCGCGATGAGCACGGGACTGCTCGTGATCCTCACCGTTGTCGAAATTCTGGCCCTGGTGGTCGTGTTGGCGCTGTTCGTTATTGCGATCACTCGCCGGCTGCGCGCCCTCGCTAACACTCTCGCAGAGATGGGTAGTACCTCCCTCGGGGCGGTTCAAGGGGACGTGTTTCTGGTTGGCGCCGGCGCCGCGATCCTGAACCGGAAGCTGGGCGCGATCGCCAACGCGCTACCGCCGATCGCGGAGGCAGCAGAGTCGCTGCCTGAACAGCAGGCAAAGGCTCAGTCCTCCCAGCAGCCGCAGAGTTCGCAGCAGCCGCAGACCCTGAGTTCCAGTAATGACTGGCGACCTGCGGTCGCTCAGGACCGGCGATAAGGCGAAGGCAAGACAAGGAGGCGACGATGGTGCTGTGGTGGATCGGGAACGCGATCTTCCTCCTCGTGGTCATACCCGTCGTGGTGGTGCTCCTGCAGCGTCTGAAGAGTTCCGCCGTCGACGTCGGAAGGCAGGTTGACACCATTCACGGTCAGGCCGGCGGCATCGTCAAGGCAGTCGACGATGTGAAGGCGCTGATACCCACCCGCGACGCCGTCAAACAGGTGGGGGCTGGCCTCACCCGCTATGTGAAGGCGGTTGACCGCCTCCTGTGAGGAGCGAATTACTATGATGGCAGCCGCGGTATTCACGATCATCCTCGCAGTGCTCACCGTGCTGGTGCTCGCTGCCTACCTGCTTAGCATCGCGCGCGTTCTTCGGCGCATCGACGGCAGGCTCCGCGCAGTCACGGACGGCCTCCACCTGGTTACCCAGAGGACCGAGCCAGTCGGATCGATCGTCGGGGAGATCAACAACGACCTTGCCGGAGTGGACGACGCCTTGCGGGCCGTGCTCACAAAGCGTCGTCGTCCCGCAAAAGCGGGTTCCCGATAACGGCGGCCATGCTGCTGCTCGGTCTGCCGGCCAGACCGCCGGCACTGCCCACATGAGCGGGCATGCGCGGCGGTCTGACCTGTCATCTCGCTCGACGGCGGCCGGAGCTGAAGCTCGGCAGGACCGGACACGGATCGCACTACGGGATGGGACAAGCGGCGCGAGTTACCGGTAGTCGTTGGGGTTCGCGTCGAGGCCCGGCTCGCGGATCTCTTCGATGAATCGCCAGATGTCGGGCTGAGAGCCGTCGAGGTCGGTGAACCCATATTCGGCTGCGAGTTGCCCGGAGTTGACCGACTTCTGGTTCCATCTGGCCCGGTCGGGATCCGATGCCAACGCGACGACGGCGCGCCCGACGAATCGAGGTGACTCAGACAACGCGAAGTCCGCGGGGGCGGCGGGGTAATTATCGTCGGCGGTCGGATTCAGAGCGTCGTGCCAGTTCTCTTCGGAGACGCCGAAGTTGTCGAGC
Source organism: Pseudonocardiaceae bacterium (assembly GCA_036389855.1). GTDB lineage: Bacteria > Actinomycetota > Actinomycetes > Mycobacteriales > Pseudonocardiaceae. Next base: position 5,354 of record DASVWA010000120.1, read on the forward strand.
ATCATTTCTGAGCGCAGCCATCCAGGGGTGATGGCGACCGCGGTTGCGCCATATGGTTCCAGTTCATGCCCCTGGGAGAAGGCCAGCCGGTTCACAGCGATCTTGGCAAGGTCGTAGAACACGGAGATCCGATATCGCGATGCGTTGTAGTCGGTGGTGCCGTCAGTCACCTCGACGAGCAGGCCACCCGGCTCGTCAATGAGCAGCGGTAGAAGGTGATGGGACGTGATGAGGTGGGTGTCAATGGCGAGCCGGAGGATTCGCAGACCGTTGCCGAGGTCATGTTCCCAAATGGGGGTGTTCCACTCAGCCGGGCCGCCTTTGAGCACTTCGGCACCCCAGATGTCATTGATGAGCACGTCGATGTGGCCGTGGTCGTGGCGGATTTGCTGGGCCAGGCTTTCCACCTGTCTGGGTTCGAGATGGTCGACCGCCACTGCGATACCAGTGCCACCGAGTTGCGTGACGAGGTCGGCAGTCTCTTCGATTGTCTCGGCGCGGTTGTAGTCGGACCGGATTGTAGTTGCACTGCTACTGCGACCAGTGCAAATGACCGTTGCACCAGCTTCGCCCAAGGCGGCGGCGATTCCACGTCCAGCACCCCGAGTCGCACCTGCGACGACGGCTACCCGGCCGCGCAACGCGTCTCGATCTGGCGACCAGTCCACAGCCTGAGTCTGCAGCTCGTCGACGCTGCCGGCGGCTCTTGAAGGTTCGACGCCTTGTTGAAGCGCCGCCATCAGGGATGCCGTGGAGGACCTGGACGGATGCGTGCCCTGTGGGGATCACTGGCGCTGGCAGCCATTTCAGACCACGCCCCATAGGCCTCAGCCGGGATTGTTGGGGTACGCGGCGCGGGAGGGGTCGCCGCGGAGGCAGGGGACTTGGGCCGGCTAGTGGGCCGCTTGGGATTGCTGGCCCGGATCGTGTGCGGTGCGGGCACCACGGCAGCCGCCGGCGGGGCCGGGTCGCCGACTGGGGTATCCGGCGCGTCGGCGGGTGCCGCGTGGATGGCTCCGGCTGGGCTTTCCGTGAGTACGTCGGGGTTGCCGCTGCCCGCGTTGGGTGCCGCAGGGAGCGGGGAGAGCGGGTTCCCGGCGCCGGCCGGCGGAATGGGGGCGCTGCGGGAAGCCACGAACGGCACAGATGCCGCGCCTCCGGCGAAGATGACAGCGAGGATGCCCGCTGCTGCGAACCGCTTGAAACGCCGTGACGTATCCCGGCGCCGCTGGACGTCGCCAGATCCGACGTGCAGCGGGATAGCAGTCAGGAATGGCCGTCGTAGCACCTCAGTGCGGGCTGCCGGCTCGGGAACGTCGCATCTGGCGAGTTCACCAGCCTCATTTGTTGCCGGGACGAGCGTGCCCGTTGCGCCGTCCCCGCCCGGGGTCTTTTGCGAGGACTTACCGGTCACTACCGTCGCATCGGCGTCTTGTGGACTGCCACCGACGGATCGCAGCGCCCCGCGCAGCGCCTCGAATGCCTCGGTTACCTGGCGGGGAACCAGGTCTTCGGACTTGTCCCGGCTCGGTAGCACGGCCGGCAACACGACCGGCAGTGTCACGTCGGTGCCAACAGGGAGAGCTCTGGTCGTACCAGCATTCTGGTCCTCGGTGAGTAGCTCGGCGAGCTGATCCAGAGACACTTGAAGAGCGTGGGCCACGTGTGGTCGTATCGAAGGCAGTGGCTCGGTGTCTCCGGCCTCCCAACGGACGACGGTGGAGCGTTCTACCCCCAGGCGTTGCGCGAGTGCTTCCTGCGTCAACCCGACAGCCTTGCGGCGCTGGGCTAGCCCCTGCCGTCTAAGCGCCATGTCTTCACCTCTCACTGAGTGCTTTCCGCAGTTGAAGCACCGTGTGCGGCATTGGTGCTTCAGCGATGCGGCTGTCGTGCTCTGGTCGTTGCTCGTTACTCACGGTTGTCTTCATATTACGGCTCGACACCTTACGCACTGCAAGGAGGCGCCGCCGCGATGACCAGCCAAGGGACCGTCATCAGTCGTTCGCTGCTGCGACTGAACCTCAGGTCAGGCTGGACCTGGTGCGTCTCACCGCGACCAGTGTGATCGACACACCGTCAACGTTGTTGGCTTGTGCTCAGTGTGAGCACCCGCGGCCGTGCGAGCTCGTCGCATCAGCGAACACAACCTTGCGGCGATAGGGGTTGCCGCCTGAGCTGGGCCGGCCCGGCGATAGAGCCTCCTCACACTCGTCGTGCCGGCCCTCCACCCTGCACGGGGCCGCGCTGTGGCCCCGTGCAGGGGCCAGACATGCACCCACCTCACCGCCCACAAGCCGTTTACGACATCGGCAACCGGGCGCTGGAGGGTGATGAAATGGAACGTGTGACCAACCCTGCCGGGTGCGCAAGGGATCGTTGTATCTGTGCTTTTCCGGCCGCACGGAGTCGGCCGGATGAGCCGCCCAACACTGGTACGTCGTACGCTAAGCTGACTGGTGTGAGTGGTCTCAGGGCTGTCAAACACGGAGGTGACGGTGACCCAAGCAAAAGAGACGGACTTTGCTTCGTACGCTCGATTGTCGGAGTCGGAGCGGGAAGTGCTCGAGCAGACACTCGCGTCTATTCCTGAGGAAATCTTATCGACGGGTGAGCGCGCGCCAATCGAGTCGCGGATCCGCAACCGTCTGCAGCGGGAGGGGCTTCTCGGTACGGGCGAGGCCGGGGGACCATTAGGGGTAGCGGAGATTCCTGCGGTGGCGTTCGTCGGCCGAGCAGTCGGGTGCCTTGCGTCAAGCTATGTGTCCTTGCGGGGAATTAGTCATAATAAGCCTGCCGAAACGGTGGCTGACTCGATCGCACGGGCGGTTTCGGACTGCGTCCCGGGTGATATCGATGCGATCAAATCTGACATTCTCACATACCGCAACCAGGTCGCGGGTGCCCTCACGGCGCTGGGGCTTCCTGCGCTGGGCGACGCGCTCCTTGCGGATCATTCACCGCATTGACGATGCAGCGTTTCCGCCTTGTGGCGTCCTTGCGGCCAACGGCAGATCACTGACACGTGACGCTATGTCATTCGGGCGGCTTACGGGTTATGGTCAGGACCGAGATCGCTGGCAGCGCCGCTGGCGGGGTCGGCGCCGTTGCGAAGGGCGGCAGTCGATGGATGACGCAGGCTCGGCGATCGCAAGGGTGGTGACGCTCGGGCGGGGCAGCACGGTGGTCTGGGACTGCCCTGGCCCGCCGGGGGCACCCACTCTGGTGCTCTTGCACGGTGTCACCCTCACTGCCGAGCTCAACTGGTCGGCGGTGTTTCCGGTGCTGGAGCAGCACTTCCGGGTACTGGCCTTCGACCAGCGTGGGCATGGGCGTGGGTTGGGCTGCGTGGGGGGCTACCGGCTGGAGCAGTGTGCCGATGATGTCGCCGAGTTGGCCGCGGTGCTGGGCATCGAGCGGATCATCGCGGTCGGCTATTCGATGGGCGGGCTGATCGCGCAACTGTGCTGGCGCCGGCATCCCGAGCTGACCGCGGGGCTGGTGTTGTGCGCGAGTGCCCGCAGCATCGCCGGCTTGCCGTGGGCACGCTGGGTGACGCTGATGATGCCGGCGCTGATGATGCCGGCGGTGGCGGCCGCGGCGGGATCGATGCCCGGGATGGACGGGTTACGGGCTGACGTCATAGGCGGCCAGCTGCTCGGTCAGGGCGGTGATCGGGCTGGTCGGGCATGGGCGCTGGACCAGATGCGCCGCACCCCGTTACTCACTGCGTTGTCTGCGGTGTCAGCGGTCTATGCGTTCGATTCCCACGACTGGATAGGGCAGGTCGACGTTCCCACTGCCGTGATCATCACCCGGCACGATCGGGTGGTGTCGGCCGCCCGGCAACGGAGGCTAGCCGCCGCGGTGCCTGGCGCGCTGGCCTACGACATCGACGGTGATCACGGTGTCTTCCTCACCGCTCCGGGTCGCTTCACCGCCACGCTGCTCGCTGCCTGCCAGGCGATCCGTTCTGACAACACGGATATCACCGGCCCAACCGACCCTGCTGCCGGACTCACCGCCTCTTAACCCTTGCCGACGGCACATGTGTGATGTTGAGCCCTGGAGGCTGGGTTGAACGCACACAACACATCGATCATGTCGTCGTAGTTATTTTCAGGCAACGTGCTGGTGCTATTTGGCACGGCGCGAGTTGCTACAGCGCAAGATCGGCGCTGCCGGACGATCACCGGCATCGACGAGGCCCCGGCGATGCTGACCGTCGCTGCCCGTCGCGTCACCAAGCACTTGTACCGGTCCCCGATCAGTAGAGGATGCTCGGAAGGTGAGCGCCCTGAGGCGGGGTGTACAGGCCGACAGTCATCAGCGTCATCAGCTGCACCACCCGCAGCTTGCGCTCCAAGCACCAGCGGAACAGGTCGGCGTTGGTCGTGGGGACGAGGATGCCGGGGCCGTCGAACGCATTGGCGGCCATGATCAGCGCTTTAAGATCCTCGTTGCTCTCCCCCACCGCGTGCGCGAAAAACGCCAGGCCGGTGGCGTAACCGCTGATTCGCCCGTCGTGTTCGACCACCAACGCCGAGCCTTGCCCAAGGGCGTCAGTCAACTCGCCAGCCCGGTCGTGGCCATGAACGCGGCGGCAGACGGCGTTACACGCCTCGACGTCCGCGGGCGTGGCAGGCCGAGTCCGGTAGCCGGGGATCTCACCCTGAGGAGGAGTGCCCTGCATGCAGGCGAGCTGTTCACGAACCTGGAAGCCGAGCACGGCGTACAAGGACAGCGAGCGGTTGTGGTAGGCGGATTGAACAAGCCGAATTCCTGGGGCGGTGCGCTCTGTGGCACGCCGCATCACGTCCAGCATGAGCGCTCGGCCTACTCCACCGTCTTGGACGGCGGGGTCTACCGTAATCGGGCCGACACCGTTGATGGGCGAGCGTTCGTCGAGGAAGTTACTGCCCACAACCTGGCCATTGGATTCGGCCACTACCGAGTAGAAACCAGGATGGCCGAGCAGCATCGATATCAGCCCGACCGCCGTCTCAGCGGTAACGTCCGGGGGAAAGTTGTGTTTCCTGGCTATCGCAGTGAATGCTTCGTAGCAAATCTGTCCGCAGGCTTCGGCGTCCTCGGGCATACCCGGCCGCAGCTTGAGATCCATAACGCTGCCTCTCGAATACCGGTGTTTCCACTATTTCGCGTGATCGCGTCGCTAGTATCCAACCGCTAACGGCTTCGAGCAAGGGTGCGCAGTATCGGATGCCATCCACGCCTGCTCATGCGTTGGCCGTGAGTGTCCATCCAGCCACGTATAGCCATCAATTGCCCACAGGCGTCCGGCAGTAAATGGCGGTTCTGCGGACGCGGATCGCGCGCCCCGCTCATTCTGTCACCCCGGCGCGACCGCGCGATATAGCTTAAGCGGCAGCGTGATCAACCTCGCCAGACCCGGAGTCCGGGTGACCCGACGCCACAATGTGCCATTGCAGTCGCTACGTGGGCGCTTGGTTTGCTGCGCGATGGGGGTGGCGAACGGCTCGCACCAGGTCAGCACGGTGCGCGGCCGGTGAGATCAGTACCGTACGGAATCGACACCACGCGGTTGCCCAGGGTTGCCCCATAGTCTCCGGACTGGTTGTTTTCTCCGTGTGCTGCCGCTCGCTCGTCGCGATCACGGGCAGCTGCGACCGTGGTTTGAACCGGAACGGCCGGGCCCGCTGGTGTGGCCGCACATCATGCGAACCGGCCGCGGCCGTTGCCTGGTGGATCGTTGGCCCGACCCGCGCACCGTGCTGGCCGAGGTTGCAGGAAACGTCAGCCTGCGGGGCGTTCCGGACCACCTGAGCGACCTCGACGAGCCGATGACCGGATTCGTCGAGGCACCTGAATCCTTTCTGGCCGTGCTGCGTGAACTGGATCCCGGCCTGCACGTCTGGGACCGCGTGGTCTTCGAGCTCCCCGGTGCTACGCCCCGCCTACCACAGCCAGCTGCGACCGTACGCCGCCTCACTGCGGCCGACGCTGAGCCTGCCGTCGGCCTTCCCGAGGAGATCCGCTGGGTCGCTGCGACCCACGGTGGGCCTGTTGAGCTGGCCAGGAGCGAACTGGCGTGGGGCGCCTTCATCGCTGGCCGGCTGGTCTCGGTGGCGGTGCCGTTTTATCTGGGGGAGCACTATGAGGACGTGGGAGTGGTCACCGACGAAGCGTTTCGGTGCCGGGGCCTGTCGACCGCGTGCGCCGCGGCGGTGGTGGCCGATGTCCGAGCTCGAGGACGGCGCGTGAGCTGGACCACGTCACCGGACAACACCGGCAGCCTCGGTGTTGCTGCACGACTCGGCTTCCAACCGGTCCGCGAGGACGTCCTGTACCTGCTGCGGATCCCGATCCCAGGGGCGTGAGCTGGATCCCGACACTAGCCGCCAGCCATGGCCCCCACGATCAGCAATGGCTCGGTCCCGGCCGCGACCGCGCTGGGCAGCGGGGTGTCCGGTGGTTCGTGGGACAGATCCTGCTCGCAGGCGAAGAACCTGACGAACGCACGGCGGCGCCCGGTGACGTGGTCGCGGATCGTCCCGCGCAGCACCGGGTACCGGGCCTCGAGTGCGTCGAGGACCGAGCGCTGCGTTGCCGGTCCCGCAACGTGGAGCTGCACCTCGCCGTCGAGGTGCGCGAGCGTCCGCAGATGGACCGGGAGTCTGACGCGGATCATGGCAGGGTTTGAACTTCGACGGATAGCACGGCAGGAAGATCTCGGACAATAGGAGCCCAATTGTCCCCGGCGTCGGTCGATGCGTATACCTGCCCACCAGTTGTACCGAAGTACACCCCGCACGAATCGAGTGAGTCGACGGCCATCGCGTCGCGCAACACGTTGACGTAGCAGTCACGTTGCGGAAGACCGTTCGTGAGCGGCTCCCATTCGTTTCCGCCGGTGCGGCTGCGATACACGCGCAGCTTGCCGTCGGGTGGGTAATGCTCGGCGTCGCTTTTGATCGGCACGACATAGATGGTGTCCGGTTCGTGCGCGTGCACGTCGATCGGGAACCCGAAGTCGGTCGGTAGATCACCGCTGATCTCGTACCACGACTCGCCGGCGTCGTCGCTGCGCATGACGTCCCAGTGCTTCTGCATGAACAGCACGTCCGGTCGCGACGGGTGCATCGCGAGGCGGTGCACGCAGTGGCCGACCTCGGCAGCCGGGTCGGGGATGCCTTCGGAGTGCAGGCCGCGGTTGGTGGGGCGCCACGTCTTGCCGGCGTCGTCGGTCCGGAACACGCCCGCAGCGGAGATGGCCACGAAGATCCGCCCGGGGTTACTGGGGTGCTGGACGATGGTGTGCAGGCACATCCCTCCGGCACCTGGCTGCCAGGAGGCCCCCGAGTCGTGGCCGCGCAGGCCGGGCAGCTCGTGCCAGCTTTGCCCGCCGTCATCAGAACGGAACAGGGCCGCGTCTTCCACCCCGGCGTAGACGGTGTCCGGATCGGTCAGCGAGGGTTCGAGGTGCCACACTCGCGCGAACTCCCACGGGTGTGGCGTGCCGTCGTACCACTGGTGGGTGCCCGGAACACCGTCGTAGCTGAATTGATTACCGACCGGCTGCCACGTCGTGCCTGCGTCGTCGGAGCGCTGGATCACCTGCCCGAACCAGCCACCTGACTGTGACCCATACAGCCTGTTCGGATCAGCGGGAGATCCCGTGAGGTGGTAGATCTCCCAGCCACCGAAAAGCGGGCCGTTGACGTTCCACCGCGTGCGGTTGCCATCTGACGTCAAGACGAACGCGCCCTTGCGGGTCCCTACCAGTACCCGTACCCCGCTCATTCGAATACTCCCTTTCCGAGTGTCGCACCGGTTCGCCTGGTAGCGACGACTGCAGTCTTCTCCCGGCTGGCCCGCCTCGACCCATTCACGACACAATCCGCACCGTCGTCTGCGTGGCCTGGTGGCTCCGGCTCTCGCACCTTAGGACGACGGTCAGACAAGAAACTCATCGCTGGACCAGGTTGTGACTTACCGGCGGTACCAGATTGTGATCAGCCAGTTGCGCTCGGTGTCGCGGTAGTGTAGGCGGCTATGCCTTCCCGCTCCAATGCCATTGACACCCGCGAAACTCGGTCTGAGGACCTGGAGCACTACCGGCGGGAGCTCACCGGCTACTGCTACCGGATGCTCGGGTCCTTCTTCGAAGCCGATGATGCCGTGCAGGAGACGATGGTACGGGCCTGGCGGGGTATCGACGGCTTCGAAGGCCGGTCAGCCCTGCGATCGTGGCTCTACCGCATCGCCACCAACGTGTGTCTCGACATGCTGCGGGGCCGCGAGCGTCGAGCTCGGCCGATGGACCTGGGGCCGTCCTCAACAGCGGATGGATCCCTGGGACCGGCACTTCCCGAGCACGCCTGGGTGCAGCCCGTCCCGGACGCTCGCGTCCTGCCCGGCGACAGTGACCCGGCCGAGCTGGCGGTGTCGAAAGAGAGCGTCCGCCTGGCATTCATTACAGCCCTCCAGCACCTCCCGGCCAAGCAGCGCGCGGTGTTGATCCTGCGCGAGGTGCTGCGCTGGCAGGCGACCGAGGTGGCCGAACTGCTCGAGACCAGCGTGGCGTCGGTCAACAGCGCGCTGCAGCGAGCCCGGTCCACCCTGGCAGCCCGCGACGCCGGCGTCTCCTCGCCTGCGGTGGACGCCGACCAGCGGGCGCTGCTTGCCCGCTACGTGGACGCCTTCGAGCGCTACGACATCACCTCGCTGGTGTCGCTGCTGCACGAGGACGCGGTCATGTCGATGCCGCCCTACGACTTCTGGCTGCGCGGCCCAGTGGAGATGGGCCGGTGGTTCCTCGGCCAGGGGTGCGGGTGCCGCGGCTCACGCCTGGTCCCGACGGCGGCCAACGGCTGCGCCGCGTTCGGGTCCTACCGTCCCAACGCTGACGGTAGCCACCGGCCGTTCGCCGTGCAGGTCATCGAGACCTCGGGCGACCGGATCATTGGGCACCACAACTTCCTGGACACCAACTTGTTCGCCGCCTTCGGCCTGCCTGACCGGCTGGAGTCATAAGCTTCCCTCGTAGCGCAGCTGCTCGTCCCAGTCACCGGGGCGCCCCTCGGGTGTGAGGTCGAACAGGTTCGGCGATACTGCGCACCACCTCGCCCACGCCGAGCAGGTCGAGTAGCTCCAGCAGCTCGACGCAGGCGTCACGCAGCCGGATCGAGCATCCGCAACGCCGGGCTGCGAGTTGCCACCGCGCTAGCTCGTCCACCACCGCGAGGCCGGGACGGTTCCGAGTGGTCAGCGGCCAACACGCCAGCTCGACATCTCCACGGACGAGCACCACGATCGCGCCGGTGCCTTCTCGCCGCACACACCTACGACGACGGCAAGCTGCGGAACTCATCGGCGTGCATCGATGAGGGCCTGAACCGTCACTGCACCGCTCGGCGCATCGAGAACGTCGGACAGCCATCCGCGTCGATGACCATAAAGGTGGGGTCGTGCGCGAGGCCTGCGCGCTCACGACAGCTTGAGGCTCACACCCGGCGCTTGAGTGCCCACAACGAGAGCGGAGCAAAGACGGCGACGATCACGGCCGCCCACAGCAGCGACCCGAGGACCGGTCCCGCGACGGGTCCACCGACCATCAGCCCGCGGACCGCGTCGGAGAGTAGCGTCACCGGGTTGAGACCCACGAACACCTGCAGCCAGCCCGGCATCGTGTTGGTCGGTACCAGTGCGTTGCTGACGAACGTGATCGGGAACAGTGCGGTCATGCCGAACAGCTGTACCTTCTCCGGGTCCTTGGCCAGCACGCCGACTAGCACCGACAACCAGGAGAAGGCGAGCGCGAAGACCAGGATTAGGGCCACCGCCGCGAGGACGTCGACCGCCGAGGTGCCGATCCGGAAGCCGAGGAGCGCCCCAATGCCGAGCAGCAGAGCAACCGACCAGGCCTGCTTGACCAGATCCGCGGTGATGCGGCCCGTCAGCGGAGCCCACCGTGCGAGTGGTAGCGAACGCAGCCGGTCGAACACGCCCTTGGTCAGGTCGGTGTTGAGGCCCATGCCGACGTATATGGTGACGAAGAACATGTTCATCACGATGAGCCCGGGCAGCGCGAAGGTCAGGTAGTCACCGGTCGATGGCGAGATCGCGCCGCCGAACACGTAAGTGAACAGCAGCACGAAAATGATCGGCTGGATGCTGAAGTCCCCGAGCTCCCACGGGTTGTGCCTAATCTGCACCAGCGTGCGCCAGGCAAGGGTCATCGTTTGCCGTATTCCTTCGGCGGGACTGACCTTGGGAGCCAGTTCGGGGGCGGCGGGTGCAGGCGCTGTCGCGGTACTCATGCCAGGGCCCCTTCGGTCTCTTCGGTCTGCGCGGCCTCCTGCGCCGGATGTCCGGTCAGGGACAGGAACACCTCGTTCAAGCTGGCGTTGCGGAGCGTGAGTTCGGTGATGACCACTCCGGCGTTGTCAAGCCGGCGCACCACGGCCGGGAGCAGCGCGGGATCGGTAACCGGCGCCGTCACCAACTGACCGTTCACCTCCGGCGCGACGCCGGTGAGCTCGAGGACCACGGAGATCACGGTAGGCACGTCGGCTTGATCAGCTGGTCGTACGGCGAGGAATCGGGCGCCGGTCTTGGCCTTCAACTCGTCCGGCGTCCCGGTCGCGATGACCCTGCCGTCATCGATGACCGCGATCTCGTCGGCGAGCTCGTCGGCCTCCTCCAGGTATTGGGTGGTGAGCAGCACAGTGACACCGTCGGCCACCAGGCTGCGGACCAGGCTCCACAGGTCGAGGCGGCTGCGGGGGTCCAGCCCCGTGGTCGGCTCGTCGAGATAAAGCATCTGCGGTCGGCCGACGAGGCTCGCGGCCAGGTCGAGTCTGCGGCGCATGCCTCCGGAGTAGGTCTTCGCCGCTCGCCCAGCCGCGTCTGTCAAGCCGAACCTGGTGAGCAGCTCGCGAGCGCGCTGCTTGGCGTGTCGCCGTGGCATCCCGAGCAGTCGGCTGATGAGTTGGAGGTTCTCCGTGCCGGTGAGGGCTTCGTCGACCGCCGCGTACTGCCCGGTCAGCCCGATCAGCTGGCGCACCTGATGGGCATCGTGGACCACGTCGTAACCACCGACCCGGGCGTGACCGGCGTCCGGGCGCAACAGGGTGGCGAGCACGCGAACGGCGGTGGTCTTGCCGGCGCCGTTCGGACCGAGCAGGCCGAGGACGGTGCCGGTCCGGACGGCGAGATCCACCCCGTTGAGAGCGGTGGTCTCGCCAAAGCGCTTGACCAGCCCCTCGGCCCAGATCGCGTGATCCATCGCCTGTCTCCTGTCCCGTGTCCGTCAGCTCAGCCTGCAGGACGGGTCTGACAATCCTGACGGCGCCGGCTCCCGGCAGCGACCGGTTTTCTGCTGGCTCCCCGTGGCGCAGTCACGCGGGACGCTAGGACCTCAATCGAGGTGCAGGTCAAGAAGTTACCTCGGAAAGTTCATGCCACGTGTCGATCCGGCGGTCTCTCGTTCGACGTGTCAGCAGAGGAACACCGCAACGACAAGGAGACATGACGATGCGATTCATGATGCTGGTGAAGGCTAGTCAGGATTCAGAGGCCGGGGTTCTCCCGAGCAGGGAGCTCGTTGCCGAGATGGGGAAGTACAACGAGGAGCTGGTGAAAGCTGGTGTGCTGCTCACGTCCGACGGGCTGCAAGCGAGCTCGAAGGGCGCGCGCATCAAGTTCTCGAAAGGCCAGCGCACCGTGACCGACGGGCCCCGGTCTCGCGTGGATCGTGCGTGACGTCGGTCTTGCCGAGGACCTCGCCCAGGACGCGCCGGTCGCCGGGCTCGAGCAGTGGCCGGAGGCAGGCGTCCCGCGCAACGCGGGCGCCTGGCTCATGGCCATCGCGAAACGCCGTGCGATCGACGTCCTGCGCCGCAAGCAGCGCCTCGAGGGCAAGATCGACGAACTCGGTCATGAACTCGAGACGGGGGGACAGGAGGTTGCACCGGATGCCGCCGCGGCCCTCGACGACGACATCGGGGACGACCTGCTGCGGCTGGTGTTCACGGCCTGCCACCCAGTGCTGTCCACCGAGGCGCGGGTCGCGCTCACGCTGCGCTTGCTCGGCGGCTTGACGACCGAGGAGATCGCGCGGGCGTTTCTCGTCTCGGAATCGACTGTCGCCCAGCGAATCGTTCGGGCTAAACGAACCCTCACCGCGGCGCGTGTTCCCTTTGAGGCTCCGCAGGGCGATGAGCGCGCCACCCGGCTGTCGTCGGTGCTGGAGGTTCTCTACCTGGTGTTCGCGCTCTATGAGACGCTCGCCCAACTCGCGCCATCCCCCGTTGTGGAGCTGAACCGGGCGGTCGCGCTGTCGATGGCATTCGGTCCGGCGGCGGGGCTCGAACTCGTCGATGAGCTGACCGCGGAGCCGGCTGCAGCAATACCACTTGCTACCGAGTGTGCGCGGTGATCTCCTGGCCAAGCTTGGCCGGTTCGATAAGGCACACGAGGAGTTCGACGCGAACGCGCGCGCTGCTCCTGGCCCGCGCCGCCTCGTGCGCGGAGCACGTCGATCACCGCACTCAACGGGAGCCGGATCCGGATCGCCATCAGCACGTGGAATAGCTGTCCCTTGACTTCACGTTCGGTTGAGGTTCCAAACTGATG
>DASVWA010000121.1:0-13288 GCA_036389855.1 Pseudonocardiaceae bacterium
CCCTCACGACCTCGATGAAGTACTGGATGGAGCAACCGAGCCTGTTGAGTTCCACACGACCAGGGCGTCTGCCCGACGCAGCTACTCCAGCAGGCGGGCAATCTCGGGCCGCTCGTGGAGCGCGCCTGAGGCGGTCTCGGAGCAAATCTTGACGCAGCTCACGGCAGCCAGCGCATCACGTTGCATGGCAGGGTCCTCGCCACCAGCGCTCAAGCTGACGTAGCCGACAAGGGTCACGGGTTCTCGACCTCAAGTAACGCAGCTGCGATCGCGTCTGCCAGCGAGCGCAGTTCGGTGGCGGTCATCGGCAGTCCACCAAAGAGTGCACGGCCACGGTCGTCACAGATCACAGTGGTGCGGACCCCGTCTCGTTCGAGATCGTCGGCCGCGGTCCTGGCGCAGGCGATCAATCCCCGTGCTTCTTCAAGCGGGAAGCTCTCGTCACCCACTTCGACGAAGGGGACGTGAGGAGTCATCGCCATGCCACAAGTATAACTCCCAACGATCATGGCCACGGTCATACGTGTATCGCCTGCTGGTCTCCCGCCGGTAGACGGTGGAGCGACTCGGTCAGCGCGACGGTGCACAGAAAGGGGCCCGGCCGGATTCGGCCGGGCCCCTTTGAGAGGGAATGAACTTGTCTTGATTCCGATGTTCGCCGAAATGTCGCGGCGACCACCTCCATCTCGACCGTTCCTCAACCTCCTGCGTTCCCTGAGTACCTGCCCTTAGCGCTGCCCCATGCGAGCGCTTACTGGTCTGTCCACTGTTGTTGCCGGCGCATTTTCTAACACCCGTAGCCAGCGCTGTCAAGTCCCGCCAGCCACTGCGCTTTCACGCGGTCCACGGCCAAGTTACCCGGAGCCGAGCACGCCTTGGCAAGGCCAGACCGGGAATCGGTGTCCAACAACGATCACTCAGATCACTTATCACCGAGTACCCGCAGGTCAGCATTAACGCAGGTCAACCTCTGATCGTCGTCCGATTTCTAAGCTGGGCATCCGACCGCACCGAGACAAGTGCTCCCACGGCTCACTCACACTCCGGGTGGCAGCGCAGCAGCTCGGCCTAGGGTCGTGCCGATCTTCCGGCCGCTCTTTCGAACTGGGGCTCTACTCGCGACCCTGCACCAACGCCTAGCTCAACTGGTCGGGTCCCCAGCGTCACCCGCAGGAAAAGCACGCTGCAGCAGCAGGGCCTGCTCCCGCGCCGACGAGGCGTCGATGAACTCTCCTGACGAAGGTGGCTCCCGCAGTGGGGCGTACGGCGGCGCAGCCGGGATTGATCTCGTTCTGCGCTGGGGCGAACCCGGTACGCTCAGCCGCCGTGGGCTCAGTCGCATTGCTGTCCCGGCGCATGACATCCGCGGTTTCCGACGCCGTGATCGCCGCGGCCGCAGGACTAGGGTGCGTCCTCTCCGGGGCCGACCATGGCACGACGCATCTTCCGGCGCGCAGTGGGACAGCCTGGCCGTAGCGGGCTGCTACTTCGTTGCGGGAATGGCCGTGACTGGCCGGACAGCCGGTCAGGCCGTCCTGGGTCTGCGGATGGTTAATGAGGTCGCTCACGGGCGACCCGGCTGGCGCGCCGCGATGATCCGTTGGGCGGTCCGCCAGCCGCCTCAGGTGCTCTTGATCGCCGTGTCCGGGTCGTCCTCCGTGCGCCGGGCTTTGGAGCAGCTGCGGGAACTCCAGCCTGATGTCGATGAACTGCGGAGCCAGCATGGACGGAGCCAACGGGAATTCAAGCAGTCGCTGATGGACCTCTTTTGAGGCTCGGGGGGATTGCACCATTCAAGGGACGCTGGCCGCTCCTGGCGGCCATGCTTGTCGGGGTGGCCTATGAGGGAATCGTCACCGTGGGAGTGTTGCGTCCACCCAGGCAGCAAGGTCTCCACGACCGTCTGGCCCACATCCTCGTGCTGGACGGCAAGGAGGTGGGTTGAGACACCGTCCGCAGCGGCGGTGCGTCGTCTTGCCCAGACGGGTCACGGAATTGGCAGTCGCGAGGTTGCTCGCCCCTTTGGTTTCCCGCTGGATGTTCTTCTCCGCGTCCGTGGCCGGGTGCTCCGTTCCCAGCTCCCGCCCGCCGAACCGTGCATGCGGTTCTCCCGCGCACGGCTCACCGACGACGTTCACCGCCGGCATTCGGTTTTCCCGCCAGGCTCGAAAAGGTCTGGGTGCGGCGACGGTTCCGTCAAGGTTGATCAGGTCGAGGTAGTTCGTGATTGGAAGGCGATCACCGACCATCCGAACGCCCGGCAACGCCGATAGCGTTTGGCGATCACGCCGCCAACCGCATCCGCGTATATCCCATGATCTTGTCGAAGTGTTGCGAGGCTAGCGTGTGCGGAGACACCCACGGTCATCCGGTCCCTGGGTTGCGGTACGGAGACACCCACGGTCATCCTGTCCCTGGGTGGCGGTACAGGAAACTCGGGGTGAGCATCTCGGCCAGGCCGGGGCGGTGGTTGACCGAGTGTCGTAACGCGATCAGGCTTTCCTGCGGAAGGACTCATTTTGCACGCGGGGATGAAGAGGACGACGATGAGTTATCCGGGTGGCGATAAGGTGCGTGTGCTGCATCGATCTGATCCGTTAGCACCCGGGCGTTCCGGGCAGGCTCTGCCTGACCGTGCGGTTTGGACATCGGTACCGTTCGTGGCCCCCGACGCCTGCTCGCATGAAGACACAATGTGTGCGCAGTGTCGACGTGATGGCTGGTCTGACTACTACGTTGAAGGTCGCGATGTCCCGTCTTCGCTGCCGTGAGTCCGTCGTGATGAAGAGGGCTGTTGCCGTGTCGGCCTAGCGGAGCCCCTGAGTACGCCCGATGCGATAACGCTGCGCCGTTCGCGCGGATGAGTTGTGCATGGAGGGAACAGGGGAGTTAGATGACCGGGCCCGCGCGGCGCTACCCGACATGCGGGATCGCGGGTTCGGCCGGTCATCAACATGGGCAGCGAGGCCGGGGTCGCCATCGTCCCCGGCCTGGCGGCCTACTGCGTCAGCAAGCACGCCCTGCGTGCCCCGACCGAAGTCATCCAAGACGGCCACCACGACAACGGGATCAAGGCCTGGGTCGTCTGCCCCGGCTTCGTTGACACCGACATGGGCCATGTCATCCCAGGCGCCAACCCGAGCAACTTCCTCCAAGTCGACGAGGCGGTCGACGTTGTCCGCTTCCTCCTTCACGCTGGCGATAACGTCAAGCTCGGGCCGGAGATCCTCGTGCGCACCATGCGCAACCCCATGGCAACCTGACTAAACGTGCTGCGTCCGCGCGGCGGCGGCTAGGCGCGAGCGAAAGGAATCAGCCGCTCACCGCTCATCCCATCCATCAACTGCCTCTGCGTCATTTGTTGCCCACAGTTACGCATCCAACTTCAGCAAGATCAAAAGTCGTGCGAAATGCAGTCGACCACAGCGGCCGATGTGACAGAAGTGGCAGGTGATGATGCCCGGCACATACCTGATGAGCGCGTTTGCGCTGATCAGGGGTGGAACCGCCTCGGGAATCGAACCCCGGATCTGCTCATTACGAGGAGGCCGTACCCCGCCCACTAGGACGTCTACCAGCGACACCAGCTGCGGGTCTCACGCCTTCAGGGGACTTTCGCGGCGCCATTAGACCCGAGTTCGCCCCACGTTTGACTCCACGGCGATCTGCGCGCTGCCCAGACGGTAGGCGCCGGCGAGCTGACGTTCCGTCTGCAATGGTTTCTGCGCACTGCGCGTCGCCTGGGTAGGGCGCCGCGAAGGGTCGATCCGGTTTCGTCTGCGGCCATTGGGTGCGCGACCCCGTAACCGGCAAGGCGCATACAACGATTGTCTTTAACAGCAGGGAGTCTGCCGGCAGCTTCAAGGCGTTCGTTCCAGAGCGGCCAGACAAGCCGCGCAGGCAGGTATGACACGGGACACCTCGCGACGGTGGAGGTCTTCGCCGACGCCAAACCAACCACGATCGGCACGCATGACCGCGGTCGACACCGTCTACCCACATCCTCATGGAGGTATCCGATGAATCGTTCACCTGCCGCCGTCACCGGTCTCGTTATCTGCGCCCTACTGGGCCTGCTCGACCTCATCGGCTTGGTCGGACTCGGCATGGACCCGGGCCCGCCGGTCGGTATCGTTCTCGGTGGTGCCGCACTCGGCGTCATCACGCTAGCGGCGGCGATTCCGACCTGGCGCGGCAGCCGTAGTGGGCTGCTCACCGTCATCGCCTCGCGGGCGATCTCCGCTCTGCTGGGCGTACCAGTGTTCTTCGCTGACGAGGCGCCGGATTGGGCGCGGATCGCGACGGCCATCGCCATCATTGCAACTGTGATCGGCATCGGGCTCCTCGCCGCTGCGCGTCGCCAGCCTGCAATGGGAGTTACCCAATAGTCGCGTCAGCACGTTTATTCCACGCGGATCCGGCGCACGGCCCGCCTTGCGCGACCGGCACAATCGCCGATCGACCCGTTTGGGACTGTTGCATAGGGAGAAGACGTCGCCCGGCATGCTCGGTGCGTGCGCCGCATCTGCTGTGTTCGTGCGGTCCTTCCGCCGCGATCGGCGTTCATCGGCTTCCGGTTCCCGCGGAAGGTGATCGTGCTGGCAGCGCGTTGGTACCTGCGCTACGGACTCTCGTATCGCGATGTCGAAGAACTCCTGGCTGAATGCGGTGTGCAGGTCGATCATGTGAGGACACCGACCGCCAGCTCGCTTGCGGCACGCTCACGACACCATCCTGGCAGGCCTGGCCCGGCGACGGGCACCGCGTGATGCCCAGCCGCGACCAAGCGGTGCGCCACGCCGAGATCCGACGGCTGACCCTCGCCTTGCATGATCATCGCCGCAAATCCCTCAACCAACCGTGCTCAGCTGCTGGCCATCGTCAATGATCTCGCTCCCGGGCCTTCTGCGCCTCAGCGTGCGCGCTGGGGCTAGCCGGGATGCTCTGTTTCAGATAGTGGCGTCGCCCGGTCAGCGGGTCGGTCCCGGCGTACACGGAAACCCGCAGTGCGCCACTGGGCAGCTCCTCGATACCACCGCGTGCCGCCTACTTCGACGTACGGAGGGTGCGGCCATATGACGGACTGTAGCGCCACTCGCACCATGTTTGATTCCACGCGACCGAGCGCAGCTCTCAGCCTGAGACTGTTTCCCAAGGTGAGAGGTGGAGCCGCCTCGGGGAATCGAACCCCGGACCTGCTCATTACGAGTGAGCCGCTCTGGCCGACTGAGCTAAGGCGGCGACGCCGTCCGGCACTGCGCCCAGCCTAACAATCGTGACGGCTCACACTGGGTCGGGTCTACTGGCTGTGCAACGCGCTGGTCAGAGCCTCGACGGCGATCCGGGGCTTGACGTTGAGCTCCAGCGCCTCACGGCAGCCGAGCACCGCTTCCAGCTTGCGGAGCAACGCCTCCGGAGGCAGCCGCCCGGCGACGGCGCTGACCTCGGCAACACGGTCAGGATGGGTCAGCGCCACCGGGGCCCCCCAGGCGGTCACCAGGGCGTCCCGGTAAAAGCCGGCCAGGTCGACCAGCGCGCGGTCCAGCGCATCGCGTTGAGTACGGGTGGCCCGGGACTTCTGCCTGCGCTCCAACTCCCGGATAGCACCTTTGGCGCCCCGATTCGCCGCCGCGGCACCCTTGCCGGTTCCGCCGGCACCCAGAGCCGTCTCCAGCTCCTCGGTCTCGGTCGCGTCGCGAGTCGCGGTCAGGCCGCTGGCCTCCGACTCAGCCGCCCCGACTAGCTCATCAGCCAAGGTGAACACGTCCGCTGGTGAGCGCAGTGCTGTGGGCACCCGCAATACCGCCTCCCGGCGGGCCCGGGCCTCCGGATCGGCGGCCAGCCGGCGGGCCCGGCCAACGTGGCCACCGCACACCAAGGCGGCCCACCGCGCGGTATCGGCGTCCACACCGTCGCGCTGCATCAGCACTTCAGCGACTGCCTGGGCAGGAGGGGTCCGCAACCCGACCGGCCGGCAGCGCGAGCGCAACGTCACCGCGATGTCATCGGGATGGTCCGACGGCGCGCAGAGCAGGAACACAGTGCGCGGCGGGGGCTCCTCCACGGCCTTGAGCAGAGCGTTGGCTGCGCCCTCAGTGAGCCGGTCGGCGTCCTCGATGACCAGCACCTGCCAGCGGCCCGTCGAGGGCCGCCGAGACGCGCCGGATACCAGCGCGCGCATTTCGGCCACTGAGATGGACAGGCCTTCGGGTACCACCTCTCGGACGTCGGCGTGGGTGCCCGCCAGCGTGGTCCGGCAGCCCTGGCAGACACCACACCCCGGTCCGTTTTCCAGATCGGTGCATTGCAGTGCGGCGGCGAAGGCCCGGGCCGCAACCGAACGACCGCTACCGGGAGGACCGGTGAACAGCCAGGCGTGAGTCATCGCCCCGGTCTCGGCGTGGGCGGCTTCCTGCAGCGTGGCCACCACCGGATCCTGACCGACCACCGCGTCCCACACGCTCATCCCCCACCGCCTGGAGGGCTCGGTTGGGAGTTCTTTCGCAAGCCAGCACGCAGATCACCCAGCAGCGACCCGTCGAGCCGGTCGTCCATCTGGCGGTGTGCGATCAAGCCGACCGTGGCCGCCAGCAGCCCGGCGCACAGCAGCACCGGACGGGTGCCGTCGATGGTCACCTGCTCGCTGAACACGACGATGGTGCGCTGCTGGACCAACCCAACCGCCAGGGGTACCAGCGCCATCGAGGCGAGCAGGGAGAGCCGGACAAGCAGCTGGATGAAGGCGATGGTGCGCCCACGCATCTCATCGGCCACCTGCGTGCCGATGATGGTCAGACCGGTGAGGAACGCGATCCCCGCGGTGCATCCCACCAGGATGACGGCACCCAGTGCCGCCAGCAGATGCGGGACAACCGCCACCGCGACCAGCGCCAACCCGGCGCCGATGATCGCGAGCCCGAACAACCGCCGGTGCCGGATCCGGCGGGCGGCCTGCGGTGCCAGTGCCATGCCCACACCCAGACCGACGAACAGTGATGCGAACAGCAGCCCGTAGGCGGCGTCTCCACCGCCCAGGCTTGTGGAGTACAGCTTCGCGCAGGCGATGACGGCGCCGCCTGCAGCGAAGGCGCCGATTATCCCGGTGACCAGACCGCGGACCAAGGGCGTGCCGCGGACGAACACCACGCCTTCGCGCAACATCGCGAGCACCCCAGGTTGCGCCTGACGCCGGGTGAGGGCTCTACCGGAGATCTCCGGAATCCGAGTGCCCACCACCAGTGCGCAGAATGCGTAAGCGATGCCGTTGATGGTCAGTGCCAGGTAAGCCGATCCTTCGGCGCCGGAAATCAGCCCGGCCTGGCTGAGCACCGGGCCCAGCTTGGACAGCGCGGTGAACACCCCGGCGGCGACCAGTACGGCAATCCCGTACGTCATGATCAGCGCGAGTTGGTTGGCGGTTTCCACCTGGTCTCGGCGGCGCAGCAGATTAGGGATCGAGGCATCCTTGGCCGGGATCCAGAACATCGCGCAGACTTCGATGAGGAAGGTAGCAACAAACAGCCACGCCAGCTCCCCGACCAGCGGGATGGACAGGAACAAAGCGGCCCGCAGCACATCACAGACCACCATGACGTACCGACGATCCAGCTTGTCGGCTAGCGCGCCGGCCAGTGGACCCAGCATCAGCGCGGGCAGCAGCTTGGTCGCAACTACGCCCCCGAGCGCGAAGCTCTGCGCCTGGTAACCGCTGGTGAGCTGAGTGGCCAGCGCCGAAAGTGCCAGCAGGGACTGCCACTCCGCGGTCGCGGTGAGCGCCGTGACGCCCCACAGCCGGCGGAACGCCGGAATGGCCAGCACGCCACGCACCCGGCCCGCAGTGGGGCCCGTCAGGTCGTGCTCGGCTGAGGGGTCCATCTTGCTCCGCGTCGCTCGCTGGGTGAGACCGTAGTATTCCCCCCAAAAGGGGTAATCAACCTGACGTCACATCCGGACCGAGTCAAGCAGGTGTGCCAGCCCCCTGTCACATCGGTGCTGCGCGGGCTGGAAGCGAAAAGCCGGGGCCAACGTGGCCTCCTCACTCAGGCCTTCAGCGGTGGCAGGTTACCGATGACGGTTTCGGCGAGCGCCTTGGCCGGTGCGCACGGATCCTCCGAGCCCTCCTTCAGCGACGTGAACCCGAGGACGAGCGTCTGCCTCTCGGCGGTCGCTACCCGGAAGTAACAGGTGGCGCCGTTGACGTCGTCCATGGTGCGGATGGCCGGATAACCCGCCACTTGGGTCACCTCCATGAGTGGGAAGGTCTCCCGCTTGGCGTAGACGTTGCGTAGCACGTCGGAACCGAGATCCACGAAGATTCTGATCTGGCGGGTGCGCGCCCGGTCGCCCCACTCGCATCCGGCGGAGCCGAGAACGTCCTTGGGCCGGCCATGCTGGTCAATCCGGTTGGCCTCCAGCTGCGTCGGCGTGAACAGCAGGCACGGAGGTATGGCGGCCAGATTCTTGGGATTGCTCACCGGTGGAATGGGACCGGCCGGTGCGCTGGGTGCCGACGCTGGCGTTGCGTCTGCACCATTGGGAGCAACGCCCCCCGCGGAGCACCCAACCAGCACAGCGGCCAGTGCCAGTACTGCCGAGACGACACGCATCACATCACAGCCCCCTCTCAGCTACCGCCAGCAACGCGCAGAGTCTGCCACGAAGCAGCCGCACACCCGCATTCAGCAGGCGCAGCGGGCTTACCGGGTCCCTGATACCCCACTAAGCCGCTCGATGCGGACGGTAGGTCACTGAAAGAGACTGGAGATCGACTCGATCAAGCCAGTGATGATGAAGTACAGCAACAACACGATGATGATCAGCACTATGAGGAAGAAGGCAGTCGCACCCCCATCGGAGCGTGTCTGCAGCGGCAATCCGACACCTTCCCGGCGAATCCGGCGACGCAGGTCAGCCGGCGGCACCGGCGCGCGGCCTGCAGCGGCCTTCGGTGCACGGTAACGCAGGCCGCCGCCGGTACGGCGCGGCTGCGACGGAGCGGCCGGGATCGGCGCCGCCACCTGCGGTTGGCGCGGTGACGAGCGGTCCTCCCCACCGGTGGGCGACGGCCCTGCTGTCGACGGCGACGGCCCTGCTGTCGACGGCCCTTCGGTTGACGGCCCTGCTGTTGACGGCCCTGCTGGTTCGCCCGCTGACGTGGCCGAGGGCGGTGGCACTCCAACATTGGCCTGCGGGGCGGTTGGTTGCTCAGTCGCCTGCGAGGCAGCCTGCGCTGCCGCCGCCACGCCAGGATTCTGATCCTGGGCCTTCCCGGTGCCGCCCGTGTCACCGAGATCGTCTCCGAGCGCTGCGGCGATCGCCTCCCGTATCGCAGTCGCATCCGGAAGGGGCGGCAGCACAAACGGCGGGAACTCCGGCGCCGCCTGCCAGGTGGCCTGCTCCGGTCCGGCCAACGGATCAGGCAGCGTGGGCATCGGATCGGGCAGCTGGGTGCCATCCAGGCCGGACAACGCGTCCGACGGGGGCACCGGCTCGCTCATGTTGCCATGTTGACAGAAAACGCGTGAGTGCGAATCGGTGCTCTAGCACCGATTCGCACTCACGAGGCGGTCGCGGCCTTCCGGCTGCGACCCCCCTTGCGCTGCGGGGCGGGGCCCTTGGCGCGCTTGTCGGCGAGCAGTTCGGCAGCGCGCTCATCGGTGAGCGTCTCGACGCTGTCGCCCTTGCGTAGCGACGCGTTGACGCCTGCGCCGTCGGTGACGTAAGGCCCGAAGCGACCCTCCTTGACCACCATGGGATTGCCCGTCACCGGATCCGGGCCCAGCTCGAGTAGCGGCGGTTTGGCGGCGGCCTGGCGGCCCCGGCGCTTGGGCTCGGCGTAGATCTTGCGCGCCTCGTCGAAGGTGATCGTGAAGAGCTGCTCCTCGTCGGCCAACGACCGGGAGTCGGTACCCCTTTTCAGGTAAGGCCCGTAGCGGCCGTTTTGCGCGGTGATCTCGTGGCCGGTCTCCGGGTCGGTACCCACCAACCTAGGCAGCGAGAGCAGCCGCAGCGCGTCGTCGAGAGTCACCGTTTCCAGGCTCATGGACTTGAACAATGAGCCGGTGCGCGGCTTGGATTTTTTAGCGTTGTTGTCTGGGCCCTGGTCGGGCAGCAACTCCGTGACATAGGGCCCGTAACGGCCCTCCTTGGCGACGATCTCATGCCCAGTCACCGGGTCGGTGCCCAGCACGCGGCCCTCCACCGGGATGGCAAACAGCTTCTCCGCGGTCTCTGCGGTGAGCTCGTCGGGTGGCAGGTCGTCGGGCAGGTTGGCACGCTGCGACTCCCCGTCGACGATTCTTTCCAGGTATGGCCCGTAGCGCCCGACGCGGACCACCACGTCTCGTCCCGCGTCATCGGTGAGAAGCCGGATGGAGTTGACCTCACGCGCGTCGATTTCCTCGAGGTTCACCCCGACCAGCTTCTTGAGCCCACCGAAGCGGGCCACTGACAAGGTGCCGCCCTGCTCCGAGCCGAAGTAGAAGCTGGTCAGCCAATCAGTGCGTTGCTGCGCACCGGCCGCGATGGAGTCCAGCTCGTCCTCCATTGCCGCGGTGAAGTCGTAGTCGACCAGGCACCCGAAGTGTTGCTCCATGAGGCCGACCACCGCAAACGCCACCCAGGACGGCACCAGCGCCGAACCGCGCTTCCACACATAGCCGCGGTCCTGGATGGTGTTGATGATCGACGCATAGGTCGACGGCCGGCCGATGCCCAGCTCCTCCAGAGCTTTGACCAGGCTGGCCTCTGTGTAGCGTGGCGGCGCGGTGGTGGTGTGCCCCTCAGGCTGCAGCTCGGTGGCGATGACGCGCTGGCCCTCGGTCAGCTGCGGGAGCCTGCGCTCGGCGTCATCGGCCTCCCCGCCGACCTGCTCGTCGACGGTCTCCACGTAAGCCTTGAGGAAACCGGGGAAGGTGATGGTGCGCCCTGATGCGGCCAGCGTGCAGTCCTCTCCGGTGGCTGCAGCACCGGTGATCCGGACGCTCATCGTGGTGCCGCGCGCGTCGGCCATCTGCGAGGCGACGGTGCGCTGCCAGATCAGTTCGTAGAGCCGGAACTCATCGGCATCCAGCGTGCCGGCCAGCTGGCCGGGTGTCTGGAACGTCTCCCCGGCAGGCCGGATCGCCTCGTGCGCCTCCTGGGCGTTTTTGACCTTGCGGGTGTACTGCCGCGGCCCGTCGTGCACGAAGCGCTCGCCGTAGAGCTCGCGGGCCTGGGCCCGGGCCGCCGCGATGGCTGTCTCCGACAGGGTCGTGGAGTCAGTCCGCATGTAGGTGATGTGGCCGTTCTCGTAGAGCCGTTGCGCGGTGCGCATCGTCCGCTCCGCCGAGAAGCGCAGCTTGCGGCTGCCCTCCTGCTGCAGCGTGGAGGTCATGAATGGTGGATAGGGGCGCCGCGTATAGGGCTTCTCCTCGACGCTTGCGACGGTCAGCGGGGCGGCCGCGAGCGCCTCGCCGAGCCGGCCGGCATAAGCCTCGTCGAGAATCAACAGATCGGCGTCGGAGCGCTTGAGCTGGCCGTCGGGGCCGAAGTCGCGCCCAGTGGCGACCCGGTGACCGTTGACGCCGACCAACCGCGCACCGAACGCGCGGGGGATCGCGTCCGGACCGGCGTCCAGCGTCGCGGCGAGGTCCCAGTACGAGGCGGAAACGAAAGCCATTCGCTCGCGCTCGCGCCGCACGATGATGCGGGTCGCCACCGATTGCACCCGCCCGGCGGACAGTTTCGGCATCACCTTCTTCCACAGCACCGGCGAGACCTCATACCCGTAGAGCCGGTCCAGGATGCGCCGGGTTTCCTGCGCGTCGACCAGGTGTTGATCCAGGTCGCGGGGGTGCTCTGCGGCCGCGCGGATGGCCGGCTCGGTGATCTCGTGGAACACCATCCGCCGCACCGGTACCTTCGGCTTGAGGGTCTCCATCAGGTGCCAGGCGATGGCTTCACCCTCGCGGTCCCCATCGGTGGCGAGGTAGAGCTCGTCGACACCCTTGAGCGCATTGCGCAGCTCGGCAACCGTGGATTTCTTGTCCGGGCTGACGACGTAGATCGGCTCAAAGGCGTGATCGACATCCACCCCCAACCGGGCCCAGGGTTCGCCCTTGTATTTGACGGGCACATCGGCTGCCCCCCTGGGCAAGTCGCGGATGTGCCCCCGCGAGGACTCCACCACATAGTTCGAACCGAGGTAAGAGGCGATCTTGCGGGCCTTGGCGGGCGATTCCACGATCACCAGGCGGCGGATCGATCGATCGGAGCCGGCGCCATTGGACCGTGCCCCCTTGGCTGCCCCACCAGCGGCCTTATCAGCAGACCCGTCAGCGAGACTGCCGCGCCTGCCGCTGGCGGACTTGCCGCCGGTACCTACCGTCGTTTTCAACCCTGCCACGCTCGACCTACCTCGGTTTACGAACTCGTGATGCCCCGATCCCCACGCACCAGTGTGCACAACGCAGCACACAGGGGGCAGTCAGCGTCGCACATGAAGCCACAGGCAATCGCATTCTGCGTTACGCCACGCGGGTCACATCAGCCCGGCTGCAACCCGAATGACGCAGCATTGCCAGCCTTCCGGCCAGCTCAGCGAGGTGCAATACGCCTCAGCGTGGGGGACCAGTGCGCAGCTGTTGGCACTCTGGCGAGGCGTTGAATGCAGGTGCCAGCTCCGGGTTGGTGGTCATCTGCTGTAGCTGGGTGCCCAGCGGGCCGAGATCGGGACCAGCAAGGTTCCTGAGGTTATCCATGAACTTCGGGTCGTTCGGGTCCAACTCGGCGAGCTTCGCTCGCTGACCGGCGACCGACTCGGCCGCGCTCTTGAAAAACTTCACCGCAGTGTCATGCAGCGGCTTGCCGTCGGTGATCCGGGGCGGGCCGAGCTGCTCGAGCCTGCGGGCAGTGTCAGCCATCGCTCGCTGGGAGCTGTCAGCGAAGGCGAGCAGCCCATCCTTTTGACCCTGCGGGGTTTCCTCCGTCTTCCCCAGGGCGGCGGCTCCGGCGACCACCTTGCTAGAACTACTACAGAACGCGCCCACCCAGGCCACCGGGTCAGAACCCTGCGGCACGGCCGGCTGCGCTGCACCGGAGCCCTCGGAATCGCCGGAGCCGCACCCCGCAAGCGCCAAGAACAGGGCCATGGTGACCACGCCGGACCGGCGACGAGATGAGCGCACAGCTACTCCTCAGGAACATCGGTACCGGTCGGACGGTTCGACCGCCGGTAACGCTGGAAACGCTACTTGGATGGGCGAGCCGAATACGCGGTGGCCTCAGCGGGCGCCGGCTCTACCAGCGA
>DASVWA010000122.1:0-22073 GCA_036389855.1 Pseudonocardiaceae bacterium
CGCATACCTATTCAGTCTTGCTACGACGTTCACCGGCTTCTACGAACAATGCCCAGTTCTGAAAGCCCAAGGTCAGATACGCGACACTCGCCTGGCGCTCTGTGATCTCACAGCGCGCATTCTTGCTTGCGGCCTTGGCCTACTCGGCATCGAAGCGCCCGAACAGCTATGACCGGTGACCTGAATTCGCACCAGCTGCCGAGCCGACCGCCGACGTGGTGCGGGATGTCTGCTCCGCCAAGGAATCGCGGCGTCGCGGATCAAGCCGATCGGCGGCGGTCGCGTGTCGTGGACTTCTCACATCGATGACGCGTGGATCGTGCAGCCGTCGCTCAGTTGCCGTTGCGGAGCACGACCGCGACAATCCCGGCCAGGTGCTCCAGATGGGCGACCTCGGCAGCGCGGAACATCGGTCCACCCGGGCGACCTACCAGCAGGACTTGATCTGAGCCGCCCAGCGGGGTCGCCGCTAGCTCGGTGCCCAGCTCTCGCCAGGGCAAGGGGACCCAGGCGTCCTCCCCGTCCAAGATCGTCGCCCGGCGCAGCGGCCACCATGGCAACTGCGCGGCCAGGGTCTCCGGCGCGGCGAAAGAACCGGTAAGCCGATGCGTGCGTCCCTGCGTGATGGTAAGGACAACCGCCCACCCCGCACGGATGATCTTAGGCACCCCGTCGGTGAAGATCTGCAAGCCGCTGGCGGGATCAGCGGCGACCTGCTCCACCAGCTCCAGTTCGCGGTGGGTGTCCAGCACCCCCGCCCACGGGCGGACGGCGTCGACCTCGACTCCCTCGACCGATTCCGCCGCGGTGATCAACACATCGGGCAGCCGCCCGGAGGGCAATTCCACGACGAGGTCGTCGATGGCGATGCCAGCTCTGCGCTCGACGACGTCCAGACTCAGGATGTCGCAGCCCACATTGCCCAAGGCGGTGGCCACTGCGCCAAGCGCTCCGGGCCGGTCCGGGAGCTGAATCCGGATCAGAAAGGACATCCGCCGCCGTGCCTGTTCATTACGGTCCTCTCATCCGTCCGGTCCCCACGGAACTTCGACCGCCCATGCCGCGCGCCGGTCGCCGATTGTGACAGAGCGAGCTGAAGATTGCGCCGCGTAGCCCATCGGGGACAAGCGCCCAGCCCGTGCAGGTCGAGCGCTCGCTGCGGCCTAGACTCGCCGGGTCAGCACTCCACGAGCGTTCCAGGAGCCTGCGTGCCCACCATTTCCCGTGACGAGGTCGCGCACCTTGCCCGGCTCGCCCGGTTGGCTGTCACCGAACAGGAGTTGGATCTGTTCGCCGGCCAGCTCGAGGTGATCTTGAGCGCGGTCGCCCGGGTCAGGGAGGTGGCCGCTGCGGACATCGCACCCACCTCGCACGCCGTCGGGCTGACCAACGTGTTCCGCGAGGACGTGCCACAGCCTGGGCTGACCCAGCAGCAGGCGCTATCGGGTGCCTTTGCCGCTGAGGAAGGTCGGTTCCGCGTGCCGCGCATCCTGGATGAGTCATGACGCCGCTGACCCAGCTGCCAGCCGCCGACCTGGCCAGTCTCATCCACACGCGGCAGACCAGCGCGGTCGAAGTGACCAGGGCGCATCTGGACCGGATCGCCGAGGTGGAGCCTGCGGTGCACGCTTTCCTGCACCTCGACGCCGAGGGTGCACTCGCCGCCGCCGCTGCCGTCGATGACCGCCTGCAGCGCGGAGATCTGCCGGCCTCACCCCTGGCGGGTGTGCCGCTGGCGCTCAAGGATGTGTTCACCACCGCTGACATGCCGACCACGTGCGGCTCACGGATCCTCGAGGGCTGGTGCCCGCCGTATGACGCCACCGTCACCCGCATGTTGCGGGAGGCGGGCGTGGTGATCCTGGGCAAGACCAACATGGACGAGTTCGCTATGGGCTCTTCGACGGAGAACTCCGCCTATGGCCCCACCTGCAATCCGTGGGCTCTCGACCGTGTCCCGGGTGGGTCCGGCGGTGGTTCGGCAGCAGCGGTGGCCGCTTTCGAGGCGCCGCTGGCGATCGGCACCGACACCGGCGGCTCGATCCGCCAGCCCAGCGCGTTGACCGGGACCGTCGGGGTGAAGCCCACCTACGGTGGCGTCTCGCGCTACGGCCTGGTGGCGTTCTCGTCCAGCCTGGATCAGGGCGGCCCGGTGGCGCGCACCGTGCTCGACGCCGCACTGCTGCACGAGGTGATCGGCGGGCATGATGCACTGGATTCCACCTCGATCAACGCACCGGTGCCGCCCGTGGTGGCCGCGGCACGCGCAGGTGCCACCGGCGACCTGACCGGGGTTCGGATCGGGGTGGTCAGCCAGTTCCGCGGGGAGGGCTACCAAGCTGGAGTGCTGCGTGCGTTCGAGCTGGCGGTGAGCCGGCTGCGCGACCTGGGTGCCCAGGTCGTCGAGGTGTCCTGCCCCACCTTTGACTATGCGCTGCCCGCCTATTACCTGATCGCGCCCAGCGAGTGCTCGTCGAACCTCGCCCGCTTCGACGGCATGCGCTACGGGCTGCGAGTCGGTGATGACGGCAGCCGCAGCGCCGAGGAGGTCATGTCGCTGACCCGCGAGGCCGGCTTCGGGCCCGAGGTCAAGCGCCGCATCATGCTCGGTACCTACGCGCTGTCCGCCGGGTACTACGACGCCTATTACGGCCAGGCGCAGAAGGTCCGCACCTTGATCATCCGAGACTTCGCCGCGGCATTTGAACAGGTGGACACCCTGGTGTCGCCCACTAGCCCGACCACGGCGTTCTCGATCGGCGAACGGGTGGATGACCCGCTGGCGATGTACCTGTCGGACCTGTGCACGATCCCGGCCAACCTGGCAGGTAACGCTGCCTTGTCCGTCCCGGCCGGATTGTCTGATGAGGATGGCCTACCGGTGGGCTTGCAAGTGATGGCGCCCGCGCAGGCCGACGACCGCGCCTACCGGGTGGCCGCGGCCTACGAGGTCGCGCGGGACGCGGCCGACGGTTGCCCGCTGGCACACCGGGTGCCTGATCTGACTGAGGACCGCCTGCCCGGTCCGAGCATGGATAGGGTCGCAGCCCGATGACCGCTGCGTTGATGGACTACGACGAGGTGCTGGACCATTTCGAGCCGGTGCTAGGGCTTGAGGTGCACGTCGAGCTGTCCACCGCGACGAAGATGTTCTGCGGCTGCGCCAACGTGTTCGGCGCGCCGCCCAACACCCACGTTTGCCCGACCTGCCTGGGGCTACCGGGATCGCTACCGGTGCTCAATGGTGCTGCCGTGGAGGCAGTCATCCGGATCGGGCTGGCATTGAACTGCTCGATCGCACCATGGTGCCGGTTCGCCCGGAAGAACTACTTCTACCCGGACATGCCCAAAAACTTCCAGATTTCGCAGTACGACGAACCGATCGCCATGGACGGCTCGCTGGAGGTGCTGTTGGCGGATGGCTCAACGTTCACCGTCGGCATCGAGCGAGCGCACATGGAAGAGGACACCGGCAAGTCGCTGCACGTGGGGGGGGCTACCGGTCGTATTCACGGCGCGAGTCACTCGTTGCTGGACTACAACCGCGCCGGGGTGCCGCTGATCGAGATCGTCACCAAGCCGATTGTCGGGGCGGGGACCCGGGCCCCGGAAATCGCCCGCGCCTACGTCACCGCGCTGCGTGATCTGTTGCGGGCGTTGGCGGTCTCTGATGTGCGGATGGATCAAGGGTCGCTGCGTTGCGACGCCAACGTCTCATTGATGCCGCGTGGTTCATCCACCTTCGGCACCCGAACCGAGACCAAGAACGTCAACTCGCTGCGGTCGGTGGAGCGTGCGGTGCACCACGAGATGTGCCGGCAGGCTGCCGTGCTGGTCCGCGGTGGCCACATCGTGCAGGAGACCCGGCACTTCGACGAGGCCAACGGGACCACGTCGCCCGGGCGGCGCAAGGAGACCTCGGAGGACTACCGGTACTTCCCGGAGCCCGACCTGGTGCCGATCGCCCCGGCTGACGATTGGGTGCAGCGGCTGCGGGCGACGCTTCCCGAGCTGCCCTGGCAGCGCCGAGCTCGAGCGCAGGTCCAGTGGGGCCTGTCTGACCTCGAGTTGCGCGATCTGGTCAACGCCGGCGCGCTGGACCTCATCGCAGCCACCGTCGATGCGGGAGCGCCCGCAGCCGAGGCTCGGTCGTGGTGGGTGTCGTACCTGTCCCAGCAGGCCAACTCGCGTGGTGTGGAGCTCGCCGAGCTGCCGATCACCCCGGAGCAGGTGGCGCGGCTGATCGCGCTGATCGGCGAGGGCTCGTTGACCAACAACCTGGCCCGCCAGGTCGTCGATGGCGTGCTTGCTGGCGAGGGTCCACCGGACGACGTGGTCGCCGCCCGCGGTCTGGCGGTGGTGTCCGATGACGCCGCGCTGACCGCTGCCGTCGAGCAGGCGCTGGCGGCCCAGCCCGATATCGCCGAGAAGATCCGGGGTGGCAAGGTGTCCGCCGCCGGAGCCATCGTGGGGGCGGTGATGAAGGCAACCGGTGGCCAAGCCAACGCCCAACGCGTGCGGGAGCTAGTGCTCGCGCTCGTGAGTGCGTAACAGTGTTCCAGCACTGAATGCCACTCACGAGTTATCCACAGCTACCGTCGTCGTCCACAGTGGGGCGGTAGGAGCGCGGACATAGTGCTGTAGCTGCGGCAGCGTGTCCCGACATGCCTAGACCCCGCATCGTTCGGGTGCGGCCAGCCCCCCATCAGGTACGTGAACTCCTTGAGTGGGAACAGCTCTTGCTGGAGCAGCACGGGGTCATCGATACAAAACAGCTTGCCGCGCTCGGAATCACTACAGATGCCATCACGGCTAATGTCGACGCTGACCGATGGCGCGCATTGCTGCCTCGGGTCTACACGACGACGACCGGACCGCCTCCAAGACCGACCAGGTTGCATGCCGCACTGCTCTACGCCGGCCCTTCGGCCATCCTGAGCCACCGCACCGCCGCGGAGGAATGGGGCATGCTGCCGATCGAAGAAGGACCGGTGCATGTCACGGTCCCCTATGGGTGCTCAGCGGTGTCCCAACCGCCGGAGGTGGTGGTGCACCGATCCAGGGCATTCCCCTACATCGCGGTGGCAAGCATCCCGCCCAGGACCAGCCGGGCCGACACGGCCCTCGATCTTTCCGTTGCCGAGCCGAGCGCCCGTGAGGCGATGCGTCGACTGGTGGGTGTGGCCACCACCTGCGGCATCCCGCTGATTGAGCTTGAGCGGCAGCTGATCGAACGCCCCCCGTATCGCTATCGCCGGGCGCTCGCGTCGGCGCTGGAACGGATGGCGGGGGGCGTGGCATCGGTGCTGGAGGACATGTACGCGCTGGACGTCGAGGCCGCACATGCCATCCCCTCTGCGGCGCGCCAAGTGCCTTTCGTGGTTGATGGTTACACCTTGTGGGAGGACGCGGTGTACGACCACCTCGGTGTGCCGTTGACGGTGCGGCTGGATGGCCGGGCTTATCACTCACACCCCCTGGTGGCTTTCCGTGACCGCCGCCGCGACAACGCAGCCGAGTTGGCCGGTAGAGCGCGGCTGGTGTTCGGATGGCGTGACCTCAGGGAGGACCCCTGCGGCGCGGCGCGGGAGGTGTTGGCGGTACTGAGGCGGCACCGTTGGCAGGGGCCGACCCGCCCGTGCCCACGGTGCTCGTGAGTGGCATTAAGTGCCATAACACTGTTACTCACTCACGAGCACGACGTTAGTCGTGCCCCCCGCCGGGGCCTACCGGGTCGGGGAGCACGAACACCCGCTCGTCGCTGGTGATCGGAGTTCCCCCCACCTTGTTCACCGTGCCCATCCACATCATTTGCCCGTCCGGGCTCAGCGCGGCGGCGGACACGCGGCCGTAGCGTTGCAGTGGGATCTCCAAGGGCTGGCCGACGAATGTGCCGTCCGGTCCGATTCCTACCGCGAACATCGGCGCCCCACTGCGGAACGCGACTTGGATACGACCCAGCATGACCACGCAACCCGCAGCGCCCCTGCTGGCAGGCCAGGTCCAGGAGGCCAGACCCAGCGGATTCCCCGGCTGCACTCGATGCAGCAGATGGTGTGCGGGTTTCTGATCAGTGATCCACAACTCGTTGGTGATCGGGTCGATGCACAGCCCACCCGGCGCGTGCAATCCGCTGACAAGCACCTTGGACCCGGCCGCGTTACGCGGGTCCGGCCGGCCGGAGGTGTCGATCCGCAACACCTTGCCGGCCAGCGACTGTGGGTCTGTGGCTGCAGCGGGGTTACCGGCATTTCCGGTGGCCACCAGCAGCATCCCGTGCGAGTCGATCGCGAGCGCGCCTGCGTTGCCGGTGGGGCCGCGCGGGATGCCGACCAGCACCGGCTTGGGCACGTCGCCGGGTGCGATTCGGACTACCCGGTTGTCGATGGGGGTGGTGATGTAGGCGTAGATCAGTTCGTCCTCGGCGTAGCTGGGGGACAACACAAGCCCGGTCAGTCCGCCGTCACCCGAAGAATCCACTGCCAGAGTGCTTACCTCCCGGGTCGGCCGCTCCCGCTGTACCCGCAGGATCCGACCCGTGGTGCGCTCCGCGGCCAGACCCACCAGCGCCGAGCCCGGGAGCACGACCAGCGCGGAGATCGGTTCCAGACATGTCGCGACCACCTGCGGGTCGGGGTCGACGCAGCCCCGTGGTGGGCCTGGCGATGGCCGCCCGTTCGGCCCCGGACCGGGTCCCCCCGGCGGTCTTGGAATCTCGGGCCTCGGCTCGGCCTGTGGCCCGATCTCCGGTTTGAGGCGAAATGGTCCGGCGTCGCGCTCCGGGAAGTTGGGCGTCACCGAGCATCCCGCCAGCAGTGCCGCCGCGGCGAGCACCACAGCGACCGCTCGGCGGCGGGCACCGGGCAAACCCGACACGGTGGATCGCACGGTCGACCAGGGTAGGCGGCAACCCGTGTGTCGCGGGTGAGTGGCAAGCCGGATGCCGCAAACGCCGCGAGGCCGCGGAACCCGCTACTGCTGGTCCTCGGACGCAGCTTGATCGCCGCTGGCGGCGAGCGGGTCTGGCAGCCGTCCCCCGCTCAAGGCCGCCAGCAACGGCAGGTCCCGAGCCCGCACCGCGGGCAGCCCCACTTCCTCGCCATCGTGCAGGACGGCCCAGACCCGGGACCGGTCATCTATCCGCAAGCCATGCAGCTCCGACCAGGTAATTCGCCGAGAGCCCACCACCCGATGCGCCACCATGGTGTCCCGATCCACCACTGTGCGGGTCCGCACCAACCAGAGCGCCACACCCAAGGGCACCAGGTACAGCACCTGCAGTCCGGGCGCACCGAGGGCCACCGGGGTCACGCATACGGTCAGCCCGAAGACCCCGATCAGGGCGGTGAGCGGCCGCCGGAAGGTCGCCGTCAACGACTCGGTCACGGTGACATAGTGGCAGGAGCCATCGGGCTATCGGGGCGCTTGGTCAGGTTGGCATGCCTGACTTCTCCAGTAGGCGTACAGTAGGCGTATGCCCCGGGTTCAGATCTATCTTCCAGACGATCTTCATCACGCGGTCAAAGAACTCGAGCTACCGATCTCCGAGCTCAGCCAGCACGCGGTGCGAGTGGAGTTGCGCCGCCGTGAGCTCGCCGCCGACGCAGACCGGTATCTGGCGGAACTGTCCGTAGAGCTTGGCGGACCGCCGACGGCTGACGAGCTGGCGGCTGCGGACGCCTGGATCGACGCCGCCACGGTTCCGCCCGCACGACGCCCGAGATGAGCCTGGTCCTCGACTCCCGGGCGATCACGGCTCTCGGTCGTCGGGATCGGCAGACGGCAGCGCGCATCACTGCGCTTCGGCTGCGTGGGCTGTGGCCGCCGATCGTGCCGACTGCCGTACTCGTCGACTCGCTGACCGGAAACCGGATCCGTGATGCGATGTCCAACCGCACAGTGCGGCTGTCCCTGGTCCATCCACTGGACGAACCGCTCGCTCGTCGCGCGGCACAGCTTCGTAGGCGGGCACGGGCGGGCTCAGCGGTCGATGCTGCTGTTGTGGCCACCGCGGAGCTGTTCGAAGCGCTGGTGGTCACCGGTGATCTACATGACCTCGCCCGCCTGTCCCAACACGCCAATGGGATTGCCCTGCTACCCGCCTGGTAACAGCGTGGCCTGCCTGGAGCTTCCCAGGATACGGGAGTGATTCTCGGTAGGTTGACGGTGCGGGGGCACGCCCGTTACCGTCGCGACGTGCTGATCCCCCACGGCCTCGTACTTTGCGGGCGCGTCGTCTGAAGAGTCAACAGACGACGCGCCAACCCTCGCTTGAGCCCGATCCGGGCGGCGGGGGTTTTTTGATGTCCAGGGCGAGCCAACGATGAGCGAGGCTAACCATGACAACCGTGACCCCACGAGAGACGGCGATTCCCGAGCAAGCGCCAAAACCGGCTCCACCGGCGGGTGCGCCGGTGCGCCTGACCGGCGCGCAGGCCCTGGTGCGTTCGCTTGAGGCAGTTGAGTGCGAGGCGGTATTCGGTATCCCTGGTGGGGCTGTGCTACCGGCCTACGATCCGCTGCTCGACTCGACCGCGGTGCGTCATGTCCTGGTCCGCCACGAGCAGGGCGCGGGGCACGCTGCGGCCGGTTATGCCCAGGCGACCGGGCGCGTCGGCGTGTGCATGGCCACCTCCGGTCCTGGCGCGACCAATCTGGTCACCCCCCTCGCCGATGCACATATGGACTCGGTGCCGGTGGTGGCCATCACCGGTCAGGTTCCGCGTGCCTCGATCGGCAGTGACGCCTTCCAAGAGGCGGACATCTGCGGCATCACCATGCCGATCACCAAGCACAACTTCCTGGTGACCGATGCGGCAGAGATCCCGCAGGCTATCGCCGAGGCGTTCTACCTCGCATCCACCGGTCGGCCCGGACCGGTGCTGGTAGACATTCCCAAGGACGTGCTGCAGGCACAGACCACCTTCTCTTGGCCACCTCAGATGGACCTGCCAGGGTACCGGCCCACTACCCGACCGCACGGCAAGCAGATCCGAGAGGCCGCCCGGCTGATCGCCACCGCGCGGCGCCCGGTCCTTTACGTCGGTGGGGGCGTCATCAAGGCACGGGCCACTGCCGCGCTGCGGGAGCTGGCCGAGCTTACCGGTGCGCCGGTGGTCACCACGCTGATGGCTCGCGGTGCCTTCCCCGACTCGCATCCCCAGCACGTGGGCATGCCCGGCATGCACGGCACGGTGGCGGCGGTCGCGGCGATGCAGCGCTCCGATCTGTTGATCGCGCTCGGTGCCCGGTTCGACGACCGGGTCACCGGACAGCTGTCCACCTTCGCCCCGGACGCCGCGGTGGTGCACGCCGACATCGATCCTGCGGAGATTTCCAAGAACCGCCGGGCCGATGTGCCGATCGTCGGTGACTGCGCCGAGGTGATCAGCGAGCTGATCACGGCGGTGCGGGCCGAGTTCGCCTCCCTACGGTCGGATCTCACTGCGTGGTGGGCCCAGCTGGAAAGCTGGCGCACGACGTTCCCGCTGGGTTATGACCCACCGACGGACGGCATGCTCTCTCCGCAGTTCGCGATCAAGCGGATCGGTGAGCTGGTCGGCCCGGACGCGATCTACACCGCTGGGGTGGGTCAGCACCAGATGTGGGCGGCACAGTTCATCAGATACGAGAAGCCGGGCACCTGGATCAACTCCGGTGGCCTTGGCACAATGGGTTTCGCGGTGCCGGCGGCGATGGGGGCCAAGCTCGGCAGGCCCGACGTCACGGTCTGGGCCATTGACGGCGACGGCTGCTTCCAGATGACCAATCAAGAGCTGGCGACGTGCGCCATCGAGAAGATCCCGATCAAGGTCGCCGTAATCAACAACGGCAGCCTGGGAATGGTCCGGCAGTGGCAGAACCTGTTTTACTCCGAACGTTATTCGCAGACTGATCTCGGGACCCACTCCCGCATTCCCGACTTCGTGAAACTTGCCGAGGCATTGGGTTGCGTGGGCCTGCGCTGTGAGGCCGAGCCGGACGTCGACAAGGTCATCGAGCAGGCGATGGAGATCGACGACCGCCCGGTTGTGATCGATTTCGTGGTGGGTAAGGACGCGCAGGTATGGCCGATGGTCGCGGCGGGCCACAGCAATGACCAGATCATGGCAGCGCACAATATTCGCCCGCTTTTCGACGAGGACGGATCATGACCACGCACACCATGTCGGTGCTGGTGGAGAACAAACCCGGCGTCCTGGCCCGGGTGGCCGGGCTGTTCAGCCGCCGGGGATTCAACATCCACTCGTTGGCGGTCGGGCCCACCGAGAACCCCGACATCTCCCGGATGACCATCGTGGTCGCGGTCGATGAGCTACCCCTGGAGCAGGTCACCAAGCAGCTCAACAAGCTGATCAATGTGATCAAGATCGTTGAGCTCGACCCGGCGGCGGCGGTGCAGCGGGAGCTGCTATTGGTGAAGATCCGAGCCGACACCACGGTGCGCTCCCAGGTGCTCGAGACAGTCACACTGTTCCGGGCCAAGGTGGTCGATGTCTCCCCGGAGGCGCTGACCATCGAGGCGACCGGGACCGCAGACAAGCTTGATGCGCTGCTACGGATGCTCGAGCCCTTCGGCATCCGCGAGATGGTGCAGTCCGGCATGGTGGCCATGGGCCGCGGTCCCCGCTCCATCACCGCTGGCCCGCTGCGCTAGACCTTCGCGTGCACAGCGCAGTCTGGATGCAACAACGCTGTTATGTCACCCCAGTTGAGCGCGTTCTGCATCCAGAACGCGGCAGAGCTAGAGGAGCCCACGATGAGTGCAGAGATCTTTTACGACAGTGACGCCGACTTGTCGATCATTGGTGCGCGGAAAGTGGCTGTGATTGGGTATGGCAGCCAGGGACATGCGCATGCGCTGAGCCTGCGCGATTCCGGGGTCGATGTGCGGGTCGGACTGCCCGAGGCATCCAAGTCGCGTCCGAAGGCGGCTGACGAGGGACTGCGGGTCATGACGCCGGCGCAGGCTTCGGCCGAGGCAGACGTCATCATGATCCTTGCGCCGGACACCAAGCAACGGGCCATCTACGCCAACGACATCGCGCCGAATTTGAGCTCGGGCGACGCGCTGTTGTTCGGGCATGGCTTCAACATCCGGTATGACCTGATCACACCACCGTCCGATGTGGACGTGGCAATGGTGGCGCCCAAGGGGCCGGGGCACCTGGTCCGCAGGCAGTTCGTCGACGGCAAGGGCGTGCCCTGTCTGATCGCGGTCGAGCAGGACCCCACCGGTGGTGCCCAAGCGCTGGCGCTGTCCTACGCCAAGGCGATCGGCGGTACCCGCGCCGGGGTGATCAAGACCACTTTCACCGAGGAGACCGAGACCGATCTGTTCGGGGAGCAGACGGTGCTCTGTGGCGGGATCACCTCGCTGGTGCAGGCCGGGTTCGAGGTGCTCACCGAGGCCGGCTACGCGCCCGAGGTGGCGTACTTCGAATGCCTGCACGAGGTAAAGCTCATCGTCGACCTGATGTATGAGGGCGGGATCGCCCGGATGCGCTACTCCATCTCTGACACCGCGGAGTACGGGGACCTCACCCGCGGGCCGCGGGTGATCACACCGCAGGTCAAGGACGAGATGCGCCGGATCCTCACCGAGATCCAGGACGGCACCTTTGCCCGCGAGTGGGTCGCCGAGGACGACAACGGCCGTCCGAACTTCGCCAAGCTGCGTGCCGAGGGGGAGCGGCACCCCATCGAGCAGGTCGGCGCGCGGTTGCGCGGGCTGATGTCCTGGGTTGATCGGCCGCTCAGCGACACCGCCTAGACTCAGTCAGTGTGACCCGACCACTAGTCCTGATCGCTGAGAAGCTCGCACCGTCGGTGCTGGAGATCTTCGACGACGAGTTCGATGTCCAGCACGTCGACGGTACTGATCGTGAGGCCCTGTTCGAGGCGCTAGCCGGTGCCGATGCGCTGCTGGTGCGCTCGGCCACCCGGGTGGATGCCGAGGCGCTGAGCCACGCCCGCCGGCTCAAGGTCGTCGCCAGAGCCGGTGTCGGGCTGGACAACGTCGACGTGCCGGCGGCCACCGAGCGCGGCGTGATGGTGGTCAACGCGCCCACCTCCAACATCGTCTCGGCCGCCGAGCACGCCGTCGCCCTGCTGCTGGCGGTGGCCCGGCACATCCCGGCCGCCGACGCCAGCCTGCGTAGTGGGCAGTGGAAGCGCAGCTCCTTCGGTGGCGTCGAGCTGTTCGGCAAGACCGTCGGCGTAGTGGGCCTGGGCAAGATCGGCCAACTGGTGGCGCAGCGGCTGGCAGCCTTCGGGACGGAGCTGATCGCCTACGACCCCTATGTGTCCCCGGCACGGGCCGCTCAGCTGGGCATCGAGCTGGTCAACCTGGACGAGCTGCTGTCCCGCGCGGACGCCATTTCGATCCACCTGCCCAAGACTCCCGAGACGCTCGGCCTGATCGGAGCCGACCAGCTCCTCAAGACCAAGCCGGGCGTGCTGATCGTCAACGCCGCCCGCGGTGGCCTGGTGGACGAACAGGCGCTGGCCGAAGCGGTGCGAAGTGGGCAGATCGGTGGCGCCGGGATTGACGTCTTCGCCACCGAGCCGTGCACCGCCAGCCCGCTGTTCGACCTTCCGCAGGTCGTTGTCACCCCGCATCTGGGTGCCTCCACCGCCGAGGCGCAGGATCGTGCGGGCACCGACGTCGCGCGCAGCGTGCTGCTGGCGCTGCGCGGCGAGTTCGTCCCCGACGCGGTGAACGTGATCAGCAATGGGGTAGTGGGTGAGGAGGTTCGGCCCTGGCTGCCGCTGACCCAGAAACTGGGTACCGTGCTGGCCACCCTCACCGCGCGTTCACCTGAATCGGTGACCGTCGACGTGCGTGGAGAGCTGGCCGCCGAGGACGTCTCAGTCCTACAGCTCGCAGCGCTTCGCGGCATCTTCACTGATGTGGTGGCCGAGCAGGTGACCTTCGT
Source organism: Pseudonocardiaceae bacterium (assembly GCA_036389855.1). Classification (GTDB taxonomy): domain Bacteria; phylum Actinomycetota; class Actinomycetes; order Mycobacteriales; family Pseudonocardiaceae. The sequence continues at coordinate 12,939 of DASVWA010000122.1, forward strand.
CAACGCGCCACGGCTGGCACAGGAACGCGGGGTCGACGTTGCCGTGGTGACCGCGCCGGAAAGTCCGAGCCATCGCAGTGTGGTGAGCGTGCGCGGTGCCTTCGCCGACGGCACCGTTTCCTCGGTCTCGGGAACACTGTCCGGGCCGGCGCAGGTGCAGAAGCTGGTCGAGATCGATGGCCGGCACTTCGATCTTCGGGCCCAGGGTGAGGCCATCTTCATGGAGTACCCGGACCGTCCTGGCGTGATGGGAACTGTCGGCACGTTGCTGGGGTCGGCGGACGTCAACATCGAAGCGGCCCAGATCAGCCAGACAACTGCGGGCACCGATGCGGTCATGATGCTGCGGGTCGACCAGCCCGTGCCACGGGAAGTACTGGACGCCATCGGGGCATCGGTTGGCGCCCGTACCGTCCGTTCGGTCACGTTCGGCTGACCCTCGCGGCACCGAATTACCCATCTGGACTGGTCACAAAACGCGATCGACTGGATACCGTCCGTCAGTGCGCCGCATTCGGGTAGGCAGCCCGTGGGCTCGCCGGCCCCGAGCCTTGCCGAAGAGTCCTTCGACGGTCGTGGTCGTCGTGCTGACCGTGATCGCCTCGGCGGGACTCAGCGGCCTGGCCAGCGGTCAGCCCAATACGGTGCCGCTCGCGGTTAGCCTGCCGACCGCGGCCGGCCTGCCGCCGGCACCGCTGCAAGGCAAGATCGGCCCCCGGCTGGATGCGACGCGGGGGCCGGTGGCGGTCTTCATCCAGCTCGCCCAGACTCCGGCGGTGGAGGTCTTTCACGCCGAGCGCAGCGCGGGGCGGCCGGCTTTGACCGCGGCGCGGCTGGCCAGTGCCGCCAAGAGCCAGGTGGAGCGGGCCGCCGACCGAGCCCTTGCGATGTTGCGCCACCGCAATGCGGGCATCCACGAGCTGTTCCGGACCACCAATGCCGTTCCCGGATTGGCCGTGATCGCCGATGCGGAGGCGATCCGCCAACTGGCCGGCTCGCCCGACGTCCGCTCGATGTACAAGATCGTGCCCAAGACCGTGATGAATTCCAACGCCGTGCAGCTGACCAGGACGCTGCGCGCCTGGCAGCAGACCGGGTGGCTGGGTGACGGGGTACGGATCGGCATCATCGACGACGGGATCGACTACACGCATGCAGACTTCGGTGGTCCCGGTATCCCGGCGGCCTACAGCGCTACCGACCGCACCATGATCCAGCCCAGCTACTTCCCGACCCGCAAAGTGGTGGGTGGATACGACTTCGCTGGCGACGGCTACGACGGCGGCGCGGCCGGTGACCCGCTGGGCGCCATCCCGCGGCCAGACCCCAACCCGCTGTCCTGCGGTCAACATGGCAACCACGTCGCCGGGACCGCGGCCGGATTCGGCGTCAACGCTGACGGCAGCACCTTCCGGGGTGATTACCAGCAGCTGAATCCGGCGGCCCTGAACGCCCTACGGATCGGCCCCGGCACCGCCCCGCACGCACTGCTGTACGCGCTGAAGGTCTTCGGTTGCCGCGGTGCAACAGCGTTGACCGCCAAAGCGATGGACTGGGCGCTGGACCCCGACGGTGATGGTGACTTCTCCGACCGGCTCGACGTGGTCAACCTGTCGCTGGGTTCGGATTATGGCGCTCCCGACGACCCGGACAGCCTGTTCGTACGCCAGCTGGCGGTCAACGGGGTGCTGCCGGTCTTCGCGGCCGGCAACGGCGGTGACCTCTATGACGTCGGTGGAGCACCGGGCAACACTCCCGAGGCGCTCACCGTGGCCAGTACCCGAGACTCCGCTGTGCTGCGCGACGGTGCTGAGGTGACCGCGCCCAGCGGCGCGGCCGCGGTCCCGGGAGACCAGATCGTGGGTGGGCGGATCGTGGGTGGCCAGTACAGTCAGGACTTCTCTGGCTACGACGGCCTGGATCGCACCGCGCCGGTGGTACGGCTGTCCGATCCCGCCAACGCCGACGGCTGCCAGCCCTATTCGGCTGCCGACGCTGCAGCGGTGGCGGGCAAGCACGTCTGGCTGGAGTGGGACGATGACGACGCCACCCGGCGCTGCGGTTCGAAGGTTCGCGCCGACTATGCGCTGGCCGTCAAGGCCGCAGCAGTGTTGCTGTCCTCGGCGAAGGACCATTTCGCCGCGAGCATCGCAGGTAATGCGGGAGTGGCGATGTTCCAGGTGACCGGTCCGGACACTGCGGCGCTGCGTCCGGCGCTGCAGGCGGGGACGCTCGTGATGCGGCTCGCTGGAAAGTTGCGGACCTCGGTGCAGACCGATGATCCACGAATCACCGATACCGTCAGTGAGTTCAGCTCACGTGAGGTGCGAGGTCCCGCTCTCAAACCGGACGTGGCGGCACCGGGCGACACCATCGCGTCGGCACTGACTGGCAGCGGATCAGATGTCCTGGTGATCAGCGGGACGTCGATGGCTTCCCCGCACGTCGCGGGGATTGCAGCGTTGATCCGGCAGGCGCATCCGGACTGGAGTGTGGCCGAGGTCAAGGCCGCGGTGGTGAGTACCGCAGGAGCCGACGTTCACTCAGTCGCTGGTCAGCTGGCCCCGATCGCGGCTCCCAACCGGGTCGGCGCCGGCCGGGTGGACGCTGCAGCTGCGGTGCACAATCAGGTGCTGGCGATGGTGCCCGACGACCCCGGCCAGGTCAGCGCCGGCTTCGGGGTGGTGCAGGCCACCGGTCCAGTCACCCTTAGCAAGAGGATCACAGTGGTGAACAAGGGTGCGACCGCGACCCGGTACGCGGTCGCCTACCAACCCATCACCACCATGCCCGGAGTCAGGTACCAACTGTCCAGCCGATCGGTCGACATCGCCCCGCTCGGAGTCGCGACACTGACTGTCACGCTCCGAATCGACGACCCGTCGGCGCTACGCCGGACCGCCGATCCGACTGTCGAGAAGATGCAACTCGGTGCGGCGCGCCAGTTCGTCGCCGACGTCTCCGGCCGGATCGTGCTCAGTGCAGCCAATGCGGTAACCCTGCGAGTGCCGGTCTATGCCGCTCCGAGGCCCGTGTCCGACCTGTCGGCACGCGAAAGCCTGCACTTCCGGGGCGACGACCGGCAGGCCGTGCTGCCCCTGTTCGGGCGCGGAGTCGACCAGGGCAGCGGAGATGCCGCCTACCGGTCGCTGATCAGCGTCCTGCAGCTGCAGACCGAGAGCGGGCGGTTGGCCCAGTGCACGGGGGTGTTCGTGGCGGCGTGCACGCCCAACGGGACCGCTCGGGGAGGTGACATCCGCTATGTCGGTGTGACCTCCACTGCGCCGCTGGCGGTAGCCCGAGGCAGGCCGAAAGACGCGCTGCTCGCTTTCGGGATCACCACCTGGGAGGACTGGTACAACGTCGGCAGCAACACCATCCCGTTCGTCAACATCGACACCACCGGGGATGGGCTGCCCGACTTCGAGGTCCGCGGGACGAAGCTGGCCGGCACCGATGTGCTCGTCGCGGTGACCGTCGACCTGCATGCGGCGTCGGGATCGCCACCGGTACAGGTGCTCCCGGTCAACGGGCAGTTCGGGGACGTGGACTCGGGCGTCTTCGACAGCAACATCATCGTGCTGCCGGTGTCGCTGGCCGCGTTGGGAATCGACCCGTTGGCGGCAACGGCGCCGATCAGCTACACCACGGCGGTCGCGAGCTACTACACCAGTCCGGTCAGCGTCGGCGAGGTCATCGACAGCACGGGTCCGGCGTTGTTCGACGCCGTGCGGCCGGGGCTGTGGGCCCAGGGGGCTGGGAATGCCGCGTTGAGCTATCTGGCCCGCCCGGGGACCGCGATGATGGTCAATCGGGACACCATCGCCGCGACGGCCCAGCGTGCGGACCAGCTGCTGGTGTTGCACCCGGCCAACTCCAGTGGAAATCGGGTGCAGTTGGTGCCGGTGTCGGCGCCTGGCTCTGCGTTGGTTGGCAGGCAGGATCCTGCCGCGCCGCTTCCGGTGCCCGCCGCGCCTCCCGTACCGGTGGAATTTCCTGACCGTGCGCGTGGCGGGCAACGTCTCGCCGACCCATGATATTCGGCAGGGTGGTTCCTGCGGCTTAGGCCATTCGCGTATCCATCGTGCGGTGCTCGACGTCGCTGCGGGTAACCTGCCCGCGGCAGAGGGTCCCACGGCAGGGGCCCGGGCACTGGAGGTGGTTCATGCGGCTCGCGGTGATCCCTGGGGACGGGATCGGTCCGGAGGTGATCGGTGAGGCGCTCAAGGTCCTGAACGAGGTCGCTCCCGACGCCGAGACCACGCCCTACGATCTCGGTGCCGCGCGCTGGCACTCCACCGGGGAACTACTTCCTGAGTCGGTGCTCAACGAGCTACGCCAGCACGACGGCATCCTGCTCGGCGCAGTAGGGGATCCCTCGGTGCCCAGCGGGATCCTTGAGCGTGGGCTGCTGCTGCGGCTGCGTTTCGAACTGGACCACCACGTGAACCTGCGGCCGGCCCGGCTTTATCCCGGGGTGCGCAGCCCCATCGCGGACCCCGGCAGCATCGACATGATCGTGGTTCGAGAGGGCACCGAAGGACCCTATGCCGGCAACGGCGGGCTGCTGCGCAAGGACACCCCGCACGAGATCGCCACCGAGGTCAGCCTGAACACGGCCTTCGGCGTGGAGCGCGTCGTGCGTGACGCGTTCACCCGTGCCGCGGCGCGCCCACGCAGACACCTGACGCTGGTGCACAAGACGAACGTGCTCTCATACGCCGGTTCGCTGTGGTCGCGCATCGTGGAGGAGGTGTCGCTGCAGCATCCCAACGTGACGGTGTCTTACCAGCACGTCGATGCGGCCACCATCCACCTGGTCACTGACCCCGGCCGGTTCGACGTGATCGTCACTGACAACCTGTTCGGTGACATCCTCACCGACCTCGCCGCGGCTGTCACTGGTGGAATCGGCCTTGCCGCCAGCGGGAACCTCGATGTGACCCGCCGCAACCCCAGCATGTTTGAGCCGGTGCACGGCTCTGCCCCCGACATTGCCGGTCAGGGCATTGCTGATCCGACCGCGGCGGTGCTGTCGATCGGCCTGATGCTCGCTCATCTCGGGATGGACGAGCCGTCTCGCCGGGTCGAGGCTGCGGTGGCCTTCGACCTGGCCACCAGGGACCACACCCACCCAGGCGGAACTCAGGCAATCGGAGATCGGTTGGCGGCCCTGGTCTCGTCGAGCCAGCGGGTCGAACGCGCCGGCCTGTAGCGGCGAGCTGGCCAGCCGTTGCCGAAGCTGCCGGCGCCAAGGATGGTGACCCACCATCGCGCCGCCCCTGCCCAGTGTGCAACACTGCGCTCGTGGCCTGCCACAGTGTGAACATTATTGCTGAGCGCGTCGGGTAACGGCACCATCGCCCGACGCGCAGACCTCTCGCACCCGCGGGGGGTCTTTTTTGTTGCCCAGTCCTGACTCAGGAGCGCTTGCCGATGTCCCGCACCACCCCCGCCGGCACCCCGCTTGGCGACGACTTTCACCTCTACGACACCACGTTGCGCGACGGCGCTCAGCGGGAGGGCATCTCCTACTCGGTGGCCGACAAGCTCGCCGTGGCGCGGCTGCTGGACACCCTCGGAGTGGGCTTTATCGAGGGCGGCTGGCCCGGTGCGCTGCCCAAGGACACCGAGTTCTTCGCCCGTGCCGCAGCCGGCGAGCTGGCGCTGACTCACGCCGTGCTGGTGGCTTTCGGGTCCACCCGGCGCGCGGGCCTGGCGGCGGCAGCCGATCCGCAAGTGCAGGCACTGCTCGCCTCCCAAGCCCCGGCGATCACCCTGGTTGCCAAGTCCGACCGCCGACACGTGGAGCGAGCGCTGCGAACCGATGTCGCCGAGGCCTGCGCGATGGTGCGAGACACCGTGGCGCTGCTCGTCGCTGAGGGCCGGCGGGTGTTCCTCGACGCCGAGCACTTCTTCGACGGCTACGCCTTTGACGCGGACTGCGCGCTGCGGGTGCTCGAGGCCGGCGTCACCGCCGGTGCCGGTGTCGCGGTGCTGTGCGACACCAACGGCGGACAGTTGCCACTGCAGCTCGCGGAGACCGTCGCTGAGGTGGTGGCCCGGACGGGTTTCCGGGTCGGCATCCATTGCCAGGACGACACCGCCTGCGCGGTAGCCAACTCCGTCGCGGCCGTGCAGGCCGGGGCCAGCCACGTGCAGTGCACCGCCAACGGCTACGGCGAGCGGACCGGTAACGCGGACCTGTTCGCCGTCACCGGCAACCTCGTCACCAAGCTGGGGATGCCGGTCCTTCCAAAAACCGGGATGGCCGAGCTGACCCGCATTTCGCACGCACTGGCCGAGATCGCCAACCTCGCTCCCGATACCCACCAGGCCTATGTCGGGAGGTCGGCCTTCGCCCACAAGGCGGGGCTGCACGCGAGCGCGATCAAGGTGGATCCGGAGCTGTACAACCACCTGGACCCCGTGGTGGTCGGCAACTCACAGCGCGTGCTCGTCACCGAGATGGCCGGCCGGGCCAGCGTCGAGCTCAAGGGTGCCGAGCTTGGAGTGGACTTGGCCGGCCGCTCGGCCGAGATCGGCGCGGTGACCGCGCGGGTCAAGGAACTCGAGTCCCGGGGCTGGTCCTTCGAGGCTGCCGATGCCTCGTTCGAGTTGCTGTTGCGTCAGGAGGTCAACGACGTGCCGCCGGCACCGCCGTGCCAGCTGGAGTCCTACCGGGTGATGGTGGACCATCAGGCCGACGGCGAGGTGGTCGCGCAGGCGACGGTGAAAGTCCACGTGGCCGGCGAGCGGGTGATTGCCACCGCGGAAGGCAACGGGCCGGTCAACGCGCTGGACGCCGCATTGCGCCAGGCTTTGAACCCCCATGTGCCCTGGCTGAAGACCGTGGAGCTGTCCGACTACAAGGTCCGTATCCTGCCCGGCACGCATGGCACCGACGCAGTGACCCGGGTGCTGGTGGACACCCACGACGGCACCGGGTCCTGGACCACGGTCGGCGTGCACGGCAACGTGGTCGAGGCGTCCTGGCTGGCGCTGCTCGACGCGCTGACCTACGCGGCGCTGCGCCACGATGGCGTGGCTGCCCGGTAGCGTCGCAGCTCGTGCGCATCGGGAGGATCGCTCATTCGCAAGGGGTGGCCTTCGCCGCCCTGCAGACCGGTCCGGACGGTGAGGATCTGGCGGTTGAGATTGCTGACCACCCGTTCGGGCCGGTGAACTTCACCGGCCGTCGCTGGCCGCTGCCTGACGTCCGACTGCTCGCCCCGATCTTGCCAACGAAGATCATCGGGATCGGCCGGAACTATGCCGCGCATGCCGAGGAAATGGGCCACGAGTCTCCGGTCCATCCGATCATGTTCTTGAAGCCCAATACGACGGTGGTCGGGCCCAACGTGCCGATCAAATTGCCCGCCGATTCCCAGAAAGTGGACTATGAGGGTGAGCTAGCAGTGGTGATCGGCCTGCCGTGCCGCGACGTCCCAGCCGTTCAAGCGGCGGACGTGCTGCTCGGCTGCACGGCGGCCAACGACGTCACTGCCCGAGATCACCAACGCGTCGACGGGCAGTGGACCCGGGGCAAGAGCCACGACACGTTCTGCCCGCTTGGCCCGTGGATCGACACCACTGTTGACCCCGCTGACCTAGCCGTGCGTACCGAGCTGGACGGTGCAGTGGTGCAGGACTCGCGCACTTCGATGCTGCTGCACGCGATACCCGCGTTGGTCGAGTGGGTATCGCGGGTGATGACCCTGCTACCCGGCGACGTGATCCTCACCGGCACCCCCGCCGGCGTCGGCCCACTGCGCGCGGGGCAGAGCGTCTCGGTCACCGTCGAAGGCGTCGGCACGCTGACCAACCCGGTCACGCTGAGGTGAGCTCTTCAAGTACCGCCAACCCCCCTCGCGGCTGCTTTTTTCGGCTACCAACCAGGGTGGGCTGGCAGTCATTGCGGTAGTCAGTCCAGCGGCCGCCGGTTGGTCGCATTACTCCGGCCGGCGGCCGCTGATCGGGTCGTTCAGGACAGCCGAGAACCTGCGGCGGCGGTCGCGATAAGTCCGGGAGTTGGCGACGTCGATGCCGAGCTTGGCTCGGCCGACGTTCTGTGTGAGGTCAATCTCGTCGTTCTCGTTGACGGCAAAGCCGCGAATACCCAGTGCACCCAAGGAGTATTCAGCTGCGGGCGTTTCCTCGATCATTGCCACAGGTCGTCCGGAAGTTCCGCGCGTGACGCGGGCGAACTGTTCCGACGTTGTCAATGCTGATTCCGTTGAGCTCTTCGGAAACGAATTCTAGATCCTCTACGAGGTTGTCTGGCATACCCCCTTTGTCGTAGAACATCCCACGGATTGTGGAAGGCGGCTGCGCCGAACGTGGTGTGACCCGACGGGTAGGCCGGAAAGTTCGGAGTAACGTCCTTCCGGCCGACGTTGTTCGTGCTTTGCGCGCCGAGCGGGAGCCAACCGGGATCGGTGCAGACCCTCAAGTACGTTGCCGCCTACTCCGGTCGGTCCCACGGACGGTTCAGGCTCCCGAATGCCCACTACCGGGCGCCATACGTCATAGAAGTACTTGTCGTCCCACGCCAGAATGCCCGCATCACCCATGGCGGCATTGACACCTGCGAAGAGCCAGGCGTTGGCAGCGACGTCGTTGGCTTGCCCATCCGCAATCTTGCGAATGATCTGGCTGTACAGCCGAGCGGCGTGCCGATCCCCTTGGCCCGTCGTAGCCCCAGAACAACCCGATGAGCGTCTCGGCGGCGCAGCAGGTCCGCCGGCAGCGTCCCGATGAGTTGTGGGGTGATGCCCGGGTGATGCCCTTGCTGCGCACTTGTCGGAATGGCTTGGATTATCTTGGGGGCTATCGAGCGGCGGGGCGTCATCGAGGTGGTGGCGCATGTTCACGCGAAGCAGCGTGACCGGGCGCCGTAGAAGGGTGCATAGAAGCCGCTGGCCGGCATTGTCCGGGTCCTGCCGGTGATGCCTACGAGCGACCCAAAAGAGCGTAGCCGTCGGGCGTCAGAAAACGCTTTCTGCGTTGGATAAAGCGCACTCAGCGTGGCGTGCGCGGCAGCGGCGATCGCCGAGTCGGTGTCGGCGCTAGGCTTGAGCGGCGGCTGCAGGTTCGCCAAGTAGGTGCCGTGCGGCTTGGGGTTGATGCTGAAGT
>DASVWA010000123.1:0-8302 GCA_036389855.1 Pseudonocardiaceae bacterium
GTGTTAGAACACTGTTACGCCCTCACGAGGCGCCGTAGCGCGGCCCGCGCTACGGCGCCATCCGTGGTAGGCCAGAACGGCGGTAGCGAGGCGCGCAGGAAACTGCCGTAACGGGCGGTGGCCAGCCGGGGGTCCAGGATCGCGACGACGCCGCGGTCCTCGGTGGAGCGCAACAGCCGGCCAGCGCCTTGCGCGAGCAGTAACGCGGCGTGCGTCGCGGCCACCGCGAGGAACCCGTTACCACCGCGAGCGGCCGCGGCACGCTGCCGTGCCGAGCTCAGCGGGTCGTCAGGTCGGGGAAACGGGATGCGATCGACGACGACCAAAGACAATGACCGGCCGGGCACGTCAACGCCCTGCCACAGCGACAGCGTGCCGAACAGGCAGGTTGGCTCATCCTTGGCGAACTGGGCCACCAGCAGGCCGGTCGCGTCGTCGCCCTGGCACAGGATCGGCAGGTCTAGCCGGGACCGCAGGGCCTCAGTGGCCTGCTTGGCGGCCCGCATCGAGGAGAACAGGCCCAGCGTGCGTCCGCCAGCCGCGGTGACCAGTGCGTGAAGCTCGTCGAGGCAGGCCGGAGCTAGCCCGTCGCGGCCAGGCGCTGGCAGGTGCGCGGCGGTGTAGAGGATCCCGGCGCGGTGATGCACGAACGGGGAGCCCGCGTCCAGGCCGGTCCAGGCCATGCTCTCGTCACCGTCAGTGGGTGGCGGCCGCTCGGTAGCCGTTGCAGCGGCCGGTGCTGGAGGGACCGCCGCGGAAGGCCGCTGTGGAGGCAGGCCCCACTGCGCGGCGAGCGCGTCAAACGTCCCACCCAGGGTGAGGGTGGCCGAGGTTAGGATCACCGTGCGTTCGGCGAACAGCCGCTGCCGCAGCAGCCCGGCAACGGACAGCGGGGCCACCCTGAGCACCCGCCCGCGCACGGTTTCCTCGGCCAACCAGACCACGTCGCGCCGGTCCGCTTCCGGGTTAGCAGATGCGGCGTCCGGGAAGGCGACGAGTACCCGGGCCGCCGCCGAGTGCACCTGCTCCAGCGCGGCCTGCGCCAGCCGGCGCTGGGCGGCGGCGTTGGGCTCCTCGCGGCGTTCGCCGCTGCCCAGCGCGGTGATGCACCGGTGAGCGGCGTCGCGCACTGCGGTCAGCGCACCGACCGCCATCTCAGCGAGAGTGTCCCAACGCTGTACCGGCGCGTCGCCGAGCAGCAGCGCAAGCCCATCACCGGTCGCGGCCAGCTCGTCAGCGATCTGCTGGTCGATCAACCGCCCGCAGCGTCGCGACGCAGCCTCCACCATGGCGGCGGTGAGCTCCTCGGTGGCCGCGCTGGTGACCCGGTCGACCAGGTCGTGTGCCTCGTCGACCAACACCACAGCGTGCTCGGGGAGCACCTGGTGCTCGCCCATCGCGTCGATCGCCAGTAACGCGTGGTTGGTGACCACCACCTCGGCGCGCCCAGCCCGGGCTCGGGCCTGCTCCGCAAAGCAGTCCATTCCGACTGGGCAGCGAGACAGGCCCAGGCATTCCCGGGCGCTCACCGACACCTGCCGCCAGGCCCGGTCGGTGACTCCGGGCACGAGCTCGTCGCGGTCACCGGTGTCGGTCTGGGCGGACCATTGGTGCAGCCGGGCGATCTGGCGGCCCAACATCGACGTGGGGGACGCCGCCGAGGCAGCTTCGAACAGGTCCTCGCCCTCGTCGGTGGGACCAATATGCATCCGGTGCAGGCACAGGTAGTTGCGCCGTCCCTTGAGGATCGCGAAGTTCGGGACGCTGCCCAGCAGCGGCTCCAGCGCACCGGCCAGCCGAGGCAGGTCCCGGTCCACGAGTTGGCGCTGCAGCGCGATGGTCGCGGTGGACACGATCACGGTGGTACCTGTGGTGACGGCGTGCCGGATCGCCGGGACCAGGTAGGCCAGCGACTTGCCGGTACCGGTACCGGCCTGCACGGCGAGGTGCTCTCCGGTGCGGATCGCCTGGTCAACCGCGTCGGCCATCAAGACCTGGCCAGGTCGCTCACTTCCCCCGAGGGCCTGCACGGCGGCGGTGAGCAGTGCGCCCACGTCCGGCACGGTGGTGGCGGTGGCGGGCACGGCGGCCCACGCTACAGCTTTCAGCTCACCGATATGGAGCCATGTCGGTGTTCTTGCGGGCTCCGTTGCCCCGACATGACTCCATATCGGCGATGAGGGGGTCAGTGGAAGATCGTAGGGATGGCTGGGTCACCGGGGGACAGGCGCAGGCCCTCCCAGGGGACAGTGGCTAGGGACGCGCGGACTCGGTCACGAGCCTCCTTCAGGGCGGCTGGTGGGCCCACCGGCTGTCCCTCGCGCAGCAACGGCACCGGAAGCACCCGGTCACACTCTTCAAGCTCGGGCCGCCGATCCCACGGGAACACCAGCTCCTCAACCGCGGTGCCGGTGGGCTTGTACCGGCGCAGGGCGCTCTTAAACCCGCCCCGAGAGGTCTTGGACGCGCTGCGTTTGGCTACTGGCCGGCCGTCGACCTCCACTAGCTTGTAGATCATTCCGGCGGTCGGCACGCCCGAGCCGGTCACCACCGAGGTGCCTACGCCATAGGAGTCCACCGGATCGGCGCGCAGCGCCGCGATCGAGTACTCGTCCAGATCGCCGGAGACCACGATCTGCACGTCTGGCGCGCCCAGCCGGTCGAGTTGCTCGCGAGCCTGCCCGGCGAGCTGACCGAGATCCCCGGAGTCGATCCGGATCGCCCGCAGTCGCGGACCGGCGACCTTGATCGCGATGGCGATGCCCTGGGTGATGTCGTAGGTGTCCACCAACAAGGTGGTGTCGGTACCCAGCGCCTCGATCTGCGCGGCGAAGGCGTCCGCCTCGTTGTCGTGCAGCAGGGTGAAGGCGTGTGCTGCGGTGCCCGCGGTGGGGATGCCATAACGGTGGCCTGCAGCAAGGTTGGACGTCGCGGTGAAGCCGGCCAGGTAAGCCGCGCGGGCCGCCGCCACCGCGGCGTCCTCATGAGTACGCCGACCGCCCATCTCCACCAATGGGCGATCACCGGCCGCGCTGACCATCCTGGCCGCCGCAGCGGCCACTGCGCAGTCGTGGTTGAGCGTCGAGAGCACCAGCGTCTCCAGTACCACCGCCTCGGCGAAGCTGCTGGTGACCGCAAGCACTGGCGAGCCGGGGAAGTAAAGCTCGCCCTCGGGGTATCCATCGATGTCGCCGCTGAACCGGTAGCCGGCCAGGTAGTCCAGAGTGCGCGGGTCCAGCACGCGTGCCAGGAAGCCCAGTTGCTCGTCGCCGAACCGGAACCGGGCCACGGCGTCGAGCAGCCGGGCGACACCGGCGACGATGCCGTAGCGGCGGCCACGCAGGCCGCGGGCGAAGACCTCGAAGGTGCAGTGCCTGAAGGCCGAACCGTCAGCCAGCGCGCTGGCGAGCATCGTCAGTTCGTACTGGTCGGTGAGCAGCGCAGTGCTGTCGCCGTCGGCAGTGGGCATCTCCAAAGCGTATGGCGTGCCTTGGTGGGAACATTGCTGTTATGACTACACCCGTCGAACTGGAGCAGACCCAGGCCGACCTAGCGGTGGACGAGGTCGGTACCGAGGACCGGCCGTGGCTGACGATCGTCTGGAACGACCCGGTGAATTTGATGTCCTATGTCACGTATGTATTCCAGCAGCTCTTCGGGTACAGCCGGGACGAGGCGACGAAGTTGATGCTCGACGTGCACCACAAGGGCCGGGCCGTCGTGACCAGAGGTTCCCGAGACAAGGTGGAGGTCGACGTCGCGAAGCTGCACGGCGCCGGGCTGTGGGCGACCATGCAGCGGGACGCATGAACGGCTGGCGGCGCAGCCGAGGGCTGGTGACCACCGTGCTGTCCGAGCGGGAAGCCGGCCTGCTGCGCGGCCTGGTCGGTCAGGTCCGCGACATGTTCGGAGCGCGCGTCGCGGGAACTCCACGCGACGAGCTGGCCGAACTCACCGGAATCACCGCCGGTCCCACCACCGCGCCCGATGACCGGGTGCTGGCTAGGTTGCTGCCCGATTTCCACCGCGAGGACGCCACGCTGTCCGGCGGTCTGCGTGCGCTGCACGAGCCCGAGCTGCTGGCCGTCAAGGACGGGGTGGCTGCTGTCGTCCTCGATACCTGCCCGGCCCGGGGTGGCCGGGTGCGCTTGACCGACGAGCAGGCGCAGGCGTGGCTGTTCGCGCTCAACGATGTCCGCCTGGCCCTGGGCACCGTGCTCGACGTCACCGAGGACATGCCCGATGAGCTTCCGCCAGACGATCCCCGCGCGCCGCACCTGGGCGTGTACCACTGGCTGACCTGGGTGCAAGACTCGCTGATCCACGCCGTCTCTGACACGTAGGATGAAGGCGTGCTGACGATCCGCCGTGACCTCGTCGACGCCATGGTTCGGCACGCCCGCCGGGATCACCCGGATGAGGCGTGCGGTGTCCTGGCGGGCCCGGTGGGCTCCGACCGCCCGGAGCGATTCATCGAGATGGTCAACGCTGAGCGTTCGCCGACCTTTTACCGGTTCGACTCGACCGAACAGCTGCAGGTGTGGCGGGCGATGGACGCTGCCGACGAGGAACCCGTAGTGATCTACCATTCGCATACCGCCACCGAGGCCTACCCCTCGCGCACCGACATTTCGTATGCGTCAGAGCCCGATGCGCATTACGTGCTGGTGTCCACTCGCGATCCGGACACCCACGAGTTGCGCTCCTACCGCATCACCGATGGCAAGGTCAGCGAGGAGCCGATCGAGGTGGTGGAGTCGTACATGTTCTCCCATACCGGCGCCGACGACGTCCCCGACATGCACTGACCAGCGCGCCGCCCTCGCCAACCGAGAACGGTGGTGCGTAGAGGAACTGGTGAGTCGCCCGCACCTATAGGAGGATCCGACAATGGCCGTCACCGTCTCCGTCCCCACCATCTTGCGCACCCACACCGGGGGCGAGAAATCGGTGGAGGCGTCGGGCTCCAACGTTGGCGAGGTGATCGAGGACCTGGAAAGCCGGCACTCGGGGATCAAAGCCCGGCTGGTGAAAGAAGGATCCCTGCATCGCTTCGTCAATGTCTACGTCAATGACGAGGACGTGCGCTTCGCCGGGGGCTTGGCGGCTGCGGTGAAGGACGGCGACAACGTCACCATCCTCCCGGCCGTTGCGGGCGGGGCCGCTCGTGAGTGCGTAACAGTGTCATAGCACTGAACCCCACTCACGAGCGCGACCGAAGGGAGCGCCATGGCCCGCTATGACTCGTTGCTCGACGCGTTGGGTGACACCCCGCTGGTGGGGTTGCCCCACCTGTCACCGGCATCCGACGTGCGGCTGTGGGCCAAGCTGGAGGATCGCAACCCCACCGGCTCGGTGAAGGACCGCCCGGCGCTGGCGATGATCGAGGACGCCGAGCAGTCCGGTCGGCTTACCGTGGGCTGCACCATTCTGGAACCGACGTCGGGCAACACCGGAATCTCGCTGGCCATGGCAGCGAAGCTCAAGGGTTACCAGCTGGTGTGCGTCATGCCGGAGAACACCTCGATCGAACGCCGGCAGCTGCTTGAGGCCTATGGCGCGGAGATCATCTTTTCGCCGGCTGCGGGTGGCTCCAACCAGGCGGTCGCCCGGGCCAAGGAGCTGGCCGCTGCGCACCCCGAGTGGGTCATGCTCTACCAGTACGGCAATCCAGCCAACGTTGCGGCGCACTACCGCACCACCGGCCCGGAGATCCTGCGCGACCTGCCCACCGTAACGCATTTTGTCGCCGGGCTCGGCACCACCGGCACCCTGGTCGGGGTAGGGCGCTACCTGCGCGAGCACAAGCCCGACGTACAGATCATCGCTGCGGAGCCGCGTTACGGGGAACTGGTCTATGGCCTGCGCAACCTCGACGAGGGATTCGTGCCCGAGCTCTATGACCCGGAAGTGCTCACCGGCCGGTTCTCGGTGGGCTCCTACGACGCGCTACGCCGCACCCGCGAGCTGCTGGAGTGCGAGGGTATCTTCGCCGGCATCTCCACCGGCGGGATCCTGCACGCCGCGTTGGCCGTCGCAGAGAAGGCCGCGGGCACCGGTGACGCCGCGGACATCGTGCTCGTGGTTTGCGACGCCGGGTGGAAGTACCTGTCCACCGGCGCCTACTCAGGCAACCTCGAGGAGGCCGCTGCCCGGCTCGATGGCCAGCTCTGGGCTTAGCAGGGCACGGGGACACAGCATTCTCTCAGCGAGCGAGGGTAGTCTCGGTCGACGTGCCTGCCGCGCGCTCCGGAGGTCTGGCCCGTCCGCGGGTGTTTCCGGCTCGGCCCGGGCAGGCCGCGATGATCATTGCCGCATTCACCGGCGTGCTGTACCTCACCGAAGCGGTGGACATGGTCCTCGGCGGTGCCCTCGACCAGGACGGGATCCGACCTCGCCAGCTCGACGGGCTGGACGGCGTCCTGTGGGCCCCGCTGCTGCACGGCGACTGGCCGCATCTGGTCGCCAACACAGTGCCGGTGCTGGTGCTTGGATTCCTCACGCTGGCCGGTGGCATCGGCCAGTTCATCGTGGTGACCGCCACGATCTGGCTGGTCGCCGGCTTGGGCACCTGGCTCGCCGGAAGCCCCGGCGTCCATCTCGGTGCCTCGGTTCTGATCTTCGGCTGGCTGGTCTTCCTGCTCATCCGCGGCTTCTTCGCCCGGAGTCTGCTGCAGATCCTGCTGGCGGTGGTGCTGTTCGGGCTCTGGGGCGGCGTGTTGTGGGGAGTGCTGCCGGGTGCTGTCGGGATCTCCTGGGAGGGGCACCTGTTCGGAGCGGTGGGTGGGTTGCTCGCGGCCCGGCTGGTCGTGCGCGGTCATCGGCCCCGTCCTGAACGACCGGGCCTTGATCGGCCCGAGGTGCGAAGCCCGTGAGAGGTCCGGATGCTCCGATCGGGGTTTTTGACTCCGGTGTCGGTGGGCTCACTGTGGCACGTGCCATCGCCGACCAATTACCGGGCGAACGGTTGCACTACGTCGGCGATACCGCGCACGGCCCGTACGGCTCACTACCCATCGCGCAGGTCCGCTCCCGCGCGCTGGCGGTGGCCGACGAGCTGGTGGGCAGCGGAGTGAAGCTGCTCGTCATCGCCTGCAACACGGCGTCGGCGGCCTGCCTGGCCGACGCCCGGGAGCGTTACTCGATCCCGGTGGTGGAGGTGGTGCGTCCCGCGGTGCGGCGGGCCGCCGCTGCCACCCATTCCGGTCTGGTGGGGGTGATCGGAACTCGGGCCACCATCCGGTCCGGGGCGTATCCCGACGCCTTTGCCGCTGCCCCGCATGTGGACGTGACCGGGGTGGCCTGCCCGCGGTTCGTTGACTTCGTCGAGCGTGGAATGACGTCGGGACGCCAAGTCCTCGGCCTGGCGCAGTCCTATCTCGAACCACTTCAGCAGGCCGGCGTGGACACCCTCGTCCTCGGTTGCACGCACTATCCGCTGCTCACCGGCGTGCTGCAGATCGTCATGGGCGATCGGGTGACCTTGGTGTCCAGCGCGGAGGAAACTGCCAAGGACGTGCTGCGGGTGCTTACCGAAGCGGAGCTGTTGCGCACCGAGCCCGATGAGGCTGCGCACGTGTTCACCGCGACCGGGGATCCGGCGTCCTTCGCCCGGCTGGCCCGTCGCTTCCTCGGCCCGTTGCTCATGGCGCCAGCGCCCGCGGCGGGTTGAGCTGACAGGAGGATGACAATGCTGCTCACGGTACTGGGCTGTGCCGGCAGTATCCCGGGTCCCGAGTCCCCCAGTTCCGGTTATCTGGTCCGAGCCGCAGACACCACCGTGGTGCTCGATCTGGGCAATGGGACGTTGGGCGCGCTGCAGCGCTACCTCGACCCCTTCCACCTCGACGCGGTGATCCTGTCCCACCTGCACCCTGACCATTGCGCCGACGTGTCGGCAATGACCGTGTACCGCCGGTACCACCCGCACCCGCCGCCGCAGTGTGATGCGCTGCCGCTGTACGGGCCGACCGGTGTCGACGAGCGCTTGGTGGCCGCTTACGCCCCCAGCGCCGCGGAGCGCAGCGTGACCGACCTGTCCGACATCTACGACTTCCACCCGGTCTGCGACCCGTTCCGGATCGGTCCACTCGAGGTCCGCGCCGCGCAGGTGGAGCATTCCTGTGAGGCCTACGCGCTGCGGATCAGCTACGCCGGGTCAACGCTGGTGTACTCCGGAGACACCGGCCCGTGCCGGCAACTCGTCGAGCTAGCCACCGGAGCGGACGTCCTGCTCGCCGAGGCGTCCTGGCCCGATCGGCCGGACAACCCGCGTGGGGTACACCTGTCCGGCCGCGAAGCG
>DASVWA010000124.1:0-1888 GCA_036389855.1 Pseudonocardiaceae bacterium
GCAGCCACCTGTTCGATGTTCACCCCGGCGGCACCCTCACCCTCCGCCCTGCGGCGTCACCGCCCGCGATGGCCCGATCGATGATCACACCTACCACCACCGGCACCAGCGCCTCGGCGGCCTGCCAGCCGGCGAGCAGAGCCACGGCGCCCAGCAGCACCCACCGCCGGCCGGCGATCGCGTCCCTGAGCAGCCGAGACCCACTTCCGCGGAACGTCACGCGGTCCGCGCTATGTGGCACCAGGCTCGTGGATCACCGCTGAACGGTCTCAGGTCGTGAAGCTGGTGGCGGGGACCTCGGGCTCGGCCAGCTGGCGGTTGCGGCGGCCGACGGGAACGATCAGCGGGGTGCCGGCGACCGGATCGGTGAGGACCCGTGCGTCGAGCTCGAACACTTCTTGTAGCAGGGACTCGGTGAGCACCTCACGCGGAGTACCCGCAGCGATGATCCGCCCGGCGCGCATCGCGATCAGCCGCTGCGCGTAGCGGGCGGCCATGTTGAGGTCGTGCAGCACCATCACCACGGTGCGTCCGGCCTCGGTGTTCAGCCGCTCCACCAGATCCAGCACGTCGACCTGGTGGGCCAGATCCAGGAACGTGGTGGGCTCGTCGAGCAGCACCAGGTCGGTGCCCTGGGCCAGCGCCATCGAGATCCACGCGCGTTGCCGTTGACCGCCGGACAGCTCGTCGACGGTCCGCTCGGCGAACTCGGTGATGCCGGTCCAACCCAGCGCCTCGGCCACCGCGGCCTCGTCGTCGGAGGACCATTGCCGGTACCAGGCCTGATGGGGGTGCCGGCCGCGGGCGATCAAATCGGCGACGGTGAGGCCCTCGGGTGCAATCGGGGCCTGCGGCAGTACTCCTAATACCTTCGCGACCTCCCGGGTAGGCATCTTGTCGATTCGCTTACCGTCCAGCAGCACATGGCCCCGTTTGGGGCGCATGAGCCGGCCCAGGGCACGCAGCATGGTGGACTTACCGCAGCCGTTGGGGCCGATCACCGCGGTAACGGTGCCCTCCAGCACGTCGAGGTCCAGCCCGTCGACCACGACGTTGTCGTCGTAAGCCAGCTGCAGGTCGCGGGCTTGCAGACGGATCCGGTCAGTCATGCGGTGGACACCTTCCGGTTTCGGCGGACGAGCAGGTAAAGCAGGTAGGGGGCGCCGAGCACGGCGGTGACGATGCCGACTGGCAGCTCGCTGCCGAGCACGGTCCGTGCGATCAGGTCCGCGGTCACGGTGAGCAGCGCGCCGTAGACCGCTGAGGTCAGCAGTGGTGGGCGGGCCGCGCCGATCAGGCGCTGGCAGATTTGGGGCACCACCAGCGCGACGAACACGATCGGACCGGCGCTGGATGCGGCCACTGCGGCCAGCACGACTGCCACGATGATCAACGCCGAGCGGGTTCGGTTCACCCGCACGCCAAGGCCACGAGCGGTGTCGTCGCTGAGTTGCAGCGCACCCAGCCCGAAGGTCAGCAGCAGCGCCACCGGCACCAGCACTCCCAGGGCCAGCGCGACCGGCACGACGTGCTCCCAGCCACGGCCGTTGAGGCTGCCGACAAGCCATACCATGGCCTGGGCGGCGGCGAAGATCTGGGCGATGACGAGCATCCAGGAGATGATCGCTCGGGATATCGCGTCCATCCCGATGCCCACGAGTACCAATCGGTAACCCTCGATGCCGCCGCGCCAGGCCAGTGCGTAGACCAGTGCGGCGGCGCCGAGCCCGCCGACCAGCGCCGCGATCGGTATCCCGACCGTGCCCAGCGTGGCTCCAATCCCGCCAGCGGCGCCGCCGAGCACGATGACCGTGACGGCGGCGGCGCTGGCGCCCGCGGTGAAGCCGAGGAAATCCGGACTGGCCAGCGGGTTGCGCGCGATCGTCTG
>DASVWA010000125.1:0-1741 GCA_036389855.1 Pseudonocardiaceae bacterium
TAACATAGGTAAGGCACGACACCAAGCTCGGAGTATAGGCCAAGACAGCGCACCATCATGCAAGATTTCTGGGAAGTTCCATAAAGGCCATTCTGCGAAAACTAGCCTCTCGCGTGACAGGAACTCGGATCGGGAGTAGGATCACCACAGCCAAGCCCGACAACCGGCAGATCATCACATGCCCCACCATGAGCCGTGGCAACTCGAAGGCACCGCCGCAGAACTGTACGAGCGGTATCTCGTCCCGGCGATCACCGCCCTCTGGGCCGCTGATCTGGTCGAGCGGGTCGCTCCTGCGCCCGTATGCTGCGCGAGGTGCAAGGAAAGCTCATGAGAAGGCGGGAATTCATTGGGTTTGCCAGTGGCGCGCTGGCTTTGGCCGCTCCATGGCGCGCGGCTGGACAGGTGGCATCTCGCACTTATCGGATCGGTTTCCTCTCCCCCGGCGAGCTTGCGCCAGTCAATCCGGTGTTCGACGAACTGCGCCGGCACGGGTTCGTCGAAGGTCGAAATCTCACCATCGATCGGCGTGACCGGAATGCCGGATACCAGCAGCTTGCGGCCGCCGCCCTGGAGCTGGTCCGAACCAGCCCCGACGCCATCGTTACCGCCGGTCCCGAGGCAACCCGTGCAGCCCAAGCAGCGACGACGAGCGTCCCGATTGTTGCCATCACCGACGACATGGTCGGTGAAGGCCTGGCCCGCTCCCTGGCGCAACCGGGAGGCAATACGACGGGCATCAGCCTGCTCGCATCGGACCTCGACGGCAAACGTCAGGAGCTGCTGATCGAATTCACTTCAGGCGCGCCTCGCATCTCGGTGCTGGCCGATACACGGACCACGGGTCCTCAACGGCTTCAAGCCCTCGCCGAAGCCGCGCGAAGCCGGGGCGTCATCCTTCTGGTCCACCGCGTCGAAAAGGGCGAAGAGATCGGACCCGCGATCGACATGGCGAAAGCCGAGGCAGCTGCCGCGCTCAACGTCCTCGCCTCTCCGCTGCTGCACGCCTACCGCCACGTCATCATCCGGAAGTCCGCCGCACTGCACATCCCCGACATTTACCAGTGGCCGGAGACTGCGCACGAGGGTGGATTGCTGGGATATGGACCGCGTCTCGACGACGTCATGCGGCAACTGGGACGCCAGATCGTCGAAATACTGGGCGGAGCCAGTCCAGCCAATCACCCGATTCATCAGCCCACGAAACTTGCGCTGGCCATTAACCTGAAGACCGCAAAGGAGATCGGCCTCACTATCGCGTCATCGCTGGTTGTGAGCGCCGACGATGTGATCGAGTGAGACGGCGTGAGTTCATTGGGGAGTTGTCGCAGCGACCGAATTTCCGGCTGCTTATACCAGGGACGCTGGCATCTGACTCTCTGGGCGATTCCCCTCGCTCGTGAAGCGTGCTTCCCTGGGAGAAGGAGGCGACGTACCCGGTTTCGCTCAAGCCCTTGCGGTAGGCACGCATACAGGCCCCACCCGCGTCAGGCGAACCGCTGTCGAGGATCCCAATCACCGGCGGTGGTGCCTGCTGCCCTCGGGCGGCCAACGGCCACGCCACGGCGCCCCCGAGCATCCTGATGAACTGCCGCTGCCTCATGCGATCACCTCGGATCGGAGTGGCCCAAGACCAATTCTATTCCAATACCTATGTACATTGAAGAGAACCGTTCCAGAAAGGGCATTCTGCGAAAACTGACCTCTCGCGCGACAGGAACTCGGATCGGGCGTAGGATCA
>DASVWA010000126.1:0-2885 GCA_036389855.1 Pseudonocardiaceae bacterium
AGCGCGCCCAGTACGGTCTCTCGGGTATCCGGATCGCCAGCAGTACTGCGGGCTGTGCAGCCGAGTTCTCGGCCCAGCTGGTGAGCACGCTGGTCAAGAGCCGCCCGCGGTGAGTCTCCGGAGCGCTCGGCGTGCTCCAGAGCGCTGGACAACAGCCGCCCGGCCAGGTCATAGCGGCGCTGGGGCAGCGACACGGTCACGTGCTGATCCGATGGCTGGTACAGCTTGGCCGGGCGCCCCGCGCCGGGGCCGGTGCGGCCGGTGCGGCGTTGGTAGACCACGTTGAGCAGGCCCTCGTCCACCAGCCGGTCGACATGAAACGCTGCGGTGGTGCGCGGCAGCTCCAGTGCGGCGGCAGCGTCGTCGCGGCTCACCGGTTCGGGCTGGCGCACCAGGTAGTCATACAGCCGGCGGCGGGTCGGCTCATCGAGCGCAGCAACCGCCGAGATCTGAGCCTCTCGTGACTCCATGTATAACCAGCTCCTGTTGACGAAACCGTCAGTGGATTCTAACGTTAACACATTTTGTAAATAGAACAATCCTTCGGGCTGAGAGGCCGAGATGGGGCAGCCGGTAGTGGTGGTCGGTGTCGACGGCTCCCCGGCCAGCTACACCGCGCTGCGATGGGCCCTGGCGCACGCAGCCCGGATCGGCGCCCAGGTCCGTGCCGTGCGCTGCTGGACACCGATAATGGCCAAGAGGTGGGAAGCCGAAGTCACCGGCGAGCCAGTGCCGCCAGAAGCCGAAACAAGAAGCACGAGCCGAGCGCGAGCTCACCCAGGTCGTGGCGGCCGCACTAGCCCGGGTACCCAACGAGACGACGCGGGTTGCCGTGCGGCAAAGCGTGATCCGCGGCCCTGCTGGCTCGGTGCTCGTCGGCGAGGCCGACAGTGCTGCCCTGCTGGTTGTCGGGCACTACGGCCCGCGGGCCACTGGAATGTGGCACCGGTCGGTGAGCTGGTACTGCTTGCGGCACGCCACCTGCCCCGTGCTGGTCATTCCCTCCATGATGGACGCCCTGCGGCCACTGACCCCGGCGACCGTCGACGTGCCCGCGTTATCCCCGCGCATGTCCCGTCCGTTCCGACCTCAACCACATGGCCAGCCGGCCGCCCATGGCATTTCGGGGGCGTAGCCACCGAGATTCCTAACCGCATCTGTATCAGCGAACGGTCAGGGACTGTCGGTCCGGGTTCTGCCCAGATGCCGCGCAGGCATCGCTTGGTCACGCCGGGCACGATCCTGCGCTGGGATCGTCTCCTGGTCACCAAAAATGGACGTATCCCCACCGTCTCGGGCGTCCATCCCTCGATGACACGGTGGCCTCGTTGATCGGGCGTATGGCCAGGAAAGCCAGAGCTGGGAATACCAGCGAATTCAGGGCGAGTTGTTAAAGCTCGGTCACCGCGTGGGAGCCTCGACGATCCGCCGCGTTCTCCGGCGGTTGGGCATTACGACCGCGTCACCCAGTTCCGGGTCCTCGTCCGTGACCGGGCCAGCCAGTTCACAGCATCGTTCGACGCCGTCCTCGCCGATATGGGCATCCGTGTGGTCCGGATACCTCCGCGTTGTCCGCGAGCGAACTGCTTCGCCGAACGGTTCGTCCGCGCCCTCCGAGCTGAACTCACCGACCGCATGCTGATCGTCAGCCAGTGCGGTCCGCCAGTTCGGTTGCCAGTTCCAGCGGTGCTGCCACGTCTTCAGGGCGGCTCTCCGCCATGGCTAGGAACGCGTGACAAAGAGCCAACATCCCGGCCAGCTGAGTCGATTCCGGGGTAGTAGTAGGCACGGTGACCGCGTTCAGCTCGGCATGCGCGAGGTCGACAGCTCCCGCCAGCACGAGCACGTACATGCCTCCCCACGCGGCACCGACCACGCCGTTGCGGTCACAGCGGCAGTAGGCGTCCACAACGGCCATGACCCGTTACCGCAAGGCATCGACGCGTTGGGACTCCCCGCTGATTCCGGCCAGCCCGGCCACCACACGCAACGACTTACGCCGAGCCTGGTGGATCTGGCGCAGCCGCCGGCCGATCGGACGCGCCGTCCGCATCCACGGGACCATCTCCTCACCGGAACCCTCACCGATGCCCTGGGGAGCGACCCCGGGGCGGAACCTCGGTGAGAGGCATCTTCAGGTTACTGGCCGCCTTCCCGTCCCTCACGAGGCTGCCGAGCAGGTCCCAGCAAGTCGCCTGCAGCGCCGGGTAACCGATCCGTCGCTTGGTGTAACTTCTGGTACCGGCGGCGCGATAGCTCTTGAGAGACTCACCAACTGCCAGGAGCGGGCATGCATCGTTTGATCAGGAACAGCCTGATGGCAATCTTGCTGGCCGGGTCAGCACTGCTGGTCACCGGAGCACCCGCACTGGCCGCTGAGAGCTCGCCTGTGGCGGTGTCCTCAACGACTGCCAGGCCAGACCACGGGCGAGGCGACTGGCACTGCCACTGGGAGTGGAACCGCTGGCGGCACGAGTGGCAGGGCTACTGCCACCGCGACCACCACGGTGGCCACGGCTACGGGCACCGGTGACGACGGAGCTAGGGTGTCAAGCACCGTCGTGAGTTATCGGGTGTTGCTGCTGGCGCTGGTTGGCGGAATGGCGGCCGCAGCACCGACGACGCCACTGCCCATTCCGACACCACCGCCAGCCGGTGTCGAGATCGAGCAGCCCTGCCCGCCTGGTCAGGTCATCGGGTCCAAGGGGTTGTGCACACTGCCCTGCCCACCGGGCAAGCACCTGGCGCCATCGGAGCTGTTGTGCGTGCCAGACGCTCCGTCAGAGTTGCCAGCACCAGCATCCCCGGTGCCGCAGCCAGCCAGAGCAGAGCCCTCGAAGCCACGGCCAGTGCGGCCAGCGGTAACCACTCCTAAGCCGCCACCG
>DASVWA010000127.1:0-6733 GCA_036389855.1 Pseudonocardiaceae bacterium
GCTCCGGAAAGCCTCGTTGACCTCCTCGACGCTGGTGTCGCGGGAGACCGAAGCGGACAGATCGGTGATCGATCCATCGGGAATCGGCACCCGCAGCGCGTAGCCGTCCAGCTTTCCGTTGAGCTCGGGCAGCACCAGCCCGATGGCCGCGGCCGCCCCGGTGGAGGTCGGCACGGCATTGATCGCGGCGGCGCGGGCCCTGCGCAGGTCCTTGTGCGGGCCGTCCTGCAGGTTCTGGTCCTGGGTGTAGGCATGGATGGTGGTCATCAGGCCCTGCCGAATACCCAGGGCGTCGTTGAGCACCTTGGCCATCGGGCCCAGGCAGTTGGTGGTACAAGAGGCGCAGGAGATCACCGTCTGGGAACCGTCCAGCCTGGAGTCGTTGACCCCCAGCACCACGGTGAGATCCTCGCCCTTGGCGGGTGCCGAGATGATCACCTTCTTGGCACCGCCCTCGTCGACATGCTTGCGAGCATCGGCCGCCTTGGTGAACAAGCCGGTGGACTCCAGCACCACATCGACGCCCAAGTCACCCCACGGCAACGCGCCGGGGTCACGCTCGGCCAGCACCTTGATGGTCTTGCCGCCCACCGCGATGCCGTCGTCAGTGACGTGCACGTCTTCTTTGAGCCTGCCCAGTACACTGTCGTACTTCAGCAGGTGCGCCATGGTCGCGACGTCGCCGAGGTCGTTGAATGCCACCACCTCAATGTCATGGCCGCCGGACTGCACGGCGCGCCAGAAGTTCCGCCCGATGCGGCCGAATCCGTTGATCCCTACCCGAACAGTCACGTTGCCCTCTCCCTTACACAGTCGCCTTCACGCGGCCAGCCTTCACGGTTGGCACAGCTCGGCGCCACCCTATCGGCCGGATACCACTGGGCAGTCCCCCCGGGAGGGGGACCTGCGGGGGGTGTTCGCCGCCGGAGTGGATATCCAACAAGGACGCCGCAACAGTGCTCGGGACGTCACGCCTCGAGCATGTCGGTAGTGACCGCGGACTCGGTGTCGGAGACTCCGAGCTCCTCGGCTCGGCGGTCGGCCATCGCAAGCAGCCGGCGAATCCGGCCGGCCACCGCGTCCTTGGTCATCGGCGGGTCGGCGAGCTGGCCCAACTCCTCCAGTGAGGCCTGCCGGTGCTCCAGCCGCAGCCTGCCAGCGGTGAGTAGATGTCCCGGGGTGTCGTCGCCGAGCAACTCGAGGGCTCGGCGGACCCGCGCCGCCGAGGCCACCGCCGCGCGGGCGGATCGGCGCAGGTTGGCGTCGTCGAAGTTGGCCAGCCGGTTGGCGGTGGCGCGAACCTCGCGCCGCACCCTGCGTTCTTCCCAGGCCAGCACCGAGTCGTGCGCACCGAGCCGGGTCAGCAGCGCACCGATGGCGTCCCCGTCGCGGACCACCACCCGATCGGCGCCCCGGACCTCGCGTGCCTTGGCTTGGATGCCCAGCCTGCGGGCGGCCCCCACCAGGGCCAGTGCCGCCTCCGGCCCAGGGCAGGTCACTTCCAGCGCAGCCGAGCGGCCCGGCTCAGTGAGCGACCCGTGCGCCAGAAACGCACCGCGCCACGAGGCCTCGGCATCGCAGAGACCGCCAGAGACGACCTGCGGAGGTAACCCGCGCACCGGGCGGCCGCGCAGGTCCAGCAGGCCGGTCTGGCGAGCCAAGCCCTCCCCGTCACGGACCACCCGCACCACATAACAGGTGCCTTTGCGCAGCCCACCGGCCGTGATCAGGTGCACATCAGAGTTGTGACCGTAGAGTTCGTGCACCTCCCGGCGCAGCCTGCGGGCGGTGGAGCCGGCGTCCAGTTCGGCTTCCACCACGACGCGCCCGGCGATGATGTGCAACCCACCGGCGAAGCGCAGCAGGGAGGCGACCTCGGCCCGCCGGCAGCACGTCTTGGTCACCCGCAGCCGGCTCAGCTCGTCCTTGACGGCGGAGGTCATGGCCACCGGCGCTTCTCCTCCCGTTGCAGGTGCGACATCGTGTCTCGGTCGCCAGGCTGGTCTGCAGGTCTCAGTATCCGACGCAGCGCTACGGCCAGTGCTACCGGATCGTGGCGATCGGCGGATCGGTCGTCGGCGACCCGGTCAAGGTACGCGTGCCCGCCGAGCGCCTCGGCGCAGCGGTGCAACCGAGCGGGCACCGCGACCGTGTCGATGTCGGCGAGGACCGCGTGCACCGTGAACCCGGACGGGGCATGACCAGACAATACGGTCAAGTGCTGCTCGGGGGAGAACCCGGCGGTCTCCCCCGGCTGCGGGACGAGGTTGAGCACCACTATCCGGCGGGCCACGGTACCGGCCAGCGCGTGGGCCAGGTCGGGGACCAGCAGGTGTGGTAGCACGCTGGTGAACCACGAGCCCGGCCCGAGCACCACTACGTCAGCGTCCTCGACCGCACGGACAGCCTCGGCGCAGGCCTGCGGCCGCTGCGGACGCAGCCACACTCGCTGCACCCGGCCGGGCGTTGTCGCCACCGCTACCTGGCCGCGGATCCGCCGCAGGGCGTCTGACTCACCGTCCAGACCGGCAACGTCAGCCTCGATGTCCAGCGGCTCGGCAGCCATCGGCAATACCCGACCGGTCACGCCGAGCAGCCGGCAGGCCTCATCCAACGCCGCCACCGGATCACCGAATACCTCCAGCAGTCCCGCCAGCACCAGATTGCCGACGGCATGCCCGGCCAGCGCCCCGCTACCGCCGAAGCGATGCTGGAACACCTCACGCCACCGCGCGCCACCGCCGTCGCCGGCCGCCAGCGCGGTCAGCGCCATCCGCAGGTCACCCGGCGGCAGCAGTCCCAGCTCCCGGCGCAGCCGCCCCGACGAACCGCCGTCATCGGCGACGGTGACCACCGCGGTGACGTCCTCGGTAATAGCGCGCAGAGCCAACAGCGTGGCGTACAGCCCGTGGCCACCACCCAGCGCGACGACCTTCAGCGCCCGGGTCACTCGCGTCCCACGTCCCGGTGCACCACCTTGACGGTGATCCCGTCCTCCTGTCCGAGCCGGGCGGCCAGCGCCTCGGACACGACCACGCTGCGGTGTTTGCCACCGGTGCAGCCCACCGCGAGGGTCAGGTAGCGCTTACCCTCCCGCCGGTATCCACCGCTGATCAGCCGCAGCAGCTCGAGGTAGCGGTCCAGGAACTCCTCGGCGCCCTCTTGGGAGAGCACGTAGTTGCGAACGTCGGCGTCCAAACCGGTGAAGTCGCGCAGTTCCGGGATCCAGAAAGGGTTGGGCAAGAACCGCATATCGATCACGAGGTCGGCATCCATCGGCAGCCCGTACTTGTAACCGAAGGACAGCACGGTGATCCGGGTACGGGTGCTTGCTTCTCCACCGAACGCGTGCTCGATCTTGGCCCGCAGCTGGTGCACGGAAACCCCGGTGGTGTCCAGCACCAGATCGGCCTCGTCGCGAAGCGGGGCGAGCAACGCCCGCTCCGCGGCGATCCCGTCAGCCAGCCGGCCATCGCCTTGCAGTGGGTGGCTGCGCCGGACCTGCTCGAAGCGACGGATCAGCACCGCGTCGGTGGCTTCCAGATACAGCACCTTGGGCCGGTAGCCGCGGGCGTCTAGATCCTTGATCACCGCAGCTAGGTCATCGGTGAACGCCCGGCTGCGCACGTCCATCACCACCGCCACCCGGGTCACCACGCCCTGCGACCGCGCGCCGAGCTCGACCATGGTGGCGATCAGCTCGGGCGGCAGGTTGTCCACCACGAACCAACCCAGGTCTTCGAGAACCTTGGCTGCCGTGCTGCGACCGGCCCCGGACAGCCCGGAGACCACGGCCACCTCGATACCGCCCTGAGCCGCGGTCACGGCGCCGCTCCGTTGCTCTGTTCGCCGGCGCCGGTGCTGGCCAATTCACTGGTATTACCCAGCGCGGCGAGCACTGCGCGGGCAGTGCTCGGGCCGACTCCGGGTACCTCGGTGAGTTCATCCACGCTGGCCTGCCGGATGCGGTGGACCGAGCCGAAGTGCTTGAGCAGCGCGGTGCGCCGGGTCTGCCCCAGCCCGGTGACATCGTCGAGCGCGGAGCTGGTCATCCGCGCCGACCGCTTCTGCCGGTGATAACTGATCGCGAACCGGTGTGCCTCGTCGCGCACACGTTGCAGCAGGTACAGGCCTTCGCTGTTGCGCGGCAGGATCACCGGGTCGGCCTCGCCGGGTAACCAGACCTCCTCCAGCCGCTTGGCCAGGCCGGCGATCGCCACCTCCGTCACGCCAAGCTGGAACAGCGCCTCGGCCGCGGCAGCCACCTGCGCCGGACCACCGTCGACAACGAGCAGGTTCGGCGGGTAGGCGAACTTGCGGGGACGCCCCGTGTCGGGGTCCAGCGCGGGTCTGTCGGCCGGCTCAGTTTCCTGCAAGTAGCGGGCGAAGCGCCGGCGGACCACCTCGGCGATGCTGGCCACGTCGTCAGAGCGTCCCTCGCCGGCTGCGTCCTTTATCGCGAAGCGGCGGTAATCCGACTTGCGTGGCAACCCATCCTCGAAGACCACCAGTGAGGCCACCACGTCGTTGCCCTGCACGTGGCTGACGTCGATGCACTCGATGCGCAGCGGCGCAGTGTCCAGTCCCAGGTACTCGTGGATTTCCTGCAGTGCCGCGGCGCGGGCGGTCAGGTCACCAGCGCGGCGCAACTTGTGCTGGGTGAAGGCATCCGCGGCGTTGCGCGCCACGGTCTCGGCCAGCGCGCGCTTGTCCCCCCGCTGCGGCACCCGCAGCTCCACCCGCCCACCGCGCAGTCCGGAAAGCCATTCAGTCAGTGCGTCAGTGTCTTGGGGGTCCGGTAACTCGGGAACCAGCACCTCCCGAGGCACCGGCTGGATCGCATCATCGGCGGATCCCGCCAGCGCGGCCTGCTCGCCGTAGAACTGGGTGAGGAACTGGCTGACCAGATCCACCTGCTCGATCCGCTCGATCACCCAGCCGCGCTGGCCGCGGACCCGCCCCCCGCGGACGTGGAACACCTGCACCGCGGCCTCGAGCTCATCACAGGCGAACGCGATCACGTCCGCGTCGGTGCCATCACCGAGCACCACGGCCTGCTTCTCCATCGCGCGGCGCAGCGCCCCCAGGTGGTCTCGCAGCCGTGCAGCACGTTCGAACTCCAGCTCGGCAGCCGCTGCCTCCATCTGGCGCTCCAGCCGGCGGATCATCTTGTCGGTGCGGCCGGACAGGAAGTCGCAGAAGTCCTCGACGATGGCGCGGTGTTGCTCGGCGGTGACGTTGCCCACGCACGGTGCCGAGCACTTGTCGATGTAGCCCAGCAGGCAAGGCCTGCCGATCTGGCCGTGCCGCTTGAAGACCCCGGCCGAGCAGACCCGGGCCGGGAACACTCTGGTGAGCAGGTCGAGCGTCTCCCGGATCGCCCACGCGTGCGCGTAGGGCCCGAAGTACCGGACGCCGCGGCGGCGAGGTCCCCGGTAGACGTGCAACCGCGGGTACTCCTCGTTCAGCGTCACAGCCAGCACCGGGTAGGTCTTGTCGTCGCGGTACCGGACGTTGAACCGCGGGTCGAACTCCTTGATCCAGTTGTATTCCAGTTGCAGTGCCTCGACCTCGGTGCTGACCACCGTCCACTCCACCGAGGCCGCTGTGGTGACCATCTGCCGGGTCCGCGGGTGCAGCCCGGACAGGTCGGCGAAGTAGGAGTTCACCCGGCTGCGCAGGCTCTTCGCCTTGCCGACATAGATAACCCGGCGATGCTCATCCCGAAACCGGTACACCCCTGGCGCATCCGGGATCGTCCCCGGTGCCGGACGATAAGTGCACGGGTCCATTAGGCGGCAGCCTAATGGACCCGTCGTGAGTGGCCTTGACTGCTATAGCACTCAAGGCCACTCACGAGCTCGATCCTTCGCAGGATCGAGCGGATCCGCCAACCCCACAGGGGAGACAGCAGGTAACCGGGATAGGACGCCAGCCAGCTCGCGCTGCCCAGGCTCACCGCGTCTGCACCGGCCCAGAAGTACTCCCGGCAGTCGTCGAAGGTGCGGATTCCCCCGGTGGCGATCACCGGCAACGTGATCCGAGCATCGCGCAGCTCTGCGACCACCCGCAGCCCGATCGGCTTCACCGCCCGGCCGGACAGCCCGCCGTAGCGGTTGGCCAACCAGGGCTGCCCGGTCTGCGGGTCCAGGCGTAGCGCGCGCACTGTGTTGATAGCGGTCAATGCCGACACTCCGGCGGAGGCAGCCCGCCGGGCGTGGCTGATGTAGTCGCGGTCCGGCGACAGCTTGAGGATCACCGGGTGATTGCTGCGAGATACCGCGTCGGCCAGTACTCCGTCCAGGATCGGCTCGAAGTCATGATCGACGTTCGGGCAGGAGACGTTGAACTCCACGGCTGCGATCTCGCCTGGCCGCACCGCCGAGTTCACTGCGTCGACGAGGCAGACGAACTCCTCGGCCGCGAAACCGCCCACCGAGATGATGGTGTTCTGCTCGCGGGTGCGTGGATAGTAGTCGCGCAGGTATGCCTCGATCCCGACGTTGCACCAGCCGAAAGCGTTGATCCAGCCGGCGTCGGCGCGGCGCAGCACCGTGGCGTACTTGCGCAGCAGGCTGGGCAGGGCCCGCACCGGCCAGTCGGTGCGGTTGGTGAAATGCCCGTCGCGGGGCTGCACCGTCAGCGTGCGGGTCGTGACTGCACCGAAACGCTCCAGCGGCACGAACCGGGAGATCGGGCTCATCCCGTAGGGCACCAGACCAGGGTCGGCAGC
>DASVWA010000128.1:0-1510 GCA_036389855.1 Pseudonocardiaceae bacterium
GCCAGCTTGTACCGAAAATCGCCGCCAAATCCCTTCTAACTCGACCACAAGCCTAATTCGAGAGGCCTACCTGGGCACGCTAGAGGCTCATGGCTCCCCTCATTCCGGCTCGCGGATGAATGAGCAAAGAGGCTCCGGCGAGCAGTTTCGGGTTTACGAGGAGCATTGAGGCGAGCGGTCTGGCGCACGAAGGTTGATGACGGCGGGACGCTCTTGCCAAGATCCGCAAAGTCGGATTCGAGCCCTCTTGTTCCGACAGAGGGGGCGTGCCTTGTCAGCCAGCAAGCAGATCTCATTCGATGGCGTCCACCGCGTTCTGAAGAGCTTGTTCGGTGACTGCCTGCACGCCAAGCGCATCCTTTCCCTGGCCGGCGCCACACTAGGGGCAATCCAGTCGGGCTCGCTGGCGGTCGCGCTGATCGGCCAAGGCCTGGCGCTGGCGCGCGGGCTGACCACCAAATGCGCCATCAAGCAGGTGGACCGCCTGCTGTCCAACGAGGGGATCGATGTCGATACCCTGCTGGCACATTGGGTGCCCTTCATCGTCGGCAGCCGACCCGAGATCGCCGTGGCCCTGGACTGGACCGACTTCGACGCCGACGGCCAGACCACGCTCATGCTGTCGCTGCTCACGCGTCACGGACGGGCGACGCCGCTCTATTGGCTGACGGTTGATAGGAACACGCTGAAAGGGCAGCGCAACCGGTACGAATACCAGGTGCTGGTGCGCTTCGCCGCGGCCCTGCCGGACGAGATCAAGGTCACCGTGGTCGCCGATCGCGGCTTCTGCGACCACAAGCTATACCGGGTGCTGCGCGATGAGCTGAAATTCAGCTTCGTCATCCGCATGCGCGCCACCATCATGGTGAGCGCCACCCATGGCGAGCGCCGCAAGGCCGCCGACTGGGTCGGTCCGGGCGGCCGCGCCCGGATGCTACACGGCGCCACCGTCACCGGCCTCAACTACCCGGTCGGCACTGTGGTGTGCGTCCACGCCAAGGACATGAAGGAGCCGTGGTGCCTGGTCACCGACACCACCGACAAGACCGCGCGCGAACTGATGAACCTGTATGCGAAGCGCTGGGGTGTCGAATGCCAGTTCCGGGACAGCAAGGACCTTCGCTACGGCATGGGCATGGGTGAGGTGCGCGTCAGCACCCCTGCCCGCCGCGACCGGCTGTGGCTGATCAACGCCTTCGCGGTCGCTCTGCTGACCCTGCTCGGCGCCGCCGGGGAAGCACTCGGCTTCGATAGGCTGCTCAAGTCCAACACCACCCAGCGGCGCACCCACTCGCTGCTGCGGCAGGGCATCATGCTCTACCAACTCATCCCGACCATGCCCGAGCACCGGCTGGTGCCGCTCGTCGAAAAATTCGCTGAAATGCTGGCGGCACACCCAGTCTTCGTCGAGATGTTCGGTGCTATCTGAAAATGAGGGGAGTTCTGAGACGTCCACCTTCAACGTCGGCGGTCTGATGGAACACTTCGACTCCGAGACTCAGCGCATCAG
>DASVWA010000129.1:0-3856 GCA_036389855.1 Pseudonocardiaceae bacterium
CTTCGAGGAAACCGGCATCGAGGTGCGGGTGGAACGGCTCAGCGGCGTCTACAAGAACATGACGCGCGGAATCGTCGCTCTCGTGTTCCGCTGCTCACCGGTCGGTGGCCGGCTCACTACGACCGACGAGGCTCTCTCGGCGAGCTGGCTCGGTGTCGAGGAGATCCGGCAGCATATGGATCCTGCTTACGTCGTACGGGTGACCGACGCGTTCGCCGAGGGAGCGCCGGCCCGCGTTCACGACGGCGTCGACCTCGTGCATGCCTAGTACGGCAGCCGGTGCGTCCAG
Organism: Pseudonocardiaceae bacterium; assembly: GCA_036389855.1. GTDB lineage: Bacteria > Actinomycetota > Actinomycetes > Mycobacteriales > Pseudonocardiaceae. Next base: position 290 of record DASVWA010000129.1, read on the forward strand.
TGATTGAGAGGTGATCGTCCAGCGGTTGTGTCTTGGTCTGAAGCTCGTCGTCGCCTGCCGGTGTGAGTCCGGTCCGGGTAGCTGCCAGGAGGCCCGGTAGCAGGTTGGCGGTCTGGTCTGGAAACGGGCCGGGTCGAAGCCCAGCGTCGAAAGCCCCTGTGGGGGAAGCAAATCAGCGGTCCGTAGCGGGAGCGAAGCCTGCCGCGTCGTTAGACATGAGGGAGTGCCGAGCCGGGCGGTTCACGGTGAAGGCCATGGAAGCGGTGAAGAGCCTGGAGCGCAGCCGCGAAGGACTCCCCGGCGTAGAGGGCGCGGAACGTTGAGACGGTGGCGGCGGGAACTGGAGAGGCCCTCCCCGGCTGAAGCGCCCTGCGATCGGCGCGGACGTCTCGTCTTATAACCGGTGTGGAGCCGGGAAGTGGATTGGGTGCCGGGAGGGAGTCGGAGGCGGTCGTAGTACCGATCGAGCCGGGCGGACAACATAACCGCCGGTGAGGGAAGGGCCGCTGCTTCGTTCACGCGCAGCTCTGGGGGGTGGGCCCGGTGAGTGCCGATAAGGCTAGTTCCGCCGCAGCGGGATCTGGAAAGTTGGATCCGGTCCGTGCCTTGCAGCATGCGCTGTACCGGTCGGCCAAGGCTGATCCGGGACGACGGTTTCACGCGCTGCGGGACAAGGTCTATCGCAGAGACGTCCTGTGGCGGGCGTGGGTCGTGGTGCGCCGCAATAACGGCGCGCCGGGTATCGACGCGATTACCCTGGCCGAGGTCGAGGAGTACGGCGTTGACCGGCTCCTTGCTGGATTGGCTGAAGATCTCAGGAACGGACGGTGGCGGCCTTTGCCGGCGCGGCGGGTATTCATTCCCAAGCCGGGTACGGCCGAGCAGCGTCCGTTGTCGATTCCTTCGGTCCGTGACCGCATCGTGCAAGCGGCGCTGAAGATCGTGCTCGAGCCGATCTTCGAAGCTGATTTTCTGCCGTGTAGCTTCGGGTTCCGTCCGAAACGCTCGGCGCACGACGCCCTGCAGGTTTTGATTGATGAGTCCTGGAAGGGCAGGCGGTGGGTGGTCGAGACGGATATCGCCGATTGTTTCGGAACGATTCCGCACGAGGAGTTGATGCGAGCGGTCGAGGAACGCGTCTGTGACCAGGCTGTGCTGCGACTGTTGCGCGTGATGCTGCGCGCCGGGGTGATGCAGGATGGCCGGGTCCGTCGGCCGGTCACCGGCACTCCACAGGGCGGGGTGGTGTCCCCGCTGCTGGCGAACGTCTATTTGCACCAGATCGATCGGGTCTGGTCACAAGACGAGCACGGGGTGCTGGTGCGCTATGCCGACGACGCCGTGGTGATGTGTCAGTCACGGGAACAGGCCCAGGCCGCGCTGGCGCGGTTGACGGTCCTGTTGGGCGAGCTCGGGTTGGAGCCCAAGGCCGCCAAGACCCGCATCGTGCACCTGGTCGAAGGGGGACAGGGGCTGGACTTCCTGGGCTTCCACAATCGGCTGGTGCGCGGGTGGACTCCCCGGTCGGCGCATCTGACCTTCCTCGCCCGTTGGCCTGCACGCAAGGCGGTCCGGCACGCCCGAGACCGGATCCGGTCGATCACCGCCCGGTCTCGGCTGTTGGTGCCGGTCGAGCAGATCGTGGAGGAGCTGAACCTGTTCCTCCGCGGTTGGGCGGGGTATTTCCGCTACGGAAACTCCGCTCTGCTGCTCGGTCAGATCAGAAACTACGCCCTACACAGACTCGCGCTGTGGCTGTCGAAACGCGGCAACCGCCGCCGAGCCTGGGGATGGGGCATGACCCAGGTGTTGTTGTCTCCGAATCATCTGGGTCTGATCAGTCTCGATGGAATCGTCGTCCCGCCCAGGCCTATGCGGGCCTGGAAAGTCGAACGCCGCCGGTGAAGAACGTCGGTAAGCCGTGTGCGGGAGAACCGCATGCACGGTTTGACGGGCGGGGACTGGAACGGAGCGTCGGCCACGGTCTAAGCGAAAGCTGCCGCGGGGAAACCCCAAGCAGAAGCGCGCAGACCTACCGTCGAATACACGCCACCGCGCCAGTCCCCGACCCTCCCCAGAGTGTGATCTCGGCCAGCGTGTCATGATCACGGAGTCGGCCACCGCGTGATCGACTTCGGGTGTGATGTGCCTGAACGACAACGCGTTGGCCGCGCCGCTGTCGATAGCTGATGATCGTCTGGAGCGGTGGCGGGCGGGGTTTGAGGACATGTTCGCGCTGGTCGCGGGCCGGTTCGCGCAGGTGGAGTCCCGCCGCCGTGCCAAGATGTATGTGCTGGGATTGCTCTCAGGGGCGGAACGAAAGAACTCCTGGACGATCGCCGAGGCGGCCGGGGACCTGACCCCGGATGGCATGCAGCGGCTGCTGAACTTTTACTCCTGGGACGCCGATGCGGTGCGCGATGACCTGCGCGGATATGTGCTGGATCAACTCGGTGACCCCAGTGGTGTGATGGTGGCTGATGAGACCGGGTTTTTGAAGAAAGGCACCAAGTCCGCTGGTGTGCAACGCCAGTACTCGGGCACGGCCGGACGGATCGAGAATTGCCAGCTCGGGGTGTTCTTGACCTATGCGTCGAGCAAAGGCCGGGCGTTGATTGACCGCGAACTGTATCTGCCGGCGTCCTGGACCACCGACCGCGAACGGTGTCATGAGGCTGGGGTCGGCGAGGAGGTCCAGTTCGCGACGAAACCCGAACTGGCCGCCCGCATGCTCGCCCGGGCCCGCGACGCCGGGGCGTCCTTGGGCTGGTTCACCGCCGACGAAGCCTACGGTGACAACCCCGGCCTACGGGCCTGGCTGCAAGACCAGGACATCAACTACGTGATGGCCATCTCCTGTGACCAGCGGTTTTCCACCCCGACCGGGCGGATGCGCGCCGACGAACTCGCAGCACTGGCTCCCCAGCGCGGATGGCAGCGCCTGGCTGCCGGCGCCGGCAGCCAAGGCCAGCGTCTCTACGACTGGCTACTCCTGCAACCCCGCACCGACGCCCACCAGCTGCTAGTCCGCCGTTCGATCAGCAAACCCACCGAGCTGGCCTACTACATCGTCCACACCAACACCCCGGTCGGGCTGGCCGAACTGGTCCGGGTCGCCGGATCCCGCTGGGCTGTGGAGGAAACCTTCCAGTTCACCAAAAACGAGACCGGACTAGACCACTACCAGGTTCGCAAATACCACGCCTGGTACCGCCACATCACCCTATCCATGCTCGCCGCCGCCTTCCTCACCAGCACCGCCCACACCGAGCGTCTCCGAGAAGAAAAAGGGGCAACACAACCGACCACGAACCACTGATCCCTTTATCCTGCAACGAAATCAGACGACTCTGGGCCACCTGCACCCGACCATCACACCCCCGACCACACACCGACCACTGGTCCCACTGGCGACGACGCCACCAAACCCACGCCCGGGCATGCCACTACCAGCGACAACACCTCAAACATCACAAAATGCGGCTGTAGTACTAGTCATCCAACGCTTCGGCGATCTGATCCACCAACTCCCCACCGATCTCCAGTATGACGATCAGCGAGTTAGTC
>DASVWA010000130.1:0-2050 GCA_036389855.1 Pseudonocardiaceae bacterium
GCCTGGTTGGCCGGCATCATCGTCAACCTGCTGACCTTCCCCGGTTACTTCGACATCGCGCTTCGTGATTTCGGGTTGCTCGTCGGCGCGGTCGCGCTGGCCCGGTTGGCCACCGCCTACGCGTCCGGACGGCGGAAGCTCTAACGGCGTGATCGCGCCGTGACCGGTCTGTGTTCCTGCCCCACCTCGGAACGCAGACTCCCGGAGGGCTTGGGGCGAGCCGCCGCCTCAAGCCCTCCCAGACCCCTCACCAAAGGACCAGCCGATGAGCATCGTCGATCCCACTGGACCGCTGACCGAGCGACCAGCATCCGTTGGCCACCGCAGCCTTCGCGTAGTTCTGCCGCGCAAGGAGGTGGACCTGCCCGCGGCGGAGCGCGCAGTGGCCGATCTGCTGGTGGCTCTGGGTAAGGATCCGACTTCGGAACACTTGTCTGCCACACCGCGACGAGTCGCCCACTCCTACGCCGAGTTGCTCACCGCGCGGGAGTTCGACCTGACGACCTTCCCCAACGATGAGGGCTACGACGAGCTGGTGCTCGCCAAGAGCATCCCCGTGCACTCGCTTTGCGAGCACCATCTGCTGCCCTTCCACGGGATCGCCCACATCGGTTACCTGCCCGGTGAGCGCATCCTCGGGCTGTCCAAGCTCGCGCGCGTCGTCGACTTGTTCGCTCGGGACCTGCAAGTGCAGGAGCGCCTGACCCAGCAGGTCGCTGACGGGCTGCAGGAGCACCTGGCGCCCAAAGGCGTCGGCGTGGTGATCGAGGCGGAACACCTGTGCATGTCACTGCGTGGCGTCCGAGCCACCGGCTCGCGCACCGTGACCTCAGCACTGCACGGGCTACTACGTGAAGACGCCCGCTCCCGGCAGGAGTTCTTCGCGCTCACCGGTGTGACGTCCTGACCGAGGTCGTCCACAAGGTTGCAAGAGGAGCAACGTCATGACAGACCGACTAGCCACTTTGCCGACCGAGAGCAAGGCGTACCGCACATCAGGCGCCGGCACCCTGGGAATCGATGACGCGCAGGCAGGCTCGCAGGCCCAGGCAACGCGGCGACCCTTCTGCGCGCTCGACGAGGCCAGCTATCACCTCGACTCGGTCTCCGAGCCCTGGAGCGTCCACCTGGAAGTACGTCTCGATGGTCCCGTCGACGAAGATCGCCTACGGCACGCCGTGCGGGTGGCACTGGCCAGACACCCCCGAGCTCTCGCACGGGCCACTATGAGTCGCCAGCGACGGGCTCGCTATGAGTGGGAGATCACTTCTACGCCGGATGTGGACCCTCTCGATGTCATTGTCTGCTCTGGCGACAACGCTCTGCAGGCAGCCCGGGCCGACCTGCAGAGCCTGACCGTGCCGCTGTGGACGTCGCCACCGCTACGCATTCGCCTCGCCCGCCATCAGGGGGGCGACGTGGTGATGCTCAACGTCCATCACGCCGCCGGTGACGGCATCGCCGCGCTGTGCCTGCTCCGCTCCATCGCCCGGGCCTACGCCGGACGCTCTGATCCCGTGTCGCACACGCCGCTTGAGGAGGTGGAAATCCCGGCAATGAGCGGCCGGTGGGCCCAGCTTCGGGCGCTGGTGGGCGAACTGCGCCAAGCCGCTGCCCGCTCAGGGCACCTTGTGCCCAGCGGGGGCGAGGATCGTCCCGGCTACCGGCTCCATCACGTCGTTCTCGACACCGCACAGACCGCAGCCCTCGCTCACAAGGCTGCTGCGGGGATCACCGTCAACGACCTCTTGCTGGCTGGCCTGCATCTGGCCTTGGACAGCTGGAACTCCGGCCACGGCGGCGCTTGCGGCCGGCTCAGCGTGCTCATGCCGGTCAACCTGCGGCCCAAGTCATCCTGGTACGAGGTGTTCGGCAACTTCACCTTCATGGTCCCTGTCGCCACCCGCCCCGAAGACCGCAGCGATCCCACCGCCATCGTCAACGCGATCCACCGCCGGACCCGGCGCATCAAAGACGAATGCACTCCCGTCGCCGCCGTCAAGCTCCTCGACGTACTCCAGCACCTACCGCTGCCAGCCAAGCGCAGCAT
>DASVWA010000131.1:0-1538 GCA_036389855.1 Pseudonocardiaceae bacterium
CTATTTCCACCTGCGCAACCGGCTGGTCGGCGCGGCACTGCACGGCACCGAAGCGCGGCCGGCGGCGATGCTCGCCGACAGCCTCAAACACGCCCTGAAACATGCACTGGCGATGGAGTACTCCACCCTGGCGCTGCAGGAGATGGCGATCCGGGACTTCATGGCCGGGCCGCAGGCGCTGTTCGACAAGCTACCCACAGCGCTGGGTGAAGTCCGAGCCCGCTGCGCGGATTTCACCGACGGGCAGGTGATGGACTCTCAAGATCTCCCGCTGCCGGCCGGTGGGCAGGTCGAGGTCCAGCGCATGCTCAAACCTCCCACCAACCCGGTCACCATCGGGGTGACGCTACTGAAACGTCTCGCACATCAGCTGCGCCCGGTCAATGCCGCGGCGCAGCACCGCCCGCAGCTGTCGCTGGCCCGCTCCGACGCCCGGTGGTTCGTGCTCTCCGGAATGGATGGGGTGACCGTGTCGACAGCAGACGGCCGGGGTGTGACCTACCGTAAGCGGGATCCGCGGTCGTTCCGCTCAATGCTCGCCCGGTCAGTGCAGCTACACCGGGAGCTAGCCCGAGAGTTTCCCCGACTGCGCAAGCGCTACCGTGACGCAGCCCCGGAGCTCACAGGTCGGGCCGCCTGGAAGCGGGTATTCAACACATGAGTTTGATGACCCAAGTGCTGCAACGACGATCCTCCACTGAGGAGGTTGCGCTGCTCGCTGCTGTGCAGCGCAGGATCGCGGCGCCCCGGGTGGTCACCGCGGCCCGCGGGCTGTCCCGTTTCGGCGAGCACGCCCTGGGCTGGCTGGCGCTGGGCGCGCTGGGTGCGCTGGTTGACCGGCGACGTCGCCGGGATTGGCTAGTCTCGGCGGCCACGGTAGCCGCGGCGCACGGGACGTCGATCGCCGTCAAGCGGGTGGTGCGCCGGCAACGTCCGATTGATCCGTCGGTTCGGGTGCTGGTGGGTACCCCGAGCCGACTGTCCTTCCCGTCCTCGCACGCCACCTCCACCACCGCAGCCGCGGTCCTCTACGGTGGCCTGCTGCGCCGCCCACTCACCGCTGTGCTGGTGCCACCGATGCTGGTCAGCAGGCTGGTGCTGGGCGTGCACTACCCGACTGACGTTCTCGTGGGCTCCGCCCTGGGCGCCGCCATCGGCACCGGGGTACGTCGAGGCCTGCGCTTGAGAGGATGGCGATGACCGCCACAACCCAGCGGGACACCACCGCCGGGCGCGGCAACCCGGTCACCGGGTTGGTCCGCACCATGCGGCCCCGGCAGTGGCTGAAGAACGTTCTGGTGCTCACTGCGCCGTTCGCCGGCGGCTACATCTTCCAGTGGCACGTGCTCACCGCGGTCGGGATCGCCTTTGTCGCGTTCTCGCTCGCCGCGTCCGGTGTGTACCTGGTCAATGACGTCAAGGACGTTGAGGCTGACCGGGCGCACCCGATCAAACGCAACCGTCCGATCGCGGCTGGGGTGGTGGCACCGCAAGCGGCGCTGGCCGTCGCGGCACTGCTGTTCGCGGCCGCGCTCGGG
>DASVWA010000132.1:0-6975 GCA_036389855.1 Pseudonocardiaceae bacterium
GGTGGGCGTGAGGGTATAACCGCCCCTGCTCGACGCCAGCCCGCCGGGCTGGTCAATCGCGGTCCCCGCGACGGTGCCGCTGTGGACGTCCCCATGCCCGGCGTCCTCAGCGCCGGACATTGCACCGTGCCCGCCGAAGACGGCGGTCGCGGTGGAGAAGGGACCGACAGCGGTTCCGACGGCGTACGCCCCCGTGAAAAGCAGGGCCAGCGCCGCACCGTAGGCGGAGAGCTTCGCTGCAGTGTTCATGTCACGTCCTGTCGATGTGGCCGCGACCGCACGGCTAGGTGCCCGCGGCTCGGGCCTCAGTTGGCGAGTTGATAGCCGGCTTCCTCTATGGCGGCGCGGACATCCGCGTCGTCAACCGGCCGGTGGCTGGTGACCGTGACGGCGCCGGTGGGCAGATTCACCACCACGTCGGCAACGCTGTCGATCTCGCTGATCTCCTCGGTGACCGATGCGACGCAGTGCTCACAGGTCATGCCGGTCACGCTGTAGATGGTCTCGGTCATCGCTTCGGCTCCACTTTGTTGGTCGGTGTCAGGCCTTGACCAGGCGTGCGATAGCCGCGCTCGCCTCGGCGACCTTGGCATCGGTGACCTGCCCGCCCTGAGCCGCGGCCTGAGTGACGCAGTGCTTGAGGTGCTCATCCAGCAGCCCCAGCGCCACGGCCTGAAGGGCCTTGGTGGCGGCGGAAACCTGGGTGAGCACATCGATGCAGTACTCGTCGTTCTCGATCATCTTCGCGATGCCGCGGATCTGACCCTCGATACGGCGCATCCGCTTGAGGTAGGCGTCCTTGTCCTGGGCGTAGCCGTTCATGCGGTTCCCCTTCGGTCGACTCCGTTAATATACCCTAGAGGGGTATGGTTTCAGTATGACATTGGGCGCCCCGAAGCTGTTGGCTCAACTCCTACGCCGCGCTGCGGCGAGGCCGACGTGTGTTGATGCGGCTGGTTGGCAGTCAGCGAAAAGATCGAAGCCGCCGTTGAGCTCGTTGAGCGCGCCTGTCAGACGATCTCTTCGACGCCGCTGCTAAGGCAGCAGCACCGCCAGCAGCGATCATCATCTCGGCCTGCTGCGTTGGTCGGGCAGTTCGGGGTCCAGCGACGGTGAGTAGTCGAGGACTTGCCGTTGACACCGACGCCTGTCCCGGCGTCTAGAGCGTGATCTACTCAGCGCAGGCGAACGTATCGTCTGGGTCCCGGGAAGCTATGACACACACGCAATTTGGCGCACACCTTCGGCATATCCGATCGGACCTGGCCGTGACTCGTGTCATACAACGAGACCGGACATGCCAATCGCGCTTCGGCGCTGCAGCCGGCGGGGTGCTGGCTTCGGCGTCGGCGTGCGGACCGCCTGCCTGTGGCGAGCGTTTGGCTCGCGCTGAGCTTTGGTCAGCGTCCTGGACCCGCTACCGCGGATCGGGTCGGCCAGCTGTATCGGAGACTGACATGTTGAGAAGCCACCCGCCGCGTGCACGCAAGGAACATTTAGCAAGGTGTCTTGTTGTCGAATTTTGTTTCACCCCCGTCAAGCCACGATTTGATGTAGTGGGCGTGACAATAACGGGGTAGGCGGTCGCATCCTGGAAAACTACATCCTTGGTCACGTTGGGCCAGCGCGTCGCGCAGGGCAGCGGTGGCCAGGCGCTGCTGGCGCCCGACGTCCAGAGGCATCGAATCGCCGCCCAGCACCATTGGAATCACGACCGCATCACATGCCAGGCGGCGGGCTTCGGCGGCGGACACGCAGCCACCGGTGTCGAGCACAGCAGATCCGATGCTTCGATGAGCTCGTTGAGGCCCATCGTGAGCACTAAATGGGGGCGTTGCCCACTGCGGGTCGGGAGTTCACCCTCGTCTAGCAGACTGCTCATGGCTTCCACGAGGGCGTCGGCGTCGCGGCGTGCCCGGCTGCGCTGATCAGGGACCCCATCAGTCAGGGGACGGCGGCCGTTGAGTGAACCCAGCACTTCCAGGACGCGGGCGCCGCCCTCGGGGTCCAACTTGCCGTTCAGGCTGACCGTGCCATTGGGGCCAGTGCGAACCCGCAACTCCCGCATGGTCTCGGGCTCCTCGGCGGGGGCCGTACCGTCCGGGTCGAGATGGGCGAGCAGGCGCTCACCGATGCGCGACAGTGCAGTGGGGCCAAACCGGCGTGCGGTGTGGGCGAGGGTCTGCTCGGCCTGAGCAGTCACCTCCGGGTGCGTCGCCGCAGGGATGCGGCGCACCGTCGCGGCGATCACCTTGACGTGCGCCGGGCCGATCGCACCAGCGGCGAGTTCCGCAGCCGTGGTCGGCAACGCCGGCGGCAGCGTCTCGCCAGTGAGCGACCGACGTGGCGCCAGCAACCCCGCCTGCTCCGCACGAGCCGTGGCCTCTGCCTTGGAGAGGTTGAGCACACCGGCTAACAGTTGGGCTGTGGTACCGAATCCGGCGACCGCTCCCACCCTTTCGGTGTCCAACTCCACGACCACGTCAAGGACTTGAGAATAGGACCGCCGGTACTCGGCCTCGGCATCACGAAGCACCGCCAGTAGCCCGTCGATACGGGCCTGCGTGCGATCCTCCTCCACCGTGGCCACGACACCATTGTCGCGACTGGCCCTGACAATTTCAGACCTCCAGGACCGCCCGTGGAAATCATCTATGAATGCGGCGAGCGGTCATCCAGAATCGGTGATCGGCGCACGGACTAGCTCAAATAGGCGTGTAGCAGTGTGACGCGGAATCACGTCCCTCGTCCGTACTCGGCGGGTGTCACGGCAACGTGGCCATAGACCCAGCCGCCCTCTGAGCAGGTCCTCGATCTCGCCGCCCGACACGCTCTGCACCAGGTTGATCAGCCGGTGTAGAGCGTGCGCACGACGTCCTCGATGGACGGTTCCACCACCTGCAGGTCCCGCACTGCGACCCGGGCGACCACCGCGGCGATCAGCTCGGCGGCGCTGGTCTGCTCGGCTGAGAAGGCCAGCCGTTGGCGCAGCCCGTTGGCCTCAACCGTGACGTCGAGAGCACCGGGCAGCCCGTCAAGCGCTGCGTGCGGCTGTTCCAAGTCCACCACCAGCTGCCGCGCCCCGCCGAACTGGCGGCGTAGCGACTCCAGCGAGCCGTCCACCAGCACCCGGCCGTGGTCGATCACGACCAGCCGCCGGCACAGCCGCTCGACATCCGGCAGGTCGTGCGTGGTCAGCAGCAGAGTGACCCCGTCGACGGCGTTGGCGCGGGCCAGGAACACCCGCAACCGCTCCTTGCTGATCAGATCCAGGCCGACGGTCGGCTCGTCGAGGACCAACAACTCCGGGGAGTGCAGCAGCGCCGCGGTGACCTCGCCGCGCATCCGCTGACCCAGCGAGAGCTGCCGCACCGGGGTAGCCAAGAATGGGGAAAGCTCCAGCAGCTCGACGCACTCGGCCAGCCGCTGCTCGTGCTCGGCGGGCGGCACCCGGTGGATCGTCCGCAGCAGCGCGAAACTCTCGGCCAGCGGCAGGTCCCACCACAGCTGGCTGCGCTGCCCGAACACCACGCCGATCCGCCGGGCCAGCTCACGCCGCTGCCGGACGGGCTCCAGCCCGCACACCCGCAGCCGGCCTGCGGTCGGCACCAGGATCCCGGTCAGCATCTTGATCGTGGTCGACTTGCCGGCCCCATTGGGCCCCAGCAGGCCGACCGCCTCGCCGGGCGCCACGGTCAGCGTCACCCCGTCCACCGCAGCCAGCCGCACCCCGCGCCGGCGCCGGAACTCCCGGCGCAACCCGTCAATCTCGATCAACGGACTCACGACCCGGTGCCGACGTAGTGCCGCACGCCGGCCCGCCAGACCACGGCGGCCACGCCGGCCGCGAGCACCGCCACCAGCGGCGCGCTGTACTGCAACACCGGGTGCAGCCCGAGCGGGTCCGGTTTGCCGAGGATCGCCAGAGCCGGGTAGTAGGCGACGAACGCACCGGGCACCACGAACGCCATCAGCCGCAGCAGCCACCCGGAGAACACCGATACCGGGTAGGAGGTGAACATCCCGGAGCCGTAGGTCACCGTATTGGGCAGCTCCTGTCCTTCCACCAGCCAGAAGGTCGTGGCGCTGGCCGCAACCCAGATCGCACCGAGCAGCATCAGGCCGGTCAGGGGGGTGATCAGCAACACCGCCACCCGCAGTGGCGTCCACAAGATGTCCGAGGTGGCCAGCACGTAGCCGAGCACGGCGAGCGCGGTCGCGACCTTGCCGAGCCGGCGCAGGGCGAAGTCGGAAACGCAGATCTGGGTCAGGACGGGCACGGGACGGAGCAGGAGTGCGTCCAGCGTCCCGGTGCGGACCAGCTGGCCAACCTTGTCCAGCGCGCCGACCAGCATGTCGGCCAGCCCGAACGAGATTCCGGCCAGGCCGAAGATCAGCAGCACCTCATGTCGGGTGAAGCCACCCATCTCAGCGATCCGGGAGAACAGCAACAGGATGATCACCATGTCTTCGAGCTGCACCAGCGCCTGCGCAGCGCACTGCAATGCGAAGGAGGTCGGATAGGCCAGCTGGCTGCGTACCGATGCGGCCACCAGGCTGCGGTACACCGCGAGGTGCTCACCCACCCTGGATCACCAGTGTCCGTACCGCCCTGGCCAGTACCAGGCGGCCTACCGCGAGCAGGGCAACTGTCCAGGCCAGCTGGTGGGCCAGCAGGGGCAGCGCCGCACCCCTGCCGATGGCGATATCGATCGGCGCCTGCAGGATCGCCGGGAATGGCGTCGCCCAGATCGCCACCCGGGCCCACTCCGGGAAGAACGCGATCGGGATGACCAACCCGGACAGCATGCCGCCGATCACGGCGTGCAGCGAGAGCAGCCCGCGCCAGTCCAGCAGCCAGAATGCCACCAGGTTGACCAGGAACCGGATCGCGAAGCTGACCAGGGTGGCGAGCAGCACGCTGAGACCGAACGCCATCCAGCGCAGCGCCGAGCTCGGCAGGCTCAGGTCAAAGAAGGCCAAGCCGACCAGCAGCGGAACGGTGAACCGGGTCAGCAGCGCGAAACCGGCCCGGCCCAGATCCTCGGCCAGCAACGCAGCCTGCAGATCGACCGGACGGAGCAAGTCCACGGCCACGTCGCCGCTGCGGACCCGCTCCCCGAAGTCGGAATTAGCCCACAGCAGGACCACTGCGATCAGCGCCTGGCCGATCCAGACGAAGGTGACCGTGGTCGACGGGTTGTAGCCGGCGACCTGGGCGCTGCCGGCGAACACGGTGAGCAGCACCGCGCACCGCATAAAGCCGAAGACGACATTGGTGGCCACCCCCGCGACCACCGCCTGCCGGTAGGTCGAGTACCGCCGGAAACCGGCGCGGATCAGCCGCAGGTAGCAGGCGAGCACGCTGCACTACGTTAGCAACGCAGGTCTGTGTGCAGGCGTGAGTCGAGAGGAGTGCCCGGCCGGTGGGCAAGATCAAAGTGGTAGGGACCGTCGTCGAGCTCGATGGTGACGAGATGACCCGGGTCATCTGGGGTTTCATCCGCAACCAGCTGATCCTGCCCTATCTCGACATCAACCTCGATTACTACGACCTCGGTATCGAGCATCGTGACGCCACCGATGACCAGGTCACTGTCGACGCGGCACACGCGATCGCCAAGCACGGGGTAGGCGTCAAATGTGCCACCATCACACCCGATGAGGCCCGGGTCGAGGAATTCGGCCTGAAGAAGATGTGGCGCTCACCCAACGGCACGATCCGCAACATTCTCGGTGGCGTGATCTTCCGTGAGCCGATCGTCTGCTCGAATGTGCCGCGCCTCGTACCGAACTGGACCGAGCCGATCATCATCGGCCGCCACGCGCACGGTGATCAGTACAAGGCCAGCGATTTCACCGTCCCGGGACCAGGCACCGTGACAATCACTTACACCCCGGACGACGGTGGTGAGCCGCTGCAGATCGAGGTGGCCAGGTTCGGCGAGGGTGGCGGTGTGGCGCTCGGGATGTACAACTACCGCAAATCCATCGAGGATTTCGCCCGGGCATCGCTGCGCTATGGACTGGCTCGTCAGTATCCGGTTTACCTGTCCACCAAGAACACGATCCTCAAGGCGTATGACGGCATGTTCAAAGACGTGTTCGCCGAAGTCTACGAGTCTGAGTTCAAAGCTGATTTCGAGGCGAGCGGCCTTACGTACGAGCATCGTTTGATAGATGACATGGTGGCCGCCGCGCTGAAGTGGGCCGGTGGCTACGTCTGGGCCTGCAAGAACTATGACGGCGACGTGCAGTCCGACACCGTTGCCCAGGGCTTCGGCTCGCTGGGCCTGATGACCAGCGTGCTGATGACGCCGGACGGTCGGATCGTCGAGGCCGAGGCCGCGCACGGCACCGTCACCCGGCATTTCCGGCAGCATCAGCAGGGCAAGCCGACGTCGACCAACCCGATCGCGTCGATCTTCGCGTGGACTGGAGGGCTTCGTCACCGCGGCACGCTGGACGCCACGCCGGAGGTCACCCGTTTCGCTGAGACCTTGGAGAAGGTCTGCATCAACACTGTCGAGAGCGGCAAGATGACCAAGGACCTGGCGCTACTGGTGGGTCCGGACACCCCGTTCCTGACCACTGAGGACTTCCTCGGCGAGCTCGACCGGGGATTGAGGCAGGCCATGCACTGACAGATCACTGGACGGACGGCGGGGAGTGGACCGGTGGCTGGGAAGCCTAAGCGGTGGCAGTTGATCTTAGGGGGGGCCGTGGTGATAGGTGTGATAGTGCTGACTTCCCCGGGTGATGGTGCGGACGGCGGGTCGGGGCCGTGCACGATGAGGGTCACCGCGGACAGCCTCAATGTGCGGTCCGGTCCGGACAGCAGGGATCCTGTCGTGGACACCCTGGCCGCGGACGCGGTGGTCTCCGCCAACGTGACGACACGCAACGGTTACCGGGAGCTGGGGCCCGACCGCTGGGCCGCGCAGCGGTACCTGGAGCCGATGCCGGGCAGCGACT
>DASVWA010000133.1:0-2734 GCA_036389855.1 Pseudonocardiaceae bacterium
GGCGGCGGTCGGCTGATCCTCACGCACGTCGATGATTTCGCCGTTCACCATGTAGTTGCCCATCTCGGCCTTCCGTTCTGTTGGTCGAATACCTCTGGCGTCTTGCGACTGTTGGGATAGTGGTGCGCTTCTACATGTACCCTCGGCCGCTTGGTGTGACGATGCAAGCACTATCTGTAACTGGACTGGATGTTGGCGTTCTCCACTATGCCTCCTATGACGTTAATCGCTTCGGGGCCAGAAGGCGTTACCCATCTCGCTGTCTATAACGCTGAGTTATGGCACGTATACGGAACGAATTCAGCTTGGTGTATATTCACCGATTGTTCGATTTGCGTATCGGTTCACACAACCTTGGCGCCAGCGTGGAGGTCCGTCCGGGGGAGGAGGCCCCCCTGGTGGCCGCGCTTGACTCCGACATATTCATCGGGGTCGCAGCTCCATAGCGCGCACCGCCTACAGTTGCTGGTGCCAGTCCCTCCCCGCCGACGAAACCGTTCGACCATGGGATGCTCGATGCTCGATGTCGGGGACGGGCAGCTTATGTACTGGGAGGACTGCGGCAACCCGGACGGCAAACCTGCTGTCGTGTTGCACGGCGACCCGGGATCCGGTTGCTCCCCCGGTGCGCGACGCTTGTTCAACCCGGAGGCTTACCGAGTCGTGCTGTTCGATCAGCGCGGTGCCGGCAGGAGCCTTCCGCATGCTAGCGATCCCAAAACCGATCTGTCCGTGAACATCACTGACTACCTTGTGGCCGATATCGAACGGCTGCGCGAGCATCTCGGAATCGAGCGCTGGCTGGTGCACGGAGCCTCGTGGGGCTCCACCTGGCCCTGCCTACGCCGAGCGGCACCCCGCGGGGTCACCGAGATGGTCATCGCAGCCGTCACCATGACCCGCCGGTCGGAAATCCAGTGGCTGTACCACGGTGTTGGCCGGTCTTCCCCGCCGGATGGGCCCGGTTCCGGGATGGTGTGCCCGCTGCCGACCGTGACGGCGACCTCGTGGATGCCTACGCCCGGCTGCTCGGCCACTCCAACGCCAGCGTCCGGGAGCAGGCCGCGCGGGACTGGTGTGACTGGGAGGCCGCGGTGGTCTCGCTGGATCCCGGCGGTGCTCATCCATGGCCGACTCGATCTCGACGGCCCAATCCTTACCGCGTGGGAACTGGCTCGGGCCTGACCTAGTAGCGAACTCGTCGTGCTCGACAACCCAGGACATGTCGACAGAGCTCGCGGAGCACATGGTCGCCGCGACCAACCGCTTCGCCGATTGGTAGGGGAACAGCAACAGCTTGTCCCCCGGGTAGCCAATGTCACGGCAGCAGCAGGCCAGCATGATCGGAAGTTCAGGCGTAGATGACTGTTCCTTGGCCGGCATGGAGCCCATCCGTGCTGTGCGTAAGGTGTCGCGCCGTAACCGGAGACGACCGTGCGTAACGCGCCAGCGGTAACGCTTTCAGTGAGAGGTGACGACATGGCCCCTGGACGGCAGCGTTTATCCCAGCGTCGCAAGGCCGCCAGGCTGGCTCAAGAGTCACTCGCCCCAGGTCTGGGAGGGGAATGCTCGACGGCCGCTCGATGGGAGGCCGCAGACACCCAGCCGCTCCCGTCGATACGACTAGACGTAGCTGTCAGTAGATCCTTGCGGGTGCCTGTCGTCGCGCAGCCTGTCTCGGCCGAGTCCGATCACTCGGTAGTCGCCGACGCCGGTCCTGAGGATGCGGTCGCGCTGGGTCCTGCGGCGCCAGCGCTTCTGGCAGACATTGACCACCCTGCCGATATCAACATCGCCGACGCGGACATGCGGCCGTGCAAGCCAGCCCCTGTCTTGGTCGGGGTTGGCGGATTCGCCGGGTCCTGCGTCCCCTTGCCCGCCCAGACCGACGTCTCAGATCTCTCCTCCGTGGCCACCATGCCGCTGAAGCTCCCTCTCACCGACGTCCAGCGACGTCCGTATAGGTCGCAGCGGTTCACACGGTTCGCGGTAGCGGGCGTCCTCGCCCTCGTCTGGAGCGCGGCGTCGGTGTCTCTTCTCACTTCCAACAACGGCCCCATCCTCCCGGGCGCCGTCGAGAACCCCGCCCGTGCAGCTCCCGTGGCTGCCATCCCGGCACCCGACCCCCGCAACAGCAACGAATTCAGCGCAGCCCCAGCACGGAGTAAATCAACCGATGCTTCCGCCGCGTCGGTGTCCACACCTCACACCGCCCGGAGCGCCAACCGATCCAAGCCTGCCACGTCCAAGATGGCGTCTCCTCGGCCGCGCACCCCAGCAATCCCCGCGGAGGCCTACGCGTGGGCTCAGATGGCTGAACTCAGCGGGAGTGATCAGAGCAGGTCACGCCTACGGTCAGAACTTCCACCGGGACCATGACGAAATATCTGTATCGGACCGCTCAGACACGAAGATCGCATGTGCTTCCGGGGTGATCCTGGAGGACCAGAAGCGGCCGCGCCGCTGCGGGCACGCTGATGGCAAGCAAGTCTTGGCGCTGGAGGAGTACCTGGAGAAGCTGGATCTGGTGCTTCAAACCCGTGAGGACCTGCTGGTGGTAGCCCGCACCGACGCCACCGAGGAATCAGAGATTCTGCGCAGGGCCGCGGCAATGGCAGCCACCGACGCCGACGCGGATCGCGAATGGTGCTTAGCCTGTCAAGATCTTGATTGGATTGCTGCGGCAGGTCCACGAGTCTGCGGTGAACGTGCGGGCCCGACCCGAGGTCACCGG
>DASVWA010000134.1:0-5339 GCA_036389855.1 Pseudonocardiaceae bacterium
CATACACCTTGCCGATGTCCGTCCCGCAGCGGCAGGCCACTATGGTCTCGAACTGCCACGTGGTGTCGGGCTGGTTCCAACTTGCACGGTCCTGCATCGTGGCCGGCGTGTCCGGGGCGGACTTCTTCCAAGCGGTCAGCATGCTGCCGCCCGTCTCGTTGTCGTTGAGCCCGTACCAGCCTTGCTTTTTGCCGCTGCGCCGGTCCACGCTCGTGCCCAACGGTGTCTGGCGCCTTTTGCTCGTCTGCTCGGGGTCCTTGTTGGAGCCGCTCGCGGTCTCGACGAGGCGGACGGTCTGGATGAACGCGATCTCGGCGGCGTCGACGACGGTGGGATCGGGTGTGAACGTAATGTTGATCTCGTAGGAGTACCACGTGCCCGTGGCCTGGTCACCGTTGATCCTCTCGCCGACCTTGGTCTCGAGCTTGCCGAATCCGGTGCCAGCCGTGACCTTGCCCGCCGGGACGCCCTTGGCCTGCAGCTCGACAGTGATCGCGAGCTGCAGCACGATGCCCACGCCGCCGAGCGCGCAGCGAGCACGGGTTACGGCGTCCTGAAGCAGACGCAGCTGGTCGATCGTGAGCGGCGTCAGCTTCGTTGCTGGCATGGCCAGCTTCGCCAGCGACGTCGCGGCCGTGGCCCAGTCACCCGACTTGACGGCGTCGTCAAATACCTTCTGGTCGGCGCCGACTGCGGGCGGCAGCAGTGACGCTCCGGGGGCCGGCGCAGGCGTCGGGGCGCTCGGACCGCTGCGGGCCAGCATCACGGTCACGGCGGCATTGCCAACCGCTCGCTGAAGCTGCAACACCGAGACGCAGCGCAGTGTGGGCGCGTGCGAGGCGCTTGCCGCAGCGGCCTGTGGTTGCTCACGCTGGCGCCGAAGGTCCGAGACTGCGCGCGCATCTCCTGATCATGCCAACTTCTCGATCTTCTGTGGAGCAGCCTTTCGGGCGAGCAGAACGCGCAGACGGGTGCGCCGGACCGGACTCGTATGCGGCAGACTCGCTCCCGGTGATGTGCTCGACACGAAAGAGGCCGCAGTCGTGTGCTGGGTGAGGTACGTGTTGAGGCACTAGTCTACTAACACCGAGATCCTTAAGGACGCCATGCTCGCTGACCATACGACGCTCACCCAGTACCTCATCGAGGAGCGGCGCCGCTATCCGGGCGCAAGCGGGGAGCTGAACTCGCTCATCCTCAACGTTGCGCTCGCGTGCAAGGCGATCGCCAAGCGGGTGGCGCAGGGGGCGCTTGGCGGTGTGCTCGGTGCCGCAGCGACGACCAACGTCCAGGGGGAGACGCAGCAGAAACTCGATCTGGTCGCGAACGACCTGTTCCTGCGCATCAACGAATGGGGCGGCCTGCTCTCCGGAATGGTGTCCGAGGAGTTGGAGGAACCGCATCCCATCCCGGAGCGCTACCCGCGGGGCAAGTACCTTCTGGTGTTCGACCCGCTCGATGGTTCGTCGAACATCGACGTGAACGTCTCGGTCGGCAGCATCTTCTCGATCCTGCGTGCCAGGAAACCGGGCACGAACGCAACCGTGGAAGACTTCCTGCAGCCCGGGTCGGAGCAAGTCTGCGCCGGATACGCGATCTACGGCCCTACGACCATGATCATCTTGACCGTCGGCACAGGTGTGCACGGTTTTACGCTCGAGCCGCAGCTCGGCGAGTTCATCCTGACCCATCCGTCGATCCAGGTTCCGGTCGCCGCGAAAGAGTTCGCGATCAACGCCTCGAACAGTCGATTCTGGGAGCCGGCGGTGTCGCGCTACGTCGACGAGTGCCTTGCCGGCAGTACGGGTCCTCGCGGCAAGGACTTCAACATGCGGTGGGTCGCGTCGCTCGTGGCGGAGATACACCGCATCCTCAGCCGCGGCGGCGTGTTCCTTTACCCGCGCGACACGAAGGATCCGGCCAAGCCTGGCCGGCTGCGCTTGCTTTACGAGGCTAATCCGGTGGCCTTCATCATTGAGCAGGCTGGTGGCCTTGCGAGCACTGGGAATGCGCGAATTCTCGACATCGCGCCGGAGGGCTTGCACCAGCGCATCCCATTGATCTTCGGCGCGCGCGAGGAGGTCGAGCGCATCGAGCAATACCACCGCGATCACAACGTCGCCGAGTACGACATGCCGCTCTTCAAGACCCGCGGCCTGTTCCACACGAACGGTTGACCGGAAGGGGCGCAGGCTATGTCAGCTAAGCATCCGATCATCGCCATCACCGGCTCATCGGGCGCCGGAACGACATCAGTGATGCGCACCTTCGAGCAGATCTTTCGACGCGAGCACGTGAACGCGGCGCTCATCGAGGGTGACAGTTTTCACCGCTACGACCGCACGGAGATGAAGGCCAAGGTGGCCGAGGCGGCGGAACGCGGTGACCACAGTCTCAGCCACTTCGGCCCGGCGGCGAACCTGTTCGAGGAGCTCGAGGAGCTGTTTCGGCAGTACGGCGAGAACGGCCGCGGGCGCGTACGAAAGTATGTGCACGACGAGGAGGAGGGGGCGCCTTATGGACAACCCCCCGGTACGTTCACGCCCTGG
The DNA here is from genome assembly GCA_036389855.1 of Pseudonocardiaceae bacterium. Taxonomy (GTDB): domain Bacteria; phylum Actinomycetota; class Actinomycetes; order Mycobacteriales; family Pseudonocardiaceae. The sequence continues at coordinate 2,550 of DASVWA010000134.1, forward strand.
GAGGAGCTGCCCGCCGACACGGATCTGCTGTACTACGAAGGGCTACACGGAGCGGTGGCGACCGGCAAGGTAGACGTCGCCCAGCACGTGGACCTGCTGATCGGCGTCGTTCCGGTGATCAATCTGGAGTGGATCCAGAAACTGCATCGCGACAAGGCAACTCGCGGCTACTCGACCGAGGCGGTGACCGAAACGATTCTGGGCCGCATGCCTGACTACGTGAACTACATCTGCCCACAGTTCTCGCGCACGCATGTGAACTTCCAGCGAGTGCCGGTCGTTGACACTTCGAACCCCTTCATCGCCCGGACCATTCCGACACTCGATGAGTCGATGCTGATCATTCGCTTCGCCGATCCGCGAGGGATCGACTTCTCCTATCTCGTGTCGATGCTGCACGACTCATTCATGTCGCGCGCGAACACCATCGTCTGCCCCGGCGGCAAGATGGATCTCGCGATGCAGCTGATCTTCACGCCGATGATTTGGCGACTGATCGAACGGCGCAAGCAGGCGCTCGGTCAGTAGGGATGTGTCGCCGCATCGTGGCCGCGCCGGTCAGGTCATCGGGGCCATGCTCACGTGTGTGACTCTGGTTCGCCAGGGCCGATGAGTTCAGAGCCGCTGCGGCGTCGACAGTGGTGACATGGTTTGAGCATCGCGAAAGGAGCCACCATGCCCACCCGAGACATCGCCCCCCTCGGAGCGCCCTGCTGGATCGATCTGATGACTTCCGACACCGACCGTAGCCGGACGTTCTACTGCGAGCTCTTCGGCTGGACCGCGGAGGAACCCGCCGAGGAGTTCGGCGGCTATGTCAACTTCGCCAAAGACGGTGTCCGGATCGCCGGATGTATGGCCAGCCAGCCCGGTTCCGAGGTGCCGGACATCTGGTCGGTCTACCTGGCTACCGATGACGCCAGAAAGACCGTCGACGCCGCTGCCGCCCACGGAGGTCGGGTTCTCGTTGCCGCCATGGATGTCGCTGACCTCGGCACCATGGCGGTCATCAGCGACCCCGGCGGCGCAGCGGTCGGCATCTGGCAGCCCGGCCTCCACCGGGGCTTTGGCGTCCTGGGCGAACCCGGTGCACCGAGCTGGTTCGAGCTTCACACCCCCGACTACCAGGCCACTGTCACTTTCTACCGTGAGGTGTTCGGTTGGGAGACCCACGTTATGAGTGACACCCCGGAATTTCGCTACACGGTCCTCAAGCATGGCGAGGACTGGCTGGCTGGGGTCATGGACGCGTCGAGCTTCCTGCCCGACGGTGTCCCCGCCCGTTGGTCGGTCTACTTCGGGGTCAAAGACACTGACGCGACGTTGGCAAAGGTCGTCGACCTCGGCGGCTCGATCCTCAGGGCCGCTGAGGACACGCCCTACGGCCGTCTCGCGGCTGCCGCAGACCCGACCGGCGCCCAGTTCAAGCTCGTCGGCCCCAACGAGGCCATGCCAGCGACCAACGCCCCGACGTGAGGCGCTCGACAGACTGCACGCCGCCGACTCGGTCGATGGATCCCGTCAACGAGACTCCATCGATCGAGCCGGCAGAGTGTCGATCGTCAACTACTACGGCTGATTTGCCGCGCGGTGCAAGGCATCAATGTCGATCTTGCGCATTCCGAGCATAGCTTTCATGGCTGCTTGTGACTTCTCGGTATCGGGATCACTCATCAGCTCAATCAGAGCGGTCGGGACGATTTGCCAGGAGAGGCCGTACCGGTCTTTCAGCCAGCCGCATGGACCTTCTTCCCCGCCCTCGGACAGCCTGCTCCAGAAGTAGTCGACCTCGTCCTGTGTCTCACAACTCACCTGGAAAGAGATGGCCTCGCTGAACGCGAACTGGGGCCCACCGTTCAACGCAACAAACTTCTGACCGTCCAACTCGAAGGTGACAGTCATGACGGTGCCTTCTGGGCCAGGGCCGGCTGGGCCGTAGCGGGCGACGTCCAGGATCCGGGAGTTCTTAAAGACGGTGGTGTAGAAGTGCGCCGCCTCTTCACCTTGGTTGTCGAACCACAGGCATGATGTGATCTTCTGCATCGCGCCATCCTCTCGTGTTCGCCCTTGGGCCGCCGGACTCCTTATCAGTCAGACGGTCATCGCGGCGAAAATTCACCGGTCACGGCGCCCGACCATTGAGCCACTGCGGCGCCGTACCCCTTAGTCGAGGTAGTCGCGAAGCGGCTGGGAGCGCGAGGGGTGGCGTAGCTTGGCCATCGTCTTGGACTCGATCTGCCGGATCCGTTCCCGGGTCACTCCATAGACCTGACCGATCTCATCAAGCGTGCGTGGTTGGCCGTCGGTGAGCCCGAATCGCAGCCGCACCACACCGGCCTCGCGCTCGGACAGCGTGGTCAGCACGGACTGCAGCTGGGTTTGCAGCAGTGTGAAGGAGACCGCGTCGACGGCGACGACGGCCTCGGAGTCTTCGATGAAGTCGCCGAGCTGGGAGTCACCCTCGTCGCCGATGGTTTGATCCAGCGAGATGGGTTCGCGGGCGTACTGCTGGATTTCCAGCACCTTTTCCGCGGAGATGTCCATCTCCTTGGCCAGCTCTTCGGGGGTGGGCTCGCGGCCCAGGTCCTGGAGCAGCTCGCGCTGGATGCGACCCAGCTTGTTGATCACCTCGACCATGTGCACCGGGATGCGGATGGTGCGGGCCTGGTCGGCCATGGCGCGGGTGATGGCTTGGCGGATCCACCAGGTGGCGTAGGTGGAGAACTTGTATCCCTTGGTGTAGTCGAATTTCTCCACCGCGCGGATCAGACCCAGGTTGCCCTCCTGGAT
>DASVWA010000135.1:0-3658 GCA_036389855.1 Pseudonocardiaceae bacterium
AGCTCTGCGACCGACCTGAGCAGCTGCGTTCTCCATACATTCGGTAATCACAGCCCGGAGCGCCTGCGGAGTCCGCGGAAGCTCCACAGACCACTCCAGCTCTTGTGCGGCGAGATCTTCAACCAACATCGATAAGCCTGCGGTGACCTCCGGGTCGTCAGGGTCTTTGCCGTCGCGGTTTGCGAAATAGATTTGCGCGGCGAGACCAATCACGAGCTGTTGGAGCTCAGAGTCGTCCATGGCGTACGAGTGTGCTTGACCCGCTGACGAGGCTCAAGTCCGCCCGCTTCTTCTTCCCAGGCGCTGCACACCGCCCCGCGACCGGCCCCTTGATTGGGAGAAGCGACTCCTGGTAAGTTAGCCAGCATCCCAAGCACGGCCGCCGAGGTCTGCGATTTGATTCCGCATGCGAGTCGAATCAATCGATTAGTCGATGCCGTTTGCGCTGCCATGGGCCCGTCCCGGCCATACGACACTCCGTAGATACTGCTTCGGCTTGCCTTCAGCCGTGGTAGGCCAAAGTATCATGCCACCCCTACTCAACTACGGCGAGAGCGTCGATCTCGACAAGCATACCTGGCGGCAATTGTGTGTAAACAGTTGTGCGCGCCGGGAAAGGCTCCATCAGGAAGTCGCTCAAGACGCTGTTCATCTTCCTGAAATGGCCCTCTTCGGTGAGGTATACATGCATCATTACCACGTCAGCAAAAGAGCAACCAGCTTCTTTAAGAAGCTCTTGTATGTTCGCCATCGCCTGTCGAAGTTGCTCGTCAATCCCATCGCAGAGGATGCCGGAATGAGGGTCGGTGCCTACTTGTCCCCCGATTGCTAAGATATTTCCGCGCCGGATTGCCTGCGAATGCGGCCCTACCGGTCGCACAGCCTTCTCGATCGAGATCACCATCGACTCCATCTTGTTTCCTTCCTTGTCACATCTAGGCTCGGTCTGGTTTCCTCGCCCTGCAGCTGGAGTGGGCCGATCTGAGATTGGTGGGAAGCTAGCGCGAGGACGGATGACCGAGCGCGCGGTGCCGCGCCAACGCGGGGTTCCCCGCGGCGCGGTCACGAAACCTGTCCGGCAGGAATCAAGGTCGATTCCGGCAGGGCCGCAGAGCTCAGCGGCCACGACCAGGAGGTCGCCGCGCCCATGCGAGCGTGCAGGTCGCCCGGGGGCGTGTCGAGGTGCTGGACGGAGATCACGGGGCATTTACCCGGATGTCCCGATGGTTCCGACAACGTGTATCTGGTCGACGGCACGCATCTACCTTCCGGACGACTCGCTCGGTTGTGGACGTTTGCGGCTGCGGCACAGGGTGGGGACCCGGTGGCGCTGCGGCGCTGGGCCGAACGGCACGAGGCGGATCTGGCGGAGTCGCTCTACTACGCACGCACTCTCGACGTAGAGGCCCGGGTGCGCCAGGTGTTCAACGACCTGCACAACATGACCCCGCGCGAAGGACGCTCGACCGCGGAGCTGCGTCCCTATCTATTGTCTTGACGTTTCCCCGGCTTAGCGGCCTCCCTTGCCGACCATGTCATATCGCCGCGGACTGATATGAACCCTTGCCGCTGAGCGATCGAGGCTAGTTGATGCAGGGCATCGAGGAAGCTATCGGCGCGATGGCTGGTGTGGCGGGTGCGGTCGAGACGGGCGGGTTGAGGGGCTGGTCACCGGGGTTGGTGAGCTGTGCCACGAACTGCTGAACCTGCGCGCGGTCGACGTGAACCGCGTCGCCGTCGGGGGTCGACAGGTTGGTGCGGCCAGTGGGGATGGTCCGGAACAGGACAGACTCCTCGCTCATCGATCGGGCCTGCTCGATGAGCCCGGCGAGGTCCCAGCCAGGGTCGATGACGACGTAGCGGGCGATCGCCTCGCGCATCGCGGCCAATGTGTTGGGGTTCGCCAGCACACCGCTGGAGAGCAGTCGGTGAGCCAGCCCGGACAGGTACGCCTGCTGGCGGACGATGCGGTCCAGGTCGCCGCGGGGCAGGCCGTGGCGCTGCCGGACGAAGGCCAGCGCCGCGGCACCCGACACGGTCTGCGGGCCGGCCGGAAAATCCGCACCCGAATAGCTGTCGTGGACCGGGGCGGTGAGGCAGACCGGGACACCGCCGACCGCTTGGGTTATATCGTAGAACCCGGCCAGGTTGATCTCGGCGTAGTGGTCGAGGGTGACGCCGGTGAGCTGCTCCACGGTCTGCACGAGTTTCCGCGCACCGGCCTGGCGAGCCAGCCGTTCCAGCTCAGGTCCGTTGATGCCCTGCGCCGCGAGCGTCGGCTTCGCGTCGAGCATTCCGCGCCGGTAGGCAGAATTAATCTTGTGAGCACCGAAACCGGGCACGGTGACATAAGAGTCGCGGGGAATCGACACCGCGACGGTCGGCTGTGTCGGCTCGGCCGGGACGTGGACGAGGATGAGAGTGTCGGCATTGAGTTCGCCGCTGTTGTCGCCGGCGTGTAGAGCGGCGAGCACCTGCGGCGGCAGAAGGTTGCCCTGGGCGTCGGTGCGGCTATCCAGCCCAACAAGCAACACATTCATGGGGCCTGGGGGACCGGCACGACGGGCATGTCCGGGGTGATCAAGCACCGCCGAGGTGGTGAGCGAGGCGTCGAACTGCCGCGAAAGCGTCCAGGCATAACCGGTGACGATCAGCGCCGCAACGGAAGCGAGCACCAACCCCGTGCGCCCCACCAACCGCAGCCACCGCCGCAGCAAGCCAGCACGTGTGACGGGATGTCGCAACACCTGCCCGCCTCTCCGTCGCCGGCTTTCCCCAGTGGGGTTACCCTGCTGCGGAGATGGCTACACCGGGGTGGCGGAGTCGCCGAGCACACGCTACGCGGGGTAGGACGGCCGGTTGCGGTTGAACCTGTGCTGCTGGCTAACGGCGCGGATGACACGGTTGAGCACGTCGGCGCCCTTGTTGAGCTTGCTGCGCCGCGCCAGGTTGGCGCCTACGGATCAGGCTGCTGTGCCTGTGCGCGATCTCACTATTGGCCACCACCCGATGCAGAGATCGGCTAGAGGCCAACCGTGCCGCCACTCCTCAGGAGTCAACTACGTCCACACGATCAAACCCTTCATCGAGGGATGGTGGCACAGGCGGTTTCGAGTAGCGAGAACACACCTGCTCGTCCTGCAAGCACCGCTGGCCACCGACCTGCGGGCGGTGGCAGCGGCCATGCATGCGATGCGTGACCTGAAGAGGATGGGCAACCTGGCTCAGCACATTGCGGAGATCGCGCGATTGAAGCACCCGATGGCGTCGATTCCGGCTGGCGTCCGCCCGGTGTTAGCGCGGAGAGTCGAACCATCGGCACATGGCGCGGGTGGAGTACTACCATGATGTGGCCGCACCTCAGGCTCTCGAACTGTGCCCTGCGGCGTTCGCGATCGTGCGCAACGGCTTGGGCCAAGTCCTGTTGGTGCGCTGCTATCCCTCGCCGCTGGCGGGATCCCTGCCTGCGAGTCCCCGCCCGCCGAACCGCCGAGACCTCAGAGCGGGGTACCCCGCGCTCGCGGCCTGAACTTCGGACCCGTGTCGCCCAATAGAGAAGACACACTGCGGGTACCGCAGGGTTACTCGCACGGCGTGGTCGTGCGGTGGGGTGATCCGATCATGCCCGGCGGGCTGGCGTTCGACTTCAACAACCAAA
>DASVWA010000136.1:0-5145 GCA_036389855.1 Pseudonocardiaceae bacterium
CGGCCACCGCGGTGGCCACCGCGGCGATGCTGCGAACCTGACCGGTCAGGTTCTCCGCCATCCCGTTGACGTTGTCGGTGAGCGCCTTCCAGGTGCCGGCCACCCCACGCACCTGGGCCTGGCCGCCCAACTTGCCCTCGCTGCCGACCTCGCGGGCCACCCGAGTGACTTCGTCGGCGAACGCGGAAAGCTGGTCGACCATGGTGTTGAGGGTGTTTTTGAGCTCGAGGATCTCCCCGCGGGCATCCACGGTGATCTTGCGACTGAGATCGCCCCGAGCCACTGCAGTGGCCACCTGGGCGATGCTGCGCACCTGACCGGTGAGATTGCCGGCCATCACGTTGACCGAATCGGTCAGGTCTCGCCAGGTCCCGGCCACACCGGGCACTTGCGCCTGACCACCCAGCATGCCCTCGCTGCCGACCTCGCGGGCCACCCGGGTCACCTCGGCTGCAAACGCCGAGAGTTGGTCGACCATGGTGTTGAGGGTGTCTTTGAGTTCCAACAACTCCCCGGACACCTCGACGGTGATCTTGCGGCTGAGATCTCCCCGGGCTACCGCGGTGGCCACCTCGGCGATGTCACGCAGCTGAGCGGTGAGGTTGCCGGCCATCACGTTGACCGAATCAGTCAGGTCTCGCCAGGTTCCGGCCACCCCTGGGACCTGCGCTTGACCACCCAGCCGGCCTTCGGTGCCGACCTCGCGGGCCACCCTGGTCACCTCGGCGGCGAACAGCGACAGCTGATCGAGCAGCCTGTTGACGCTGTGGCCTAACCGAGCGAAGTCACCCCGAAGTAGTTGATCGGACACTCGTGATGACAAGTCACCCTCGGATACCGCGGTCAATACCCGAGCCAGCTCGGTGGTTGGCCGGGTCAGATCCTCGATCAGGCCGTTGGTCGCCGCTGCTGCAATCGACCATCCGCCGGTGCCATCATTGGCGAGCCGCTCCTCTGTCCGACCCTCTTGGCCGACCGCCTCGCGCACCCGGACCAGCTCGCCGACCAGAGATTGGTTGCGCTCGGCGATCTGGTTGATCACCGTCCCGATGCGGCCGACAAGGCTGGTGTCATTGATCACCAGCCGGCGGCGGAAGTTGCCGTCGCGCAACTCTTCCAGGGCAAGCAGGAGCCGTTCCAGCGCCGCGGAATCGGCCGGATCCACTCGTTCCGAAATCGATCCCGAGGCCAACACGGGCTGCGCGCTCACGATGAGCCTCCCAGAAAACCATGGTATTGACGAACGCCCGTAGAGTGCCACGATCGGCTCTCAGTTTCGACCCTGAGCACACCGCCCTTCGGGCTACCCTCTTCGCGACGCGTTCTGCAACCGGGTGAGGAGATGCAGTGGCATCTGACGTGAACCCCGTTGCCGACTTGCTGGTACCAGGGTTGCCCCGGCTACTCGACGGCATGAACGAGGCCGTCATCGTGCAGGACGCGTGCGGCCGGATCCATCTGCTAAACATGGCGGCCCGGCGGCTGTTTCCCGAGCTGGGCGTCGGCGATGAACTGGACAACAGTGGCGAGTCCTTCGTCGCCGAGTCCGGTGGACGCCGGGTATCCGGACGGCTGCAGCGGCTCGCCGACGGTTGGCAAGCCTGGGTGATCAGCGCGATCTCTGATGCTGGCACTGCCGAGGGGACTGCCAAATCGGCTGACCATCACGACTTCATGCTGGCAGCGGGACGCGAACTCGCGGCGGGAGTGGCCCATGACGCGGCAGCAGCGACGCTGGTCCGGATGGCCGTCCCAGTTCTGGGCGAGCAGGCCGCCGTGCTGCTGCCGGCGCCGCGGGCGCGGCTGTCGTGGTGGCGTTTCGGGCACGGTGAGGCTCGGCCGGCCCGCGGTACCAGCCGGGCGCCCGCACCTCGAACAGCGCCGGTCCTGGCCAGTGCGCTGCGCGGAGCCACCGGGGACACAGCCACGGTGCCGGCCGACGAACTGGTGGCATTGACTGCCGCGCTCGGCCCTGACATCGCCCAACGGCGGCCGGTCGTGGCGACGCCGTTGCGGGGGCTGCAACGGACTGAGGGGTTGCTCCTGGTAGTCCGGCCGGTCGCGACCGAGCTGCTTGCCCCGCTGGCGGCGCTGGCCGGCCCGGCGCTCGAGGCTGGGCGGCGGCGGCGAGCCCGCGCTGTCGCTCTGACTCAGCTGCAGGCGCCGCTGCTACCACCTGGGCCCGAGGCGTTGCCGGAACTGCCTGGAGTGCAACTGGGCGTAGCGCATCGTGCCGCTCCTGGGGAGCTGGCGGTGGGCGGCGACTTCTACCTCGTTCGTCCCATCACCGATGAATACACCTTGTTCGCTCTCGGTGACGTGTGCGGCAAGGGCGCCGAGGCTTTGGCGGAAAGCAGCCGGGTGCAACACTCGCTGACCGCATTGATGGTCGTCGAGCAGGAGCCCGCCCGGTTGCTGAACCTGCTCAATCGCGCCCTGCTGGCAGCCGGCCGCACCGTCTTCACCACGCTGGTGCTCGGCGCGCTGCAGCCCGTTCCGATGGGGCTGACGCTCACGCTGACCGCCGGCGGCCATCCCGCGCCGTTGGTGTTGCGCGACGATGGCCATGTCGAGGAGGTCGCAGTGCCCGGAACGGTGGTGGGAATCCTGCCCGACGCCCGTTTCGGCCGGATCTCCCTCACGCTGAGGCCAGGTGAGACGTGCCTGCTCTACAGCGACGGCGTCACCGAGGCTGCCCGCCGCACCGGAGAGGAGCAGGAGCAGTTCGGGCCGGCCCGGCTGGCTGCGTGCTTGCGTGGTTGCGCCGGAATGACCGCGCAGGAGGTGGCCAGCCGGGTCGAAGACACCGTCACCGACTGGCTGGGGCGCAATGATGGCGACGATCTGGCGGTGTTGGCCGTCCAGGCCCTTGCACGGGGTACGTAGTTCGGGTGCGCCATCCCTGACCCGGCCGCGTAGCGCGCGTTGTGGCGTGCCCGATATCGTGCGGCATGTGAGCAGCGATTTCGCCGACATCATGGATCTTCAGGTGACCGAGCACGGTTCCGACGCACGCATCGTTACGGTCCAGGGCGAGGTCGACGCGCTGACCGCGCCGGAACTGGCGGTCTTTCTGACCGCGCAGCTGGCGGCTGCCCGAGTCGTAGTGGTTGATCTCGATCGGGTGGGCTTCCTAGGATCCGCAGGGTTATCTGTGTTGTTCGAGGCGAACGAGCAAGCTAGCCGCCAAGACCGGGTTCTGCGGTTGGTGTGTAACTCGCGGATCGCCAACCGGGCGCTGGAGGCCACCGAGCTGAAAGAGCACTTCTCCTTCGCCGACAATGTGCCGGACGCCCTCAAAGATTCACCCTAGCGGGTGGTTTAGTGGTCCACCGCGCCGGGAACTGGGGGAAGGCCACCTTCTCAAGGTGGGTGCGCCGTGGGAGCTACCGGCGTACCCACCATATTCTGCGGTTGTCTTAAATCGCCCGCCTTAGCAAGTTTGGATCTTGTGAACACAGACCGTTCCCTTCTCAACGGCCATGCAGCGCTGCCGGCCTCTGCACCGGAGTCTGGGTTGTCAATAGAGCTGCGCACCACGGCCAGCGCCATCGCCATCCCTACGATCCGCACGGTTGCTGCCGACCTTGCCGCCCGGGCGGATTTCGACTTGGACTCGATCGACGACCTGCGAATGGCAGTCGACGATGTCTGCACCATGCTGGTACGGATTGCCGCCAGGGACGCCGCTCTGACTTGCAGCTTTACCGTCCGGACGAATCGGATCGAGCTGACCGCGGAGATCGACGCGGACGCCTTGGCAGATCCGGTGCCGACCAAGTCCTTCGGGTGGCGGGTATTGGAAGCCCTTGCCGACGAGGTCAGCGTTGTGCACCTGCCTGGTGGCCAAGGCCAGGGCGGCAAGGTCTGCATCACCCTGGCCAAGGGCGGCGTGGCCGTGCCGCAGACGTGACTTCGCCCGGTTCGTCAGCCGCCGCCACTCGCGACGGCGAATACGCCCATCTCATCCCGTTGCAACGGCGCTATGCCGAGCTGGCAGCCGACGACCCTGACCGCCAGCGGCTACGCGAGCAGCTGATCAACGGTTACCGGCCGATGGCCGAACACATCGCACGCCGGTTCGCCGGCCGCGGCGAACCGCTGGATGATCTGGTCCAGGTCGCCACCATGGGGCTGATCAATGCCGTGGACCGCTTCGAGCCAGACCGCGGCTCGGATTTCTTCTCCTTTGCGGTGCCCACGATCACCGGCGAGGTGCGCAGGTACTTCCGCGACCACGGCTGGTCGACACGAGTGCCGCGCCGGCTCAAGGATCTACACATAGCCATCCGGGGCACTCTGGCCGAGCTGTCCCAGCAGCTCGGTAGGGCGCCGCGACCTAGTGAGATCGCCGTTCGGCTGGACCTGCCCCTCGCCGACGTCATCGAGGGGCTGCGGGCTGGAGATGCCTATCGAAGCTCGTCTTTGGACGAGATGCTGGGATCCGGGGAGGGTAGCGCGACCCTCGGCGAGCTCATGGGTGGTCTGGACAATGATCTCGCGCTCATCGACGATCGGGAAGCGCTGCGCCCGCTACTGGCCGACCTGCCTCCCCGCGAACGGACGATCCTCACCCTGCGGTTCTTCCGCCAAATGACACAGACTCAGATCGCTGAGCAGGTCGGCATCTCCCAAATGCACGTCTCGCGGGTGCTCCGCCAGACACTGGCAGATCTACGGGAACGCATGTCCGTCCCGGACTGAACTAATGAGCACTAAACGGGCTGGAGGGATCAGTGCGCGACGATGAGTTCATCACAGAGGTGCAAACCAGGGCTGGGCTGAGCACTCGTGCCGAAGCCGAGCGCGTCACTCAGGTGACGCTGGCGGTTCTGGGTGAGCATCTACCGGACAGCGTGGCCGGCGCGGCGGCGGCCGCCTTGCCAGAGCGGCTTGGCGAGCAGCTGTGGGGCCGAGCAGCGCGCTCGCAAGCGACCGCGGCGCAGGCAGGAAGACTGAGCCGAGGGGTGGAGCGAGGCGAGGGCAGCTGGCCCGGTGACAACACCAGCGCCGACACCGACATCGACGCCGAGGACGTCCGGGTGGCAGACCGACCCGAATGACCAAGGCCGCGCTGCCGCACCTGCGTCCGGACAGCGCGATCATCAACACCGGCTCGGTGAACGGCCTGCGCGGCAACAAGGA